>JBNKFP010000199.1:0-5334 GCA_050289365.1 Cellvibrionaceae bacterium | reverse complement strand
TGTTTTGGTGTCTTCGGTTTCGGCGAGAGTTACATTTAAAATAGAAAGTCCAAAGCGCTCTTGGCAAACAGCTAAATAATCACCCATTTTGGCTAAACCGTATGGATTCTGCATGGGATACTCTACGAGTTTTTGCGGGTTTGTTGGATCGCTAAAGTCAACCACTTCCAAGCGATTGCTCTGGCCTCGGCAAACCGGGCGATTGCGTAGAGTAATATAGCCAATATCATCTTGAACGATTATTGGATCGCACGCTTTGGAATGTTGATAGTAATTTTCTTGTACCGGCGTGAGGGGATCTTCAATATTCCAAATATCAACTCCCAGTTTGCCGCCAACGTATAAATAATTTTCGTATACAAATAATGTTTCCGCACCGCTGATAACATGTTGCGATACTTTTTTTGTTTCATCCCCATTAGAAATATCAAAAACTTTTAGCAGGTTCGAATCCAAAATATAAAGTGCATTTTGATGTATTAACATGGCTGCTGTGGAGCCGGATTGTGAGACGGTTGAGCCTCCACCGGATGTTCCACCCGTGCTGGGAGAGCCGCCAGAGGACGATCCGGGTGAGCCGCATGCACTCAAAAAAATTAAACAGAGGATGCTGTAAAGGGTAAATTTAATTGGGTATAGTTTCATGACATTCTCCTTAAGATTCATATACAAAGGCGATGATGACCCCTGCATCTGAACTGACTCCATAGGCGGCTGGATTGTACCGTGGCGCTAAAACATTTTCGGCGCGGTGATGGGTTTTTATGTCATTAGCATCCGAAATGTCAAGCGCAACTATGTCAACGTAATTGTTGGCGTAAAGTAAGTCGTCTTTGATCACAATGTCGGTGTTTCCTGCAATGGGAATAAATCCCAGTTGCACAGGGTTTTCGGGAGTTGTGTTATCGATTAAATGAATGCCTTTGTCTGGTTCATTGATCAATAAATAATTTTTATAGATAACAATTTTGCCATTCTTGAAAATCGGTTGTGTGCCCCGTAATGTAATCGGTTGGCGCAATTCGGCGAATGACATAACGACAGGAGTACCTTTAAGTGATTCTCCGTCGCATCCGCTTAGAGTGATTAGGGTTGCCAGTAATGTGAAAACTAGTGACGCCGGCCGGATCTTCGCTAGCGTAGGTATCCAAAATGTGTGCGCAGTTTTTTTATTGTCTTGATTCATAGTCCACTCCAATGTGTGTTGCAAATAATTAATTATTTGACGTGCGCACAATAGAATTTTCTGTTCAAGTAGAAAATACGTAAAAATACGTAACTCAATGTGAGTGTGATCGAAGTCTCATGATGAAATTGGGTGAGTAATGAATAGGAGCAGGGAGGTTTTGATAATAAAGTGTGTGATGCGAATTGCTTTGGTGGCTAGTGGATGTGGACGTGGAGTAAAATCAAGATCGTTTAATGTTTGCCGTCAAAACTTGCTGCATGGCTTTTTGTACAGGGATGTCCAATGTTTGGCAGCGCTCTTTATCGATGTACATCACGTAGCCGCCAATTTGATAACTGAAGGGAAAATACACGGCATATAGGCCGGTCTCATCACCGAGTTGCACATCGTCGTGGGTGACAAATCCAATCAAGCGGATTTGTTTGTCAAAATTCACAGCGACTACGCGGTTCAAATCTTTTTGTTTGCCCCCGGCGACGATTTGCATGAGGTCGCGGGCGCTGGTGTACAGTGTGTTGACTAGGGGAATCTTTTCAACAATCTGAATAATCCATTGCAATACATACTTGATTAAATAGGCTTGCACTAAAATGCCGATGCAAAAAATAATGGCAAATGCAGAAACAACCCCCATACCCGTTACGTACCAGCCTTGTGGCAACAACAATTGCAGTGGTAATTTTAGAAGGTTTTCGGCAGAGGAAAAAAGCCAATAAAGTAAACCGAAGGTTACTGCAAGGGGAAGGGTGAAAACGAGACCTTTAAGGAAGATGTTGACTATGGCCTTCATTTTTTGGATGTCTCAAATGGTGAAAGGTTCTGCCAGCATATCATGAATATTTTCAGACTCGGAAACCAAAATCGGCTGAACACGTCAGCCGATTGGACATCAACCGGTCTTTATGTCACTTAGAGTTTCATTTCGCCAAAAAAGTTTTTCATGCCCTCAAACCAGCTGTTTTGCTTAGGGGAATGCTTATGCTTGGTGCCTCCCATGCTCTCACGTAAGTTTTCCAGCAATTGTTTTTGATCGCTGGTGAGATTGACGGGTGTTTCTATTACCACTCGGCACAGCAAATCGCCTGATGGGCCGCCGCGAACGGGTACCACACCTTTGCCGCGCATACGAAACAGTTTTCCGGTTTGGGTCCCCTCTGGCACCTTGAGTTTTACTCTGCCATCCAAAGTGGGAACTTCCAGCTCTCCACCCAAGCAGGCGTCGATCATGCTAATAGGTACCTCGCAGTACAGGTCTTTGCCTTCGCGATGAAAAAACTCGTGATCTTTGACGGAAACCTGTACGTACAAGTCGCCGCTGGGCCCTCCGTCACCGCCGGCTTCACCTTCGCCAGCCAATCGAATGCGATCACCGCTGTCCACACCCGGTGGCACTTTAACATTGAGGGTTTTGGTCTCTTCGACGCGCCCATGCCCATGACATTCTTTACAGGGGTCGGCAATGGATTTGCCTTTACCACGGCAGGTGGGGCAAGTTTGCTGGACCGAGAAAAATCCTTGCTGCATACGCACTTGTCCGTGGCCGCCGCAGGTTCCACAGGTGGTGGGTTTGGTGCCAGGTTTGGCGCCACTGCCATCACAGGTTTTGCAGCTGACCAGAGTAGGGACTTTGATTTTTACACTGGTGCCGCGCACTGCTTCTTCAAGAGTGAGCTCCAATGTATAGCGTAAATCGGAACCTCGACTGGGGCCACCGCGTCCGCCGCCACCGAAGATATCACCAAAAACATCACCAAAAATATCACTGAAATTACCGAAACCGCCGGCACCACCGCCCATTCCTGCACCTTCCACTCCGGCGTGACCATACTGGTCGTATGCGGCGCGTTTATTTTTGTCTGAAAGAACTTCGTAGGCTTCGCTGGCTTCTTTAAATTTGTCTTCGGCTTCTTTATTGTCGGGGTTGCGATCTGGGTGAAACTTCATCGCCACGCGGCGATAAGCTTTTTTCAATTCTTGCTCGGATGCGCTTTTGGCAACGCCTAATACTTCGTAATAATCTTTTTTGGCCATGCTCAGCTCGGTGTAAATTTTGATTTGGGTTGACACAACAAAGCAGGGACAAGCCCTGCTTCAGATTGTAGGTCGGGCTGTGCGACCTTTATTGGTGATTAAACTAAATTACTTATCTTCCTTAACTTCTTCGAACTCAGCGTCAACAACACCGTCGTCCGCTTTTGCTTTATCACTGCCGCCTGCCTGCTGAGCACCATCACCAGCGGCTCCCGCGGTTTGTTGCTCGGCATAAAGCTTCTGCGCTAAGCTGCCGGAGGCTTCGGTTAATTTTTTCGTAGCCTCTTCCATTTTTTCCTTATCGTTATTTTTAACCGCTTCTTCGGCTTCGGCGATGGCAGCGGTGATGGCGGATTTTTCGTCCTCTGTCGCCTTGTCACCCGCTTCTTCAAGAGTTTTCTTGGTTGCATGAATTAAGCCTTCAAGAGAATTTCGTGCCGTTACTACCTCTTCAAACTTGCGATCGGCTTCGGCATTGGCTTCGGCGTCTTGGACCATCTTGTCAATTTCAGCATCACTCAAACCGGAGTTCGCTTTGATGACAATTGACTGTTCTTTGCCTGTGGCTTTGTCCTTGGCGGACACATTCAAAATACCGTTGGCATCAATATCGAAGGTCACTTCAATTTGTGGCATGCCACGCTGAGCAGGGGGAATATCCGCTAAGTCAAAGCGTCCAAGAGATTTGTTTTGTGACGCTTGTTTGCGCTCACCTTGGACTACGTGAATGGTTACCGCAGTTTGGTTGTCTTCAGCTGTCGAGAATACCTGTGATTTTTTCGTAGGTATAGTTGTATTTTTCTCAATCAGAGGTGTCGCGACACCACCCATAGTTTCAATGCCCAAGGTTAAAGGCGTTACGTCTAACAACAATACATCTTTAACGTCACCAGACAGCACCGCACCTTGAATCGCAGCGCCAACGGCTACGGCCTCATCTGGATTCACATCTTTACGTGGCTCTTTGCCAAAAAATTCGGCAACGTATTTTTGTACCAAAGGCATGCGGGTTTGACCGCCCACCAAAATAACGTCGTTAATTTCACTGGCACTCAGACCGGCATCTTGCAAAGCAATTTTGACGGGCTCCATGGAGCGTTTTACCAGTTCTTCAACCAATGATTCCAATTTGGCGCGAGTGAGTTTCACTACCAAGTGTTTTGGTCCCGTTGCATCTGCGGTGATGTAGGGCAAATTCACTTCGGTTTGTTGACTTGAGGACAGCTCAATTTTGGCTTTTTCTGCGGCTTCTTTTAAGCGTTGCAGTGCCAGAGGATCGTTGTGCAGGTCAACACTGTTGGTCTTTTTGAATTCATCCGCCAAGTATTCAATCAGGCGCATATCAAAGTCTTCACCACCCAAAAAGGTATCACCGTTGGTGGACAGAACTTCAAATTGATGTTCGCCATCGACATCGGCGATTTCAATGATGGAGATATCAAAAGTACCACCACCCAAGTCGAAAACCGCGATGGTGCGATCACCCTTGGCTTTGTCCATACCGTAAGCCAAAGCGGCTGCGGTGGGCTCGTTGATGATACGCTTAACGTCCAAACCGGCAATACGGCCAGCGTCTTTGGTTGCTTGACGCTGTGAATCGTTGAAGTAAGCCGGTACCGTAATGACCGCTTCAGTGACGCTTTCACCGAGGTAATCCTCAGCGGTTTTCTTCATTTTTTTCAGGACTTCAGCGGAGATTTGCGGCGGTGCTTTTTTGTCACCTTTGGTCTCCACCCAAGCGTCGCCATTATCGGCCTTGATGATTTTGTAAGGCACCATGGAAATGTCTTTTTGGACTACGCTGTCTTCGAAGCGACGGCCAATGAGGCGCTTGACGGCAAACAAAGTGTTGGTGGGGTTGGTGACTGCCTGGCGCTTAGCGCTTTGGCCTACCAGAACTTCGCCGTCGTCTGTGAATGCCACGATGGAAGGCGTGGTGCGATCACCCTCGGCGTTTTCGATCACTTTTGGCTTGTCGCCTTCTAGCACTGCAACACAGGAATTTGTGGTTCCCAAGTCGATACCAATAATTCTACCCATCTCTTTTTCTCCTCGCGGCTTTTTGCCGGTAGTAACTGGTCGGTGTATTACCAGAGGTCAATTCAATTGTTTCG
>JBNKFP010000198.1:0-5346 GCA_050289365.1 Cellvibrionaceae bacterium | reverse complement strand
GGATCTTGCCGAACGCTTATATGAAGACCTAGGATTCAACAAACGTGAGGCCAAAGAACTGGTTGAGACGTTTTTTGATGAAATTCGTGAGGCTCTAGAGCAGAACGAACTGGTCAAATTGTCCGGTTTTGGCAATTTCGAGTTGCGTGACAAAAAGCAGCGCCCTGGCCGTAATCCAAAAACCGGCGAGGAGATCCCGATCACTGCACGACGAGTTGTTACCTTCAAGCCGGGTCAAAAATTGCGCTCAAGGGTCGAGGCCTATGCTGGAAGCAAGCCACAATAGCGAGCTGCCGGCCATTCCCGGTAAACGTTACTTTACGATTGGTGAAGTCAGTGAGTTGTGTGGGGTTAAACCCCACGTTTTGCGTTACTGGGAGCAGGAGTTCAGCCAGCTTAAGCCGGTTAAGCGACGGGGCAATCGTCGTTATTATCAGCACGCGGACGTACTGATGATTCGCCAAATTCGCTCACTGCTTTACGAGCAGGGGTTTACCATTGGTGGTGCACGGCTGCAGTTGAATGGGGAAGGCCAGCATCATGGAACGCAGGAAACACCTGCTGCTGAAGTGATGGAGCAATCTGATGTAAAGTGGCAAATTCAGCAGTTGCGACGCGAGCTTGAAGAACTCGATAGGCTGCTTGACCTTCCTTGATTAACCCAACCGTCTGACCGCACTAATCAGGATTTACCGAGTCAGTACTTTAAATGGATCTATGAGTTTAGCTTTGTCGCTTTATCAGCATATAATGGCGAGCCTATCGCCCCGTTCACTCATAGCAAGCGATTCTCAAGGACTAAAGGGCAAGCTGGTCAACAGCTGCTCACGGCGGGTACAGACATGCTGCGTAAATTTCGCTTAAAGAACATTAGTTCAGATGAGCTTTTTGAGATCGAAAAGTCGTCCACATTGATTGGTCGAAGTCCGCAGTGCGATATTTATATTGATTCAGAGCTTCTCTCGCGTCACCACGCATCCATTCTTCTCATTGATGACACTTCAGTATTGATCAAAGACCTGGATTCAACCAATGGTACCTTTGTCAACAGTATGAGGATTTCCAGAGCTAATCGGTTAACTCATGGCGATGTCATTACAACGGGCGATGCAAAATTCGTATTTATTGACCCCAATTTGGATGAAAGCGATTCTGATCATGGCGATCTTCTTGCTGATGCTCCTGAGTTACAAATTGGTGCCGACGCAACCTCCAATCGGACCATGGTGCAATCGTCTATATTTAAGTCCCTGGGTTTGGATCCTGCACAGTTTAAATTGCCGGGTGTTGGAGAGGATGCAAGTTTGTTGAGTGGATCCTATGACCCCAGTTCTTTTCAAGGGCTTGATGTCACCAAAATTCCCGCGGTATTGATCATCAAAACAGGTCGTAAAAAAGGCAGCTTAATTAAGTTGGCCCTGCCTGCGTTTTCAGAAAAGCAGTGGTCAGTCGGGCGCAGCCCACTGTGTGATGTGGTCCTTGAGGACCCCACTGTGTCCAGTGAACATGCTCTAATACGGTGGCAGAATAATGTTTGGGAAATTGAGGATTGTGGTTCTACTAATGGAATCAAAATTAATGGGCACGCCATAACCCAAACCCCATTTCAACACGACGATGTACTGTCCATTGGTAGTATTAAGTTGTTGTTCAAAGTCTTAAGTAAATAGTTTTTACGCTATTCGAAAAATATTGATTATAACCAATCGCTAATTAATGGAGAAAATATCTGTGGCTGGAATCACCGTCAATACAGGGAAAACGCAATTTAAAAGTGGTCCTTCTGGACGCAAGGCTTCGCACGCCTACAAAATTTTAGTTGTCGCGAATCTATCCGGTTGTTGTCAACGTCAGTATTCTGCTCAGTCGTTATCGTCTCGCAAAATTCATCGTTTGGATAAAGATAATTTCGATGAGGTGTTTTCGCGCCTGGGTGTCGCCGTATCGCTGCCCGTATTGGATCAAACCCTTGAGTTCAGTGACTTTGATAGTTTAAATCCAGATTACCTCTACCAGGAGCTTACGGTTTTTAGCCGTTATCGCCAGCGTATACGCCAATTAAAGTCCAAAGACCATTGGCGCGAAGCGGTGGATGCGCTGCGTAAAGAAGGGGTGATGGCAAATTCGTTGGAGGACCCCCAAGTCCACGAACAGGTGCCAGTCAAAGCCGATTTTTTGAATGAGTTGATCGGGCAGGCTCAGCAGGTACATCAGCAGGAATTTTCTGTGGATGAATTGATTCGCCAGACTGTGGCCCCCTATGTCGAAGAAAAAATCGATGTGAATATAGATGAATATGTGCAAGCGGTAGAGACCGCAGCGGCTGATCTGCTGCGTACGATTTTGCATTCCAGTGAATTTCGTGAAATAGAAACGCACTGGCGGTGCCTTGATCTATTAAATCGTCGCTTAGATACGGATAAAGCCTGTCAGATTCATATCGTCGATATGGGTCGGGAAGAATTACTTGCCGAGGCTGCTGCTGGTGAGCAGTCCTCACTCTACCAAAATTGGGTGGCGGCCAATTCCGTTCCTGGTGCACAGCACTTCGATGCCATTGTCTATGGTGATTTTTTCCAATGCGACAGTGAAGATCAAGCCATACTGAAGTTGCTTTCTGGGGTGGCGAAAGGCTGTAACGCCGAGCTTTTTTGCGGTTTGGGTGAGTTGCCGTTTGGCGTTGAGGGGGTCGCGGGTTGGAGTGAGTCGAACAACCCCATTGGCGCGGAGACAGCATTGTCAGAGTTACGGGCCTTAGTGCAGGGTCCGGCCTTTATGTGCGCCCCACGTTTTATGGTCAGATTGCCTTATGGAAGCCGCACCCGTCCAATTGACAGTATCCGTTTCGAAGAATTGCCGCAAACCCATCAAGAAAAGGGTTATTTGTGGGGGAGTGGAGCCTATTTGGCGATTCTGGCTAAGGCGCAATGGCATCAGCAAGGTGATCCTGATTCTGAATTGAGTACGGTGTATATTGAAAATATGCCATTACATATCACCAGTGATGAAGACGGTGATGAAAAGATTGTCCCCTCCTCAGAGATTTATCTGACCGAGCAATTGCTCCAGCGTTTTGCCGATGCAGGCCTGCTTGCACTGCAGTCGGTGAAAAACAGTGACGCAGTCATGATTGGTTATTGGCGGAATTTTTCTGCCTAAATACGTGCTCCAAGCTAGCTCAGCGCAGATGTAGAGGGGTTTCTCTGAGTTGTTCTAATACGGTTTGTCGTAAACCCGATACGCCAAAACTGATGCCAGAATCTAAAGCGCTTAACAGTGTCATGTCATCCAGGTTAACGCGGCGAGTTTGATTCGCGACATTTGCTAGTGGAACAGCTTGGAGTTGATTGTCTGTGACGCAGACCATGTGGTCGTAGCGCTTGGCTGCGACCATTTTTGCGGCAAAACAGCCGAGATTGGTGGCAAATATCCGGTCAAAAGACGTAGGTGGACCGCCTCTTTGGATGTGACCTAACACGGTTGTCCGAATTTCTGCATCAATCAGGGGCTCCAACTGATTTTGCAGTGTTTGAGCCACACCGCCGAGACGTATTGGGTCGGGGCTGTTGTCAACGTGCTGGCTGATGACTTGCTCACCCAACTGGCTGACGGCGCCTTCTGCCACCACAATAATCGAATGTTTTTTAGCTGCTTTACGGCTTTGTAGAACGCTCAGTATTTCTTGGAGGTCAAATGGGAATTCTGGGATCAAAATGATATTGGCATCTCCTGCGACGCCGCCATAAAGCGCTACCCAGCCTGCATAGCGTCCCATAGTTTCAACAATCATGATTCGATGATGACTGCGGCCTGTGGTCTGCAGGCGATCGATTGCCTCGGTGACGATGCTGACCGCTGTATCAAAACCAAAGGTTCTGTCCGTGTGCATTAAGTCATTGTCGATGGTTTTGGGGATGCCAACAAAAGCCATGCCAGTGCTGGACAGCTCATGACACAGCGACATGGTGCCATCGCCACCTAGTGCGACTATGCAGTCCAGCTGCAATGACTTGTAATAGTGGAGTACCTCCTGGCGCAGATCTTTGCCGCGATAATTCATGGGGGAGGCGCGATTGCAGGTGCCGAGAATGGTGCCGCCTTCGTGAATGAGTCCCTCAAAGTCATCAAGTTCGAGAGGGCGCACACGCTGCTCAATCAATCCTAAAAAACCATCTTCGATACCGATTATTTGTGCTTGGTGGTTGGTTATCAGGCTTTTGGCAACACCTCGAATTGCTGCGTTTAAGCTGGAGCAATCACCACCTCCAGTTAAGAGTCCCACTTTCATTTAAGTCGCCTTGTAGCTCAGATTAAATGACTCTTTGCCTTGGTACACCTGCATGGCAAATTCCACATCACAGTTACCGATGGTGATCGCTGAAATGGCGTCACACAAATTCTTTGCTTGTTCTAGACTGCGTTGATGAATGTTGCGACCGGTGGCATTGCCACGTGCGCCAGCGATATGAATTTCATCCCATAATTGTTGTAAAAAGCCTCTTGGCGCCGCTGTTTTTCCTCCGGCGCAAATCACTCCGGTGCGACCCGCTGCAAGAATGCTCTCTCTAAAATCTTCAGGGCCATAATCATTGCCAGGGTAATTCACCTTGACGAAATCCGCCCCCAAGCACACTGCAACGCCACAGGCCCCGGCAATGAGATGAGGGTCCTTTTCATTGGCGACAGATTTTCCTCGTGGGTACATCCAAATGACGGCAAGCATACCCTCTTTGTGCGCTTGCCGAATGATACCAGCCGCCTCATGAAGCATGTCTGTCTCGTATTCACTGCCCAAATAAACGGTATAACCGACGCCCACAATATTTAAGCCGGTGTTGTTCTGCACATCGACCACGTCAGCGACTTGCCACAGGGCCCGACTCACCGGTTCATGCTGATCGACGGTGACCAAGTGGGATTTGGAGTTTAATTTGGCAATGTAGGGTATTTCAGGGTAATCGCGACCGTATTGGTTTATCAGACCAAGCTGCGTTGCGAATACGCCAATAGTGCTCTTGCGCGCTATCTCAAACAAATGTTGCGGGCTATGGTCGTCGTCGGCTATGGTTTGATCTACTGCAGAGTAAAAATCGTCATTTAAATGTTCAATTTTTTGATCTCCAGCGAACATCATTAAGCGCCCGGTGGCGTGGGTGGCCCGTAAAAAATTTTGGATGTAGATACGGTGACTGTTGGGAGGAACGTCTCCAGGGACATTGACCTGTTCCGGTTTTAGCAGATTCATAATTTATCCTATTGCCAAGACATTCATACTTAGGCGCGAAGTTGAGCACTTCATAGCCTGGAGTGGTCACTTTACGAAATTGCTCTGAGCGGCAATTTATC
>JBNKFP010000197.1:0-5382 GCA_050289365.1 Cellvibrionaceae bacterium | reverse complement strand
CCTCCACTCTATCGTTCACTGGGTATTTATTTGCCTCTGATTACGACAAATTGTGCAGTGCTGGGCGTACCTCTCATTAGTGTGCGTGAGCAACACAGTTTTTTGCAAGCCCTGGTATTTGGTTTTGGTTCTGCTATCGGTTTTAGTCTAATTATGTTGATTTTTGCCGGTATTCGTGAGCGTCTGATTTTAGCTCAGGTTCCCAAGGCATTTGCGGGTCCGCCTGTGGCATTAGTAACGGCAGGTTTATTGGCGATGACCTTTCTCGGTTTTGGTGGTTTGGTAAAAGGCGCATAGTTTATCTGTAAAAATAAAGCGGGAGGAGAAGGTAATGTTGTTGGCGATTCTAGCAATTACGCTCTTGGGTGCAAGCCTGGGTTTTTTACTGGGTCTAGCGGGTAAGTTTTTTGCCGTGGAAGATGAAAATCCGCTGGTGAAAGAAATTGAGGAAATGCTTCCCGGCAGTCAGTGTGGTCAGTGTGGATTTCCCGGTTGCAGTCCAGCGGCGAAAGCGGTTGTAGACGGCGATGTCGGACTCAATTTCTGTCCGCCCGGCGGGCGGTCCTTGGTCGAAGATTTAGCAAAGCTTTTAAATATCGATCCCGGAACTGTTGGCGAGGTGGCAAAACCTCTGATTGCCAATATTGAGGAATCCTTATGTGTTGGCTGTACCAAATGTCAAAAGGCCTGCCCAACAGATGCCATAGTGGGCGCCAATGGTCAGATTCATGTGGTGTTGTCTGAAGCCTGTACCGGCTGTAAGAGGTGTCACGATATTTGCCCTGAAAGCTGCATTGCCATGGAGACCATGCCAGATACTTTGGATACGTGGCGCTGGTCAAAACCCGTTGCCGCTTAAGTGTGCTGAATTTGTCAGTACGAATAGCGAAATCAAATTATTTTTTTATTAGGTGGAGGCGATAGCATGTTGCGTGGGTTGCTGAAGTTGCCACAGGTACGTGGAGGTGTTCACCCGCAAGGACATAAGGATCGGTCTGCGGCCCTGAGTATTTTGCAAGCGCCGTTGCCGGAGCGACTGTATTTGCCTTTGCGTCAGCACGCTGGTGCTGACGCCCTACCGATTGTAAAAGTTGGCGATCGGGTTCTGAAAGGTCAATTGATTGCGGTACCCCCCACAGAAGTGTCTGCACCAATTCACGCTTCCAGTTCCGGAATAATTGTTGAGATCGGCGAAATTACGGCGCCTCATCCATCGGGATTACCTTCAACAGCGATAGTGATCGAATGTGATGGAGAAGATCGCTGGATTGAAACGGGTATTTCTGGAAATCCTTACGAGGCATCACCACTGGAGTTGGCCAACCGCGTTGCCAATGCTGGTATCGTTGGTTTGGGGGGGGCGATATTTCCTTCAGCGGTCAAATTAAAGCAGGGGACTCGTCATGAAATTAAGACGGTATTGGTAAACGGCAGTGAATGCGAACCCTACCTAACCTGTGACGACCGTCTGATGCGAGAAAAAGCCGAAGAAATCGTTGAAGGCGCACGTCTCATTCGCCATATTCTCAATGCCTATCGTATTGTGATCGCCATCGAAGACAACAAAGTTGAAGCTATAGCGGCAATGAAAGAGGCATCTGCCGGGTACGGCATGATTGAAGTTGAGGTGGTTCCGTCTCTTTACCCGATGGGTTCTGCGAAACAACTTATTCAAGAAATTACGGGCACTGAAGTGCCTGCTGGCGGACGCAGTACAGCCGTGGGCGTATTGGTTCACAATGTTGGAACGGTTTACGCTATTTATCAAGCGCTGACCACTGGTAGACCCTTGATTTCGCGAGTTGTTACGGTTGCAGGTGGTTGCGTAGCGCGGCCACGCAACATTGAGACCTTGATTGGCACCCCGATACAAAACCTGTTCGATTTGTGTGGTGGCTTAACCCAAGAGCCGACTAAGCTGATTTTAGGTGGGCCGATGATGGGCGTACCGCTGCCATCTCCCAACGTACCAACTATTAAAGGGGCAACCGGATTATTAGCACTTGCCAAACATGAAGTTCCTCGCCATGAAGCTTCCCCTTGTATTCGTTGTGCGAGTTGCGTCGATGCGTGTCCGATGGGGCTATTACCCCTGGAAATGGCTGCGCGATCAAAGGCTGATGACTTTGAGGGGGCCAATGAGTACGGTTTAAAAGACTGCATTTTGTGTGGTTCGTGTTCATACGTTTGTCCATCCCATATTCCTTTGGTGCAGTACTTTAATTATGCTAAAGGTGAGCTGGCGGCAAAGCGTGAAGCGGCTAAAAAAATGGAGTACACCGTCGCTCTGAGCAACGCGAAACAACAGCGTGTGGAGGCTGAAAAAGCCGCAAAAGCCGCAGCTAAGGCAGCTAAGAAAGCCGGCAAAAAGGTAGCTGCCAAACCTGAAACCGCGCCGGTCAAAGAGGAGCAATCGCTATGACATCGGAATTCACCAGCTCCTCTCCGTTTGCCCACCACGGTAGCTCTGTCACCGGAGTGATGTTACAAGTGTGTTTGGCCTTGTGTCCTTGTACGGTTTTCGGTTTGTATCTATTTGGTTGGCCTGCGATTTTTCTGTTTGTGGTCACTTGCGCTGCAGCCTTGGCGACAGAGCTATTGTGCCTCTATTGGTTGAAGCAGCCATGGTATCGATTGCTCGATGGCTCGGCATTATTAACCGGTTGGCTGATCGCAATCAGTTTGCCACCTTGGGCGCCCTGGTGGATTGGCGTTTTGGGATCTTTTTTTGCTATCTCTATTGGCAAACAGCTTTATGGTGGTATTGGGGGGAATATATTCAACCCCGCGATGCTAGCGCGTACCGCGCTGTTAATTACTTTTCCGATACAAATGACCACTTGGGTTATGCCCGCACCTTTGGGCAGCGATTCCGCGCTTGGTTTTGTTCAAGCTTTTCACCTGACTTTTAATGGTATGTCCGTGCCTGATGGTTACACTGGGGCGACTGCGTTGGGCCATTTAAAAACCACACTGCTGTTAGATATCCCTGCTCCTGAGATATTATCTGAGAGCTTTTCCGCTCAAAAAGCGCTTTTGGGTTTGAATTCAGGAAGTATGGGTGAGACCTCGGATCTGCTGATACTGCTGGGCGGATTGTTTTTAATGTATCGAGGTATTATTCGTTGGGAAATTCCAGTTTCTATGTTGCTTAGCCTAGCTCTTTTTGCTGTCATTTTTCATTTGGGTGACGCGAGTCGGCACGCAGGAGCCATTTTTCACCTGACATCGGGTGGTGTTTTACTAGGAGCGTTTTTCATAGCGACGGATCCAATTACGTCGCCAATCAGTCGCGTTGCCAAATTAATATTTGGTGCCGGCTGTGGAGCTGTAATTTATATCATTCGTGAATGGGGTGGTTTCCCCGAAGCGGTTGCTTTTTCAGTGTTGTTTATGAATGCCTTTACCCCCCTTATTGATCGCTATTTTCGCCCGAGAATATACGGCCGTCTTCCTGGTGGCAAACCGCTGCCGCAGTTGTCTTCAATTGACCTTGCGCGCGAGGTTCAGAAAAGGCAATGAGCACTCTCGTATCTAAACTGGAAGTCTTGCGTACACGGGTAGACTATCAAGGCGCCATTCTGGGCTTTATTTGTGCCTTCGTTACGGTACTTTTGCTGGTTGCCCAAAAGGCGACATTCTTGCCCATCAGCGAACGCTTAAATGAGGATCGGCTCGCCATGCTAACGCAGGTGTTACCACAAAAGTATTTCGATAATAAGCCTCTGGAAAATGTGGTAACCATCAACGACGCTGAGTTCTCAGTGCACCCGGTCGAAGTTTTTATTGCAAAGAAACAAAATGCCACTACCGCCGTAGTCTATCAAATTGAAACGGAGGGGTATGGCGGTACCATTACCTTGATGATGGCTGTCAATACACAAGGTGAAATTTTAGGTTTGAGGGTATTGAGTCACAAAGAGACCCCAGGCCTAGCCGATAAAATAGAAGTTGATCGAAGCCCTTGGATAACCCGTTTCAATGGTGAGTCTCTGGCAAAAGTGCCAAGGAGTTCTTTCGCGGTAAAAAAAGATGGGGGTAAATTCGATCAATTTACCGGAGCCACCATTACGCCACGAGCCGTAGTGCGGGGCGTGCTTGGCGGTTTGGATTTTTACGCTCGCCACGCCCAAGTGCTTACATTGTCAAAAGATGAGGTAAAAACCGATGGACCACGATGATTGCGGAACTTGTCCCACAACCAACGGCGAGCCGGTAAAAAGCTATAAAGAATATTTCAGTGTTGGTATATGGGAGAACAATATTGCATTGGTGCAACTATTGGGACTCTGCCCAGTGATGGCCGTTACGACTTCCGCGACAAATGGGCTGGGAATGGGTATTGCTACCACTGCGGTGCTTATTATTTCGAGTGTGTTGGTTTCCATGTCGCGACATGCTATTCCGCCGCAAGTACGCAACCCCATCATGATTGCCATTATCGCAGGCACTGTGACCCTCGTCGATTTGGCTATGAATGCCTGGGTCCATGAACTCTATAAAGTGTTAGGATTATTTATTGCTTTAATTGTCACTAATTGTGCGATTCTTGGTCGTACAGAAGCTTTTGCTATGAAGCAGCCACCAGCTGCTGCGTTTATGGATGGCTTGGGTATGGGGCTTGGGTTTACCTGGGCCTTAGTATTGCTGGGTGGTATAAGAGAAATATTAGGCAGTGGTACCTTGTTTGCTCACGCGTCATCCTTATTGGGTAATCATTTTCAATGGTTAGAAATTACTTTTATTAAAGTGGATTCTGGTGTTTTGTTGGCTGTGCTTCCGCCCGGTGGGTTTATTGTTTTGGGGTTGATGATTGCCTTAAAACGTGTTTTGGATGAAAAAATATCTCGAGCTCGTAAACAATCGGTCAGTAATGAATTGGTTGTACTGGAAAACTGAGTTTATGCTTATTTAGAGGGGGCTGGGTCATGAAAGTGGCTTTGGTTTACGCAGGAACAAAGAAGATAAAGCTGAACTGCAACGTAGAAGAACAAAATACAGTAGCGGAAATCATCGAAAGTTCCGGAATCTTAAAAATGTGTCCAGAAATCGATTTGAAATCTCAAAAAGTTGGTGTGTATGGCAAATTTATTAAACTGGATAACACTCTGAAAGACGGCGATCGCATTGAAATTTATCGCAAAATTACGCGTGTAATAGATGACGACGATGATGATGATGACGATGACGACTAGCTGCCGCCGAGGTTGTCCAAGCGGAGAAGGTTTACGCGAGCTATAAATGGTCTAACGGCAAATGCATTTAACAATTACTGAGGATAGCACTATGGTAGTACCAAACTTAAACAGAGAAACAGCATTGCGTATTGCCTTAGCTGCACGAATTTTGCCGGGAATCAGTGTCGGAGAATTGTTAGAAGTA
>JBNKFP010000196.1:0-5382 GCA_050289365.1 Cellvibrionaceae bacterium | reverse complement strand
CCAATTTCATGGAGCGCCCTTTTAGTTTTCACGAAGTATCCCTATGACAGAACTACTTTCTCCTGCAGGCACATTGAAGAGCATGCGCTACGCTTTTGCCTACGGTGCCGACGCCGTTTACGCGGGCCAACCCCGCTACAGTTTGCGAGTGCGCAACAACGAATTTAACAAGCTCGAAAACTTGGCAGAAGCGATTACAGAAGCTCACCAACTCGGCAAACAATTCTATCTAGCCAGTAACCTCTCCCCGCACAATGACAAAGTACGCAGCTACTTACGGGATTTAGAGCCGGTTATCGCAATGGGGCCGGATGCGCTCATCATGTCCGACCCGGGCTTGATTATGATGGTGCGTGAGACCTGGCCCGAACAGCCGGTACATCTGTCGGTGCAAGCGAATGCAGTGAACTATGCCACCGTAAAATTTTGGGCCCAACAGGGAATTGAGCGGGTTATTTTGTCCCGCGAGCTCTCCATTGATGAAATCGAAGAAATTCGCCAGCAATGTCCCGACACGGAACTGGAAGTGTTTGTCCACGGCGCGCTATGCATTGCCTACTCCGGACGCTGTTTGCTGTCGGGCTATATGACCCACAGAGATTCCAACCAGGGTGCCTGCACCAATTCCTGTCGCTGGGAATACAACGTTCACGAAGCCAAAGAAACCGAGACCGGCGATATAATTGCCACAGAAAAAATTTGGTCGCCGCAAAACGACCAACCGATTTTGTTGCAGGAAAAAAGCCGCCCCGGTGAATATATGCCTGCCTACGAGGATGAGCATGGCACCTACATTATGAACTCAAAAGACTTGCGCGCAGTGCAACATGTAGAGCGCCTTGTCAAAATGGGCATTCAATCATTAAAAATTGAAGGTCGGACCAAATCCCACTACTACGTCGCCCGCACAGCCCAGGTCTATCGCCGCGCTATAGACGCGGCGCAGGCTGGGGAGCCATTCGATATGTCGCTGATGAACGAATTAGAGCATCTCGCCAATCGCGGTTACACTGAAGGTTTCTATCGGCGCCACGTGCCCAGCGAATATCAAAATTACGAAAGAGGTGTTTCCGATAACAGCCAACAACAATTCGTGGCAGAGGCAACCGAGTACAACAGCAATTCAGGCTGGCTGACCCTAGACGTCAAAAATCGCTTTGAGCTGAATGACCAAGTGGAATTGATTACACCGGCTGGCAATCGGCGCATTACCATAGATCACATTGAAACGGTGAAAGGACAAAGTGTCGAGGCGGCTCCAGGTTCAGGGCATCGAGTGAAAATACCCGTGCCGGGCTTGCCCCTAGCTGCCAACGGCAGTTATGCCATGTTAATGCGTTACTTATAGATTTTGCCCTGTTCAATAGGAACAATTTAATGATGCCCGATGAGCCTCCCTTTCAGTCCATTGTTGTGCTTACTGGCGCTGGAGTCTCTGCCGAATCGGGCATCAAAACCTTTCGTGACAACGATGGCTTGTGGGAAAACCACAGGGTAGAAGATGTGTGTACGCCGGAAGCTTTTGCAAAGGATCCGGCACTAGTGCAAAATTTTTACAACGCCAGACGCCAGCAATTATTGGAACAGGCCAAACCCAACCCGGCCCATATAGCCCTAGCCCAATTCCAACAACGATTTGGCGGCAAGTTTACGTTAGTGACACAAAATGTCGACGACTTGCATGAACGCGGTGGTAGCAGCGGTGTTGTGCATATGCACGGTGAGTTACTGAAGGCGCGCTGTACTCGCACTGATAGAGTCTTCGAATGGCAGTCAGCTATTGATCGTGATACACCCTGCCCTTGCTGCCAACTAACAGGCTCATTACGGCCACACATTGTTTGGTTTGGTGAAATCCCCTTGTATATGGATGCAATCGAAAAGGCATTGCAACAATGCGATCTTTTTATTGCCATCGGCACCTCAGGACAGGTTTATCCTGCAGCCGGGTTTGTTCGCCTGGCTCGCGAGTGCGGGGCCCACTGTGTCGAACTCAATTTAGAGGCTAGCGCTGGCCGCATTCATTTTGATGAACACCATTATGGCCCGGCAAGCGAGGTAGTCAGCCACTATTTTCGACAGCTCATCTGAACTGTTGACCTGAATCAAGACAAACATCAAGCTCATGCCTACACTTTCGGCATATGCATCAAGATGATCCCCACAATCTCCTAATCAGCAACACTGAAGCCAGTTTAGCGCCCGAAATCGTAGAGCGCCTGCTGTCCGATCGATTGCGCGACACCATATCTCCACTCAGCCTGGAGATAGATTGTGCCGCCTTGAAAAACTGGTCGCTGGACCAAGCCCATGAGCGCTTCCGTCATCAAAATTTGATCAAAGAGTTGCGTCTGTGGTCCAACTATTTACATCGCCGACCGGTTAACCGCCTGTGGATCAACGACCCGTTCACTTTAATGGATGCCCCCAATTTAACGGAACTGATCTACGCCATCGGGCAAAATATGCGCCTTCGCCAGGGGCATCACATTGAGCACACTATATCCATGTCGTGCCACGCGCTGACACGGCAAAATGTGGCCTTGTTGCGCGGCCTGGAATTTAACCATATTCAGGTTAAGTTATTACCTGATTGCACCTTAGAACAAATGCAAGAGCTCAAGGCTCTACTGGTCGAATTTAAATTTACGTTTATTAGCTTTGAAATTGACGTCAACAAAGACCCTAGCCTTGATGCGCTGCGAATCATGGAAATCTTGTCATTTTTGACCCCAGATACGCTCTATCTCCACCCATCTCAACTGGATATAAACGGTATTGAGCATCTCACCCCAATGCTGATGCAATTTGGGTACTATTTTCAAGCTCCGAACTTAATTCTGAAATTTCACTCCCCCCTACACACTCGCCCCGGCGATTGCATCCGCTTGGGGCCTGGCAGTAGCACTTCTCTGAACGGCTTACGCATCACCAATCTATCCTCTTCTGAAGCCTACGCAACGCACCTAAAACGAGACCTGCTGCCCATCGCTCGCTGTTTCTAAATCAATCAATTGCACAACTTGGCGTCGAAACCTTTGACAAGGCAAACGCCCTTGGCCTATGCTTCGGCTACTTTTTCAGGGGCGACAACCTCAATCATTGGAATAAGTGCAACCATGCAAAAAACCGATGTACATTTGACCGAAGCATCACACCATTCCGACAATGTACCGTCTGGCCACGCCTGTCACATAAATCCTCATGTAAATTGCGCCAGCTGCCGCCTCAGCTCACTCTGCTTACCGATCAGCTTAGAACTCTCCGACATCAGCCGTCTCGACGAAATCATTCAGCGCGGCCGTCCAATTCAAAAAGGAGATCGGGTTTATCATGCGGGTGATAAGTTTAAATCTGTGTATGCTGTGCGCTCAGGTGCGGTCAAAACCGTTAATGTCACTCAAGATGGCCAGGAACAAATTACCGGATTTTATCTGCCGGGTGAAATCATCGGCATGGATGGATTGGCCAATAACAGCCACAGTAACTCCGCCATAGCACTGGAAACCTCAGCAGTCTGTGAAATTCCGTTTTCTCGTCTGGAAGAACTCAGCACTCACCTGCCCACATTGCAGCGACGCTTCTTCCAATTAATGAGCAAAGAAATCAGCAATGATCAACAGCTCATCACACTATTGAGTAAAAATAGCGCTGATGAACGAATTGCCGCTTTGCTATTGAGTATTTCGGCACGCAACCGCAGTCGAGGACTTGCCGCGGACGAATTTTACTTACCCATGTCACGTTCCGATATGGGGAACTACCTGGGCTTGACCATCGAAACCGTCAGCCGAGTCATGGGACGCCTCCACAAACAGCACGTCATAGAGCTGGACAAAAAACACGTCTTCATAAAGGATATGAACGCGCTGCAAAACATTGCGGTTCCTTGCGATAAAAATTAACGAAAAGTTTACCTGTCACATTTCATATCCTGCTGTATGACCATTTAAGGGGTTTGTATGAGTACCGGTTTTGACCAAGTGATCGAATTGATTGATCAGGCCAATCGACAAGACCCCAACGTCGAATTCGACCTAAGCTTTAACGCCCAACCCAAAGAATGGCTCTATTCCCAGCGCATGAGCGCGCGCCTCAAACGCTTCTGCCCAGAAGCCTCTGTGCATCTGCGCATTGCCGCTCACGGACAACATATTGAGCGCTGGACCAGTCCGCGCAGCAACTACCCCGATGGCCGCACCGGTTATAAACAATGGCGCGCAGAGTTAGGGCTGTTTCATGCTAAACGGGTGGGAGAATTGATGGCTCAAGCGGGATTCAGTGACGACGATATCAAGCGAACTCAGTACCTGGTGCAAAAACGCGGCTTGAAACGGGATGCAGAAAGCCAAGCCCTTGAGGACGTAATATGCTTAGTGTTTATCGAATTCTACCTTGAAGAATTCGCCAAAAAACACGATGAGCCCAAGCTCATCGACATTATTCAAAAAACCTGGGGGAAGATGTCTGAAGCGGGACATCAGGCGGCCTTGGCAATCCATTTAACCCCAGCCATGCAAGCGCTTATTGGTAAAGCGCTACAAGCATAAAGCTCTCGCTGAATGCCCGAAGTTTACGACTGAGACTTCTTTAACGACAACACGGGTCTTGTGGGTTTGTGCTGAGCAATGCGTTCTGCAAACGCGTCGCGACTTTTTTGATGAGACCTGTCTTGCGCTGCACGAATCACTGCCTCCAAACCGCAGCGCAACAAACGCGCTTGCTCGATAGCGGTTAAACCCTCCGGAAACTTGCCCGGGTGAACGCCCGTCGGATTGCTTAAATCGCCCTCTACCGTCAACTTAAAACCACTTTCGTGAATCGCAGTTGCGCCAGCCAAATCCACATTCCAAGACTCAAAATTCATCATAATCTCCTTCCAAACAGGGCCTTATCAAACCCCGACTTGGCCGTCAAGCAATGGCAGAACCGATCGCCACCTTACTTAAATTGTTAAGTAAAAAAAAGCGTCGATGTGTAATTTTTTGTAACTCTACTCTTACTCCACACTGAACACAGTGAAGTATTCACATTATTAGCGCCAACAAGCCCCTCTACCGCCGGATCATTCCCACTCAATGGTAGCGGGAGGTTTGCTGGAAACGTCATAGACGACCCTCGATACCCCAGAGATTTCATTGATAATACGGTTGGATACGGTCTCCAACAATTCGTAGGGTAAATGCGCCCAGCGCGCGGTCATAAAATCCACCGTTTCTACCGCACGCAGGCCGATGACCCATTCATAACGGCGGCCATCGCCGACCACGCCCACAGATTTCACCGGCAAGAACACCGCGAACGCCTGGCTGGTTTTCTGGTACCAATCGGCTTTGTGCAATTCATCAATAAAAATGGCATCCGCCTCCCGCAAGATGTCTG
>JBNKFP010000195.1:0-5405 GCA_050289365.1 Cellvibrionaceae bacterium | reverse complement strand
CTCAGCGAATGGTCAAATCACTCTATGATATACAGGAGACTCAGCGGCTCGGTGGCGATATTGACGCTGCTCAGAAAGAATTAAGCCTTACGTATACTTTATTTCAAAATACACTTAACGCCTTTGATGTGGGCGGCGCTGCGCAAGGCGCGAATGGTGAGGACGTGGTTTTAAGGTCTGTGCAATCGCCTAAAGGGCGAGCGGCAATCGAAGAAGCTAAGTCGGCATGGACAGATTACAGTGGCGCGGTACTCTCTGTGATTCAGGCGAAGTCCGGACGCGAGTTGCAACAGAATTTGCCCGCCGCTTTGCAATATGCGCATTCTGCTAATCTCACACTGCTCACCCTGATGAATAAACTGACAGTCGATTTGGAACAAGTTGCAACGAAACAGGCGACCACCTTGCGCCTGATTCAAACCGCGGGTATCAGTTTGGCGATTATCAACTTTTTGTTGATTTTATTTCACTTTATTGGCGAATTACGTCGCAATGACAAAGCATTAGAAGTCGCTCGAAAAGAAACTACCGATATTTTAAATACGGTCAGTGAAGGATTGTTTTTGTTGGATGAAGAATTGGTCATTGGCGGCCAACACTCCGCAAAATTGCAAGATCTATTTGGCGGTAAACCTGTGGCAGGGGAGGCGTTCGGCAAGTTGATTGGAGATTTGGTTAAACCTAAGGATCTGGACACTGCACAGAGATTTATTAGCCTGCTCTTCCGGCCCGATGTGAAGAGTAATTTAATCAGTGACTTAAATCCACTCAACGAAATTGAGATTCATCTGGCAGAGAAAGACGGTGGCTATGATTCTCGCCATCTGCACTTCGATTTTAAGCGTGTAGTGGAAAACGGCAAGATAAAAAATATACTGGTGACCGTAAACGACATTACCCAGCAAGTTCGCCTGACGCAGGCTTTGGCTCAAGAACAGGAGCGCAATGAACAGCAGTTGGAAATGTTGACGAGCATATTGCATAGCAATCCAAAAACGTTGAAACGCTTCATTCAACACGGCTTAGATGTATTTTCCCGTATCAATGATATTCTGAAAAACCCGGCTAAAAACGAAACTGCTTTGCGCCGCAAGTTGGATGAAATTTTTATCGAGGTGCACAATTTCAAAGGTGAGTCTGCGGCTTTGCAGTTAGATTCGTTTGCTGAGTTGGCCCATGTTTTTGAAAATGATTTGTCGCAGCTAAAACAAGCGACTGCAGTATCCGGAAATGATTTTCTCAAATTGGCAGTGCATTTAGAGAAATTAATGCGTTATACCGAGTCCGTTCAACAGTTGGCCGGAAAATTGGCCAGTTTCTCCATTATGGAAACCAGAAATGAAAACCAAATAGAATCGAAAATGGACCGCTGGCAACTTTTAAATCAGCTTTGTCAAGGG
The DNA here is from genome assembly GCA_050289365.1 of Cellvibrionaceae bacterium. Lineage (GTDB taxonomy): Bacteria > Pseudomonadota > Gammaproteobacteria > Pseudomonadales > Cellvibrionaceae > JBNKFP01. The sequence goes on along the minus strand of JBNKFP010000195.1, from coordinate 4,005 downwards.
CTTTGCCAGCGCAACGGTAAGCAGGTTGAATTGGTGTTGTCTGGCATTAACGAGACAGATTTGGATGACGAATTGGAGCAGCTTGTGCAGGATGTGTCCATTCAGATGATTCGTAATGCAATTATTCACAGTATTGAGAAGCCGGGGACGAGGCAACAAAAAGGTAAACCTGTTTGCGCTCGTATTGATATTCGTTTGGCGACATTGGCGAACGGTGTCCTTGAGCTGAGTGTGCGCGATGATGGTTGTGGTTTGAATTACGAAAAAATTCGTGAAAAAGCCATCAGGCTCAATCGCTGGGACAATGAAAAACTCAAGCAATTTGATCAGAAAAAGTTGACACGATTGATTTTTGAGCCCGGGTTTTCTACCGCTGACACAGTCAGTGATGATGCTGGCCGCGGTGTTGGTATGGATGTTATTCGCGACCGAGTGCAAAGACACCAGGGTAAAATCAAAGTGGCCAGTCGGCCTGGTGTAGATTGTCAATTTACCGTGCAGTTACCGGTGCAACAGCGCTCGGATGCGGCTTAATTGAGAGAATGCGAATGTCTAAGATGAAAGTGTACAAAATGTTAATTGTCGATGATTCCAATGTGATTCGGCGCAAAATCGAACGTGTCCGCGATCGAGGTTCGTTTGATGTGGTGGGTTTGGCCAGTAATGGCGTTGAAGCAGTGAGTCAATTTCAAAGTCTCATGCCCGACGTAGTAACTATGGATTTAACCATGCCCAAAATGGATGGTATTGAATGCATTCAGAAATTGGTTGCGATGAACCCCGATGTGCGTATTTTGGTGATCTCCGCACTTGCGGACAAAGCGACAGGTATTGAAGCTTTGGAGAAAGGCGCAAAAGGCTTTTTATGCAAACCTTTTGATGAAGAAAAATTGGAAAGTGCTTTAAAAGATTTGGTGGAAGATTCTTATGTCTGAAAAAACATTGCAGATATTTATTGATGGTGTGATCAATTATTTTCAGCACACTTCGGACAAAGAGGTCAAGGTGGGTTCGCCCTATTTAGTGGATAATCAGAATCCAGCCGCATTTGACTATACCGGTATTATCGGAGTTTCGGGACCCTATAAGGGAACTGTCTATTTTACTGCGCCGAGGGCTCTACTGGTTCACTTGTTGTTTTCAATCGGTGAAACCGATACCAGCCAGGAAAATATATTGGACCTCGTGGGAGAGGTGGCCAATACCATCGCAGGAAATGCACGCGCTCAATTTGGTCAGGATTTTTTGATTTCGGTGCCGGTGGTCGTTGAAGGTATTCCAGGGAAAATTCATTTGCCCAAACATTTGCGAAGTTACGTTATACCGGTTTATTGGAAAGCGTACAGTGCGGCCGTGGTGATCTGTTTAGAAGTCTGACTCTAACACCACAAGGATGTTAGGTCGGCGATGATCTGTGCCACTGATCCATAAGTTGCATAACGTGCCTGGGATCGCTTACTTTAGTGACTTCCCAGTCAGGCTATTCAATGCTATGTACTCGAAACACGACTTTCTTGGACATCTCCGCGGCGACCTTTTTGGTGGTTTGACCGCTGCCATTGTTGCTTTACCTCTCGCGTTGGCTTTCGGCATCTCTTCTGGTGCCGGGCCCATAGCTGGGCTCTATGGGGCAATTGTGGTCGGTTTTTTTGCTGCGATATTTGGCGGGACGCCGTCGCAAATATCCGGACCTACCGGACCCATGACGGTGGTTATGACCGCAATGATTGCCGGATTCGTCGCGCGTTATCCCGACCACGGCTTAGGTTTGGCCTTTACCGCGGTTTTTCTCGGTGGTTGTATGCAGGTGGCGTTTGGGGTTTTGCGCCTGGGTAAATACATCGCCATGGTGCCTTATCCCGTCATTTCGGGTTTTATGAGCGGTATTGGCGTGATCATCATTATCCTGGAATTGGCGCCCATTTTAGGGTTTCCTCTGAGTGGCAATCTGCTTGATGCCATTCGGGCGACACCGGGTCAAATGCTCAATCTGGATCCGCGAACTCTAGCGGTGGGTGGCCTCGCACTGACGATTGTCTTTGTCTGGCGTGGCAGGGTGAGCCGAATTATGCCTGCACCGCTGCTGGCGCTTGTCGTTTCCTCGTTAGTGGCCTTATGGCTATTCCCGGGAAACGGGGTAGCGCGCATTGGCGAAATCCCGTCAGCATTGCCCAGTTTTCATCTGCCAGAATTTCGCCTAAATGAGATTCGCGAAATCTTAATGAATGCGCTCATGCTCGCAGTTTTGGGCTCCATCGATTCTCTGTTGACTTCATTGGTCGCTGACAATGTCACTGGTACCCAACACGATTCGGATCGGGAGCTGGTTGGCCAGGGGGTTGGCAATGCTCTAGCTGGGTTGGTGGGCGGCCTACCTGGTGCCGGTGCAACTATGCGCACGATTATCAATATTCGCGCCGGTGGTATCGGGCCTCTTTCTGGGGTCGTCCACGCATTGGTATTACTGGCAATCGTGGCGGGTTTAGGTTTTCTGTTTGAGAGTATACCTCTGGCCGCTCTTGCTGGGATTTTAGTGAAAGTGGGTATCGATATTATCGACTGGCCTTTTCTCAAACGTGTTCATAGATTACCTGTGTTTCCTGTGGCACTGATGATTTTAGTTTTTTTATTAACCGTTTTTGTCGATCTTATTACGGCGGTGTTTGTCGGTGTGTTCATCAAAAATCTGGTTACTATTAGTAAGCTGTCGGATTTAGAATTGGGCAGCATCATTTTGAGTGACGGCGAACAAGGTTTGGAGCGGCTGCCAGTTGAAGATCAGAGTGTTCTGGCGGAGAGATCTAAACAGGCAGTTTTACTGCGCATCACTGGACCCGTGAGCTATGCTGCGGGGAGAGGCTTAACCAAACACTTTGAACCTTTCAAGCACCACAAATTGATTTTAATCGATCTCAAAGATGCCGCTATAGTGGGAATCTCGACGGCGATGGTATTGGAGGAATTGATTCGCACATCGCAATCTCGAGGGGCTCGGGTAAAATTAATTGGTGTCAATCAACAGCGTCACCGAGAATTGAAACAGCTTGACCTAGTGGCTTTGGTCGGCACTGAAAATTGCATCGATTCTGTTAGCGAAGCCTTTTAATTACGCTTTGATCCCAAAATCTGGGGCCAGCATCACCGAACGGTTTTGCGTGTGGGCTTTTGAGCAAATATGGTTTAAGGTTGCCAACCAACAAAACATTCAATCAGCGGATTTAAACTATGAGCGATAAGGCGCTACCGGAAACAGGAGCAGGGGATCAGACCGAGAGCCAAGCCACTGAGCAAAATCCAGCCATTCACACCGAGGCTGTAGTTGCGGGAGAACAACATGAAGATGTCTCCGCCAGTGCGGACAGCGGCCCAAGCGACGCGGAAACGGCAAAGGATATTGGTGCCCACCCAAGCTCACCGGCAAAGTCTCGACGCATACGCAAACTGGCCATTCTGACTGGCGTATTTGTGGTGGCCGTGCTCATTGTTGCTGGACTGGGTTTGAGCTTCGTGCAACAACAGCAACGCCAGTGGCTCGACAGTCGCCTCGTTGACCTTACCGACGAAATGGCTGCACAAAAGAATTCACTCAATGAGATGCAGAGTGGCTTGAGTCAGGCGAACAAAAAAAGTCTGGAGGGGTTCACTAACCAACTTAAGACTTTGCAAGCTTTGCCCTCCCAGCAGGCACAGCTTAAGCAAGTCATTGATCAGCAGGCCCAGCAGATCGCTCAACTCCAGCAGCGCTTGGATGGTCAGCAGCAGCGATTGCTCAGTCTGTCCACGACGAGCAGAGAGGACTGGCTGTTGGCGGAAGCTGAATATTTACTCAAATTGGCCAATCAAAGGGTACTGTTAGAGCGCAAGCCGGACAATGCCATTGCGCTGCTGCAAGCGGCGGATCAAATTGTGCAACAAGTGGCTGCCGGCCTGGGGGATTCAGAACTTTTCGCTGTGCGTCAGGCCATCGCACGTGAGCTGACGGCCTTGAAACTGGTACCGACACTG
>JBNKFP010000194.1:0-5534 GCA_050289365.1 Cellvibrionaceae bacterium | reverse complement strand
CATTTTGACCAACCCCATGCAAATAATTAAAGTTTTTGATCATGCTTAGAGCGTTCGTTTGGCTCTGCCTAATCAGCTCTGCTTGCGTGGGTTACCCCCTGCTAGCAAAACCCCTTGTCAGTAATATAAAAGCGGATGAAACGGCCATCTTTTTTAATACCTACGGCTACCGTGATAATTTCAACAAAGACCTATGGCATATCCCAATTCACGGTTGGATTTTTGAACCGGAACACAGTGTAGTACGCAAAGGTTTTATTGAAAAAGTCTTGAAAACGACGTTTGACCTAAAAACAAACGCAGAAAGCCAACCCATTTTTGACCGCAGAGTGAATCTTTTTTTGGCTGACAATGAGCGCGGTAAACGCATTATTGTACGACTGGGCCAGTTTCAATTTAGTGCTGAACGATCGTCAGCGAATGGTCATTTTTATGGCGAAATGGTTGTCAGTAGCGCATTGACGCAAAACCTCTCACAACACAACCTACTGACATATTGTGCGGTTCTGAAAAAAGACGACAAACGACAATTTTGCGGCCACAGCCAACTGATCCACCCCCATGGCATTTCCGTGATCAGCGACATAGACGACACGGTAAAAACAACCGAAGTCACCGACCATAAAAAAATGATTCAAAATACATTTTATCGAGAATTTTCCGCCGTCCCAGGAATGGCGGAAAAATATGGAGAGCTGTCGCAAGAGCACATCCCTATTCATTTTGTTTCTTCCAGTCCATGGCACCTCTATCCCGAACTGGATCATTTTTTTCGACAATCGGAGTTTCCTTTCGCCAGCATGTCACTGAAATATTTTCGCTTTAAAGACACAACGTTTTTGAATCTTTTTAAAAGCGGTTTTGAAACAAAACCAGAGCAGATCCGCGAAATTTTAAACACCTATTCCAAGAGAGATTTTGTGTTGATTGGCGACAGCGGAGAACAAGACCCCGAGGTCTACTGCAAAATTCAAAGTGAACACCCTACTCAGATTCAATCCATTTGGATCAGGAACATCACCAGCGAAACGATATCGAACGAGCGCTTTCAGAAATTGGGGGGCTGCGCAACAGAATCGCTTCACTTATTTAGCCATGCTGACGAGATTAGCGACCTCGGAAGCGGAAAATAAATTCAGGCCCACCAAACTATTACCACTGGTTGACGGTGGGCCGTGGTAGGCACGGCATGATTTTGTGCGAAGATTGCTGATGCTGTACAACCGCTAAATGTTTCAAACTGCAGAAGGGCTCGAAATGAGCCCTTCTGCAGTCGAAGTTTACGCATTCTGGAAACCTATGAGCATCTTGAAATCTTAACGGGCAGCCACTCGGTCACCCAATTCAATTTTGACTAACACACCGTTTTCAAAGTGCAGATTGCGTCTGAATTTGTGTGCGCCCAATTCGTACACCCACATATCCAACTTGATTGATTCCGAGACGGTCATCGCCTCTTCGCCGCTGTACACCGTACGATATAGAGTCCGACTGCCCATGTCGTATTCTGAATCAGCCTCGCCGCAGGCCGTTTTAACTTGGTCGAAGCGGTCGCCTTCACTGACCAGGTTGGTTCCACATCGCATCCCGGCAAAACAAACCGATGACTGGGCGAATAAGAAGGCGATAAATAAACGCGCAATTGTCGTTTTCATAGTGTCTAGACCTCAGTAGTAATCAACATACAGAGTCAAAGGATCAGCCTAACAATCCATTTTTGAACGAATCGAGCAAATAATAACACTTTCAATTGGGTGTAAGGCAGGGGACCACCCCCTCTGCAGAGCTCTCAGCCTTAACCGCTCAGCATTTACCGCGCTTGTCGCAGCAGCCTTACTCTATGGACTTTTACAACAAACAATCTTAAAAATTCCCATTGAACTGCAACTAAGTGCATCCATATAGGCTCTAAATGTTGACTGTTTTTTACCTTTGGAGGCAACTGTGTTTCGCATTGGCTTATTTTTATTAACAAATTTGGCGGTACTATTGATCGCCAGCGTTACGCTCAACCTGTTGGGCGTGGGCCACTACATGGATGCGGAAGGCCTAAACTTGACGTCACTACTGATCTTTTGCGGTGTTTTTGGGTTTACCGGCGCGTTTATATCGCTGTTTATCTCTAAATGGATGGCGAAAAGAGCCGCCGGTGTCCACGTCATTGACACCCCTCGCACCGCTGATGAGCGCTGGTTGTTGGAGACGGTTGGCGATCTGGCGAAAAAGGCTGGAGTCGGCATGCCCGAAGTCGGCATTTTTCCCGCGCAACAATCCAACGCCTTTGCCACTGGCTGGAATAAAAACAATGCGTTGGTCGCAGTCAGTCAAGGCATGCTACAGCGTTTTAACAAAAACGAAATACGCGCCGTAATGGCTCACGAGATTGGCCATGTGGCCAATGGCGACATGGTAACGCTCACGCTCATTCAGGGCGTAATCAACACCTTCGTCATGTTTTTTGCCCGCATCATTGGACACTTTGTCGACCGAGTGATTTTTAAAACCGAGCGCGGTTACGGCATCGGTTTTTATATAGCGACCTTTGTCTCTGAAATCATATTGGCTTTTTTAGCGACCATGATTGTCGCTTGGTTCTCTCGACGTAGGGAGTTTAGAGCCGATCACGCAGGCGCCACACTCGCCGATCGACAAAGCATGATCAGCGCTTTACGCCACTTAAAAGCCGAAATCGAAGTACCCAACCAAATGCCCGATTCGATGCTGGCTTTTGGCATTGCCTCGGGTAAAACAAGTGCATTACGCGAACTGTTCGCCACCCACCCGCCGCTGGATGTGCGTATTGCCACCCTAGAGCAGGCAGGCCACAACGGAAACCACTAGCTTGAGCAATACGAGGTGATACAGACATGACACCCAACTAGCTCCCTCGCTCTGCGAGGGAGCACATACCTTCACTAGGTGAATCATTGTGATTTCAATAGGGTGGCATTCATCCAGCCAGAAACCGGTAAAACGTGTGTGTTTCGCGGCTGTTTGTGACTATTTAAGGCCGGCATTTTCTCTGATTTTCCAGCTAAAGCCTACAATACATTACCTATTTGTTAAATTGCCACCAATCAAAATAAAACAAATCTTTTTCACCCTTAAATATTAAATAGACATCGTGAACGCCTTTGATTTTAGCATTGGCTTTTGCAGTAAATTCACTCCAAATACCCTCCTGACCCGCTGCATCAACCTTAACGGTTGCAATCACCGGCCCGTTGATTTTATCGGCTCGAATCTCTATTGTGCCGCCAAAAATGGGGGAAACACTCACGTCCACCGTTTTGGCACCCTTAGCAAAATCAACACCCCGGACTTTCATGTAATCGCCATGGTTTATAGCCGTCACAAACAAGCGGTCAGCGATTCTTTTGCCCCGATCCCAATCAAAATCGCCCTCCCACTCGGTCTCAAAGCGGGTTTTCACACCTTCGCTCCATGCCATAGTTTCCGCTTCAACACGCTTGAAGGGGTTTACCGTTTCAAGCTGCTCTGGCCCGTCCACGGACCAGTAATTGCGATTTTGAATGGTGCCGTCGGCAAGGTAAGTCATTTCGTCCACATCGACTGAACGGCGCTCATAAAACTTGGGCGTGGATTTTTTTAACAAGTCTTGGTTGTGTCCAAAAACATAGGATTTGCCCTTGTAATCAACAATACCTGGGTGATTACCTCTAGACTTCTCAGTGGCATCCATAATCATACCCCTATATTCCCACGGCCCGGTTGGGGAGTTGCTCATGGCATAACCAATCCCTTCAGGGCAACAAGTGGAGGCATAGGCCAAGTAATAGTGATTGTTGCGCTTCCATACCCACGGCCCCTCCTGGTAATTTTGGGGTGTAGAGGGTTCAACGACAATATCTCCAGAGTAAGAAATCATGTCTTCATTCAGCTTGATGTAATACAGCTTTGGGTTACCCCAATACATATAGGCTTGACCGTCGTCATCTATCAGTATGGTGGGGTCAATATCATGATTGCTTTGTTGTATCAGGGGTTTACCCAGTGGGTCTTTAAAAGGGCCGTAGGGGCTGTCGGCCACCAAAACACCAATACCAACCCCATTGGGCATGGGGCAATAGAGGTAAAACTTGCCATTGCGCTCGACAGCTTGCACGGCCCAAGCGCCGTTGTCATAGGGCACCCATTCAAAATCGTTTAACGAGGCCACCACTCCGTGTTCTGTCCAATTCACCATATCGGTGGAGGAGTACAGCAACCAATTTTCCATTTTAAAGCCCATCGCATCGTCTTCATCGTGACTGGTGTAGAGGTAGACTCTATCGTTAACAACCAACGGAGCAGGGTCGGCCGTATACTTTGTTTGAATGATAGGCTGCTGTTGAATGGTATTTTGAGCACTCACCTGGGAAGTGATGACAAGCATCAAAATCGAAACAATGGATACCATAATATTGCTGCCGATCATTTTATGGATGACCTGTTGATCAAGGCCCAACCTATCAAGAGGCCGTTTTGACAGACCCCGTTTTTTACCTGTTTGATTAGAGTTCACCTAGCTTCCCCTGGTTAATGTCTCGATTATTGTGATTATTAGACTCATGACTTGCGGAGTTCATGATCTGGTTTTTTAAAGGCGCCACCGCGCGGCAGTTTTTAAATTACTCTTGCAGAACCTAATGATGACTGCCCTGCTTATTTTTATCTCTCTAAGACGAAGACAAAAGCTGTCTCATTGGCTCACATTGCCACTCACGCTTTAAATCGCTCTCGGCAACCCGTTTAAACAGTGCGTATCGCTTTTCTGGTTCAAGATGAAACATAATCTCGTACGCATCGCGCGCCTCACCTGCAGACAACCGCGATTTGATATTCTCTTCAATATAGGCTGAAACCTGACCCGAATTCTCATCGCCCGAGTTCATGGCCTCAGTAAAAATCTTACACATCTCATCAAACCCATTGGTATTTGTTCCGCCTATTGTCTGCTCGTATGCGCTATTACCGACACACCCTGCCAGCAATAGGATCTGAAGCCAGAAGATCCCTATGACTGAATATTGATTATTCACGGTAGAACTCCCCTTTAGACCAGAATATCAGTTCTTTTTGCATCTGATGGTACCGGGAGTTGGACGCGAATTTAGCGGCTAATGTCAAATATAGGGAAGTACTGTTATTCTTTAGGCTAATCACTTTTATCATCTCAATGGCAAATACTGGGTAAAGTACAAGGGCATCACTACATTGGTTTGCTCTAGCACGGATGAACCTTGCGTGCCGACCAACTTAAACGTTTTGCTTGGTGAACACTTTTCAATATAGGAGGTTAGCGATTTAGCTCTTGTGCGCTTGCCACTTTTCACTTCGACAGGGACGATATCCCCTTCATCCGTTGCCAATATAAATTCGATTTCGGCGCGTGCGTCACTCCATGAATAACTCGGGTCAACACCAATGGCAGTGAGTTCTTGCTGCACAAAGTTTTCTGCCACATACCCTTTGTACTCGTAGTTTTGTTGTTTGATGTCCTTATAGCTACTGCCCAGCATATGATTGAGCAG
>JBNKFP010000193.1:0-5718 GCA_050289365.1 Cellvibrionaceae bacterium | reverse complement strand
GGTTGGCTTGGCGATTTGCTCGAGGGTCGTAGCATTTGGCGCAGCTGCCTCGAAAATTGTATGCGGAATTGACCATGACAATGCCAAATCCTAGAAATATCGCAAGCAATTCGGCCGTTTGTTGAAAGAAATCCATACCTCCTGGCGGCGTAGATTGCTGCTGCCAGAGTAAGTGTTGAGCCAACTGTTGCGCCGTCGAGGCGACGAGATCTTGAGGTTTTTTGATTTGTTCTGGTTGAAAAGCGATTTGTAAAAAAACGCCGTCAAATGTGTATTCTGAGTGAGGGGTTAAATGTCGTTGGTCGGCTGCAACGCCTAAAATTTTTGGTGCTTCCGTCTGACATAGGTTGACTGGCGTCAGTTGCCAGGGCAAGTGACTGACACCGGCAATTTCAGCAACGCGACGCAAAACATATGAGGCCATCTCCTCTGGACTGGATACGGGATCTGGAAAAAACGTCGCGTCCGGTGTCACCAGAGGTGTGTTTTGATAAAAAGTGGTTGGATCAAAGCGATCGATTAGCCACTGCGCACAGTGGTCAAACCAATGAACTGCTTCTTCAGTAATGAGATTTTTTTGGAACCAGTGCAGCATGAGCAAAATTCTGAAGTAGAGAGGGTTCGCTAACCGGTGTCGCGCACCAGTCGTTCGGCTACCCAAATGCAATAGGGTTGGTGATTCTAACCAATAGGCCCAAGATTTTCGACGATTTCCGAGCTTCAAGGCCGGACAAATTCGCATTAAAATGGTGACCTGGCTTCTTGGCCGTCATTGCCCTGCTGTGTGGATCGTGTTTTTTATTTTTTGCGAGATCAACAGGCTCGCTCAACAAAATAAGGGTTGTCAATAACCAATAAAAAGCCTTTCGCTCTGGACTCGCCGCTGAGCTCGCTTGGGATGAGCTTACTGTTGTAATGCTTCTCACAAAACTTGGCTAAACCTAAAAAAGTGCTGCGGCCGGGATCGGCAATGATGATTTTTTCCACTCCAGCATCGAGTGCTTTACCGATGAGGGATTTGAGTTGACTGACGAGCTCAGGCCAAAAACAGATATCGGAACCTATGATCATGTACTGGTCGCTGAAGTCTTTTTGACTAAGCTCGACGAATTGTGCATGCCGAGTTTTTAACGCGACTTCGTTTAAGGAGCCGTGGCTGTCTGCAAAAGGGAACACATGTTGGTCGGCATCAATAAGAGTGACGTTACTGTTAAAGCTTTTTGCGCAGAAGATTCCCAGTATTCCCCAGCCGCACCCAATATCAAAAATATTCTGTTTGGGCGGTATGGGGTTTTTCTGTAAATAATCCATGATTAAAAAACTGGATTGCCACAGTTGGTCACCATATAAAGAAGGTTCTGTTCGATTTTTATTTAAAAAACGTAGGGTTTTATGTTTACGTTTAAATATTTTTACGCCAAATATGGAGCGCACGTGTGCCGTCATACTGGCATTCCGGTGAGAAGAGAGAAGTGGGGGCTAAACAGCCAGCGTTAAGCTGGCTGTGCAGAGATTCTGATGAACAGATTCTTAGATGTAGGCGTTAGATGGCAGAAACGTTCTCTGCTTGGGGACCTTTGGCGCCGGTCGTTACGTTGAACTGTACGCGTTGACCTTCAGCAAGTGTCTTAAATCCTGTGCCGTTGATGGCAGTGTGGTGAACAAAAACGTCTGGGGCTCCGTCACGCTCAATGAATCCAAAACCTTTGCTCTCATTGAACCATTTAACTGTGCCTGTCGTTAAGTCTGACATAAAAAAAACCTTTCATATTCAAAAAAAATTGTGTCCATGGGACGGTATTGCCGAGAAATGTTGTAGGACTGCTGATGACCGGACGGGAACTGCTAGAGATACTGCAATCAGAGTTGTTCGTCTAAATGGCTACAATGATCAAACAAATTTTCAACGCCATAAGTATACACGCCCAGGTCTTTTGAGCAAGTGATTCTTGGTGAAATTTATTTTGATCGAAAAAATGGCAGGAGTGACGATCTTGGCGCATGCCGGGAGTTGTGAAGCAGTTAACGATCGCTGAGCGGTACAAACCCAATCGTCAACTACACTCAAAATGAGTTCTCTTCGAGTTGGAAGAGAGATGTATCACTTTTGCTCCTCGGAGAAGATGTATGTCTAGATTGTTAGGGCCTTTGGTCGCCGCTGTCGGAATGATGTTGGTGGGTTGCGGAGGCAGTTCTCCTGATAGAAGTGGTAATTCCAGTGCGGCCAGTAATTCAAATTCCGTTTCCAGTTCGAGTTCCAGCGTTGCTGCTGCTATAAGCCATAATGCCGGACAGAATTGTATGACCTCAGGGTGCCATGCATCAGGCGGCAATGGCCCGACATTTACGGTTGCCGGTACAGTTTATCGAAGCGGCGGTTCCAGTCCTCTTGCGCAGGCCACCGTTAAATTGTATCGCCCCGGTACAAATGAGGTATTGTTGCAACTGGTCTCCGATAGCTTAGGTAATTTTTATTCCCAACAGGCTGTCGACGGGCTAAACGATGGAACCAGTACCACTTATGACGGGGTCGACCCTGAAGTCAATGGAATCTCGATGCCGGGCGTGATTACTACCGGGGCGTGTAGTGCTTGCCATGGCAGTTCAAACGGTAAAATTACCGCGAATTAAGAGGCGGTAATGGCGTAGAGCGTCAAGGTGTTGCAGCATTGATTACTGCGCGGGTTCAATGGCAATGTGCTAATTAGTATAGGGAACCGTAAGCCTTTAATCATGTTCAGGCGAGTAATCTTAAAAACGGATGATGTTTTTGACCTTTGGTGCGGGGTTCAAAGTGGTTTTTAGGTGTAGTGGGGTTGGCCGCGAAAAAGGCCAGAAAACTTCTTGCCATCGCGCCATCTGGGGTACGATTTTCCGCCGAATTCCACCCGTTCAACAGAACTGGGTTGAGCAACATCATTTCTTGTTACTGCCACGGCATCAGCTGTTAATCCTACGGATTCTCGCTGATTGGCAGCATAGCCTTTAAGTCGATGAATGACCCGACCCACTCCCGCGTATGATAGCAGTAGGCTGTAGGCGTTATTGAGTTCCGCCGATTCTGCCAATTCAACATATTCATGAAGCAACTGTAAAAAATCTGGGTCGGACATTTTCAATTTCGCGCCCAGTTCTGATTTTACCAAGTTGATGCATTCTTTGGCGGCCCTAATCGCCTCCACATTGAGCATCCAAGCTTTGTCTTTCATTGTTAACCTCACAGTCAAAACAGCGACGCTCAATGAGCAAATGACTTAGAGATCTCATGTAATGGTTCGGTCAAGCACAACCAAAGATAGAGTTTCTCTTTTCTAAAAAGGCTAGCTGTTCTCTGCGGCCCTGCAAGTATTTACCGACTAGTGTCGGCGTAAGGGTATTGAATAACCTGCGATTTTTGGTTCGGGTCTCACTGGTCGTGTGGTGGTACACGTCGTGACACATGGGCGGGCTCGCAAAATATCCTGGGCCACTCTATAGTTAAAGCATCCGTTTTAATTGGGTTATTAATTTGGAATTTGTCTATATGGTCCAGTTGCAATAACTAAGGGGAATATTTGTTGGATGTTTAATGTATTCTTTCGAGTTTTCCTTGTAGTGTTGATGGGATTCGCTGCCCAAGCCTATTCTGCCGAAGTTTATCGGGTCTCAAAGGGGTCCCACCCTCTGGACGAGTATGCGGTGGGTGCGTTGAAAGTGGCTCTTGACGCCCTCGGTCAGGATGATTCAGTTGATGTGCTTGAGCAACAGCTCACCCAGGCGAGGGTGGCAGAAGAAGTGTTGGCCGGCAAATTAGATGTGATGTGGCTCGCGTCTAACCAAGAAGCGGAAGAGCGGATGTTGCCAGTGCGCTTCCCGTTGCTCAAAGGCTTGCTGGGTTACAGAATCTGCATCATCAATCCTGAAAGTCAAAGCAAGTTTGAAGCCGTCACGGATTTCGACGGGGCCCGGCAGTTGTCGTTTGGGCAGGGATTGGGGTGGCCCGATGTGGGAATTTTACGCAACAATAATTTGACTGTGGTTACTACTGCCAAGTACGAAAACCTATTCTATATGGTCGAAGGTGGGCGTTTTGACGGTTTTCCGCGAGGTGTGTTAGAGCCCTGGGTCGAAGTAGACAACCACAAGGACTTGGGTTTAACGGTTGATCGAAAGTTGTTGTTTGTCTATGGATTGCCATTCTATCTATTTGTGGATCCACAGCGACCCGATTTGGCGCGGAAAATCCAAAAAGGATTTGACCTAGCCTTGGTTTCCGGTGCATTTGATCATTATTTTTCCAATCATCCCATGATTCAATCGGCGTTGGCCAAAGCGAATTTGCCGGCGCGCTTGGCATTTAAGCTGGATAATCCGTCACTACCCAAAATCATACCTCTCGATCGTAAAGAGTATTGGTTCGATCTCGCTTCTCGGCCTTAAGGGCAGTGCTTTTTTACGCTTGTTTAAGTCATTAACTCGGTGTATAAATCGCGCCTCTATTTTTCATCGAGTGATATGCCGTGACCGACTTTGGTTACCTTCAGGATTTAACCGTTGGCTTTCAGTCGTTCGATGAATTGGTGGAAGAGTGGCGCCCTCTGTTCGAGAGCATTTCACAGCAAATCGAACAACAGGGGTATTATGTAAACCCCCAAGGTTTACCCGCCAGTGTGGTTACTGAACTGGCCAACAAACTGTACCGTCTTCCCGAGTCTGAATTCAGTCTCGCTGCCGTTGGCCGCGGCCAAACTCGCCAAGTAACTACTCAGTGGCGGAGTAATAAAATCGTCTGGATCAATGATGACGACCCCTATAATCCGCTGTGGAGCTGGTTTACTCGCGCATTGCAGGCGTATCTCAATCGGCGATTGTTTTTGGGGTTATTTTCGTTTGAGAGTCATTTTGCCTGTTACCAACCTGGCGATTTTTACCGCACGCACCTGGATGCTTTGTCTGGACAAAGCAATCGCATCTTGTCCCTGGTAACCTACCTCAACGCGGATTGGTTGGCAGATGATGGCGGTGAATTGCAAATATTTGATCCGCACTCTGGGTCTTTACTTCATCGAGTGGCGCCAGAGCAGGGCACGCTGGTGTTGTTTTTAAGTGAAGACTTTCCCCATGAAGTTTTGCCAGCCAAACGCGTGCGTTACAGCATTGCCGGATGGTTTCGGCTGAACAGTTCCAGTGAAGGGCGGGTCGATCCGCCGAGGTAGAACTGTGTTCAACCTAAATCGGATCTTATTCGATTAGGTTACTGGTCGTATTTACTGACATCACATCCCCATAGTAACTTGGCTACGTAAATGCTCCGCGATAATATGCCAAGCTTGTTCCGGGCTACTGACAAATTGAAACAGTTCTAAGTCGTCCGCATCAATGACTCCCTCATCGACCAAACCTTCAAAATGGATTATTTTTTCCCAGAATTCCTGGCCAAAAAGCAAAATCGGCAAACGCCGAATTTTTTGGGTTTGGACTAAAGTCAGGGTTTCAAATAGTTCATCCAGTGTGCCGAAGCCGCCAGGGAATGCAACCAAAGCCCGCGCTCTCATTAAAAAGTGCATTTTGCGCATGGCGAAGTAGTGAAAGCGAAAGCACAGTTGGGGGCTGATATAGGGGTTGGGGGATTGCTCTTTGGGTAAGACAATATTCAAGCCGACCGATTGTGCACCCACCTCATGAGCGCCACGATTAGCGGCTTCCATAATGCCCGGTCCTCCCCCTGTCATCACGTGT
>JBNKFP010000192.1:0-5766 GCA_050289365.1 Cellvibrionaceae bacterium | reverse complement strand
GGCCATTGACGTTATGCGCGGCTTGCGTGATCTTGGCTGTCGCATAGCGATAGACGATTTTGGCACGGGTTACAGCTCCTTGGCGTATCTGAAACGTTTTCCCATTAACGCGTTAAAAATTGATCGCTCTTTCGTGGAAGATATCCCCCATGATGCGCACGGTTCGGAAATTGCCACAGCCATAATCGCCATGGCTCATAAATTGCGGTTACAGGTCGTTGCTGAGGGCGTGGAAACAGAAGCGCAGCGCGACTTCTTAGTTGCTCAGGGATGCGATTTAATGCAAGGCTTTCTGTTTAGCAAACCCATCCACATGCAGGAGTTTGTTAACGCCGGTCGCATCAAATACCATGAAACCTATGGTATGCAATTCAAGAGTGCTGGCGGTGTGGAAGGCAATGTTCCCAAGGGCTCTGGCAAATCAGGCTAACCGCTCATGAATGCGCTTTGATAGAAATCGATAGAGCGTTTGAGAAAAAATCTGCACCTGATTTGTGGTTATTGGTCTGGACTGAGAATCTTCACCGCGGAAACGCTTGGGTCACGGGGTTTACCGGCTCGATTTAATTCGTCTAAATAAGCCTGCCACAGCTGGTCTTGATTGGAGCCAAGCTCATACAAATAATCCCAGCTGTAGATGCCACTGTCGTGACCGTCGCTGTAGAGAATTTTAAGGGCATAATTACCGAGCTGTTCAATACCGGTAATTAAAACCCCTTGCTTGCCGTATTGTAAAACGTGTTGGCCAGGTCCATGGCCCCGGACTTCTGCAGAGGGCGAGTGCACTCGCAAAAATTCCGCACCCAGGGAAAAAACATGGTCGCCATATTGCAAAAGCAGTACGTTTGAGCGACGTTTAAAAGTGATGTTGTCTGGTACTGGCATATCAATATATCCACAGCTAGAGAATAAAGCGGCTGAGATCCTCGTCTTGGGCCAGGGAATCCAATTGGTTGTTAACATATTGAGCGTCTATTACTACTGTGCTTTCTGCTTCCCCAGCGCTAAACGATACACTTTCCAGTAGTCTTTCCAAAACGGTATGCAGGCGGCGAGCGCCAATATTTTCCGTTTTTTCGTTCACTTGGTAAGCGATTTCTGCAATGCGTCGAATACCGTCTGCGGTAAATTGCAAGTCTACTCCATCGGTCTTCAGTAAAGCGATTTGCTGTTCCGTTAAGGAAGCATTGGGCTCCGTTAAAATCCGCTCAAAGTCATCGGGGGTTAAGGCGTTAAGTTCTACTCGAATAGGCAGGCGGCCTTGCAATTCCGGGATCAGGTCTGAGGGTTTTGATAAGTGGAAAGCACCCGATGCGATAAACAGAATATGATCTGTTTTCAGCATGCCGTGCTTGGTGCTTATGGTACAGCCTTCAATCAGAGGTAAAAGATCTCGCTGTACACCTTCGCGTGAGACGTCGGCACCGGATGTTCCCTCGCGCTTGGCAACCTTGTCAATCTCATCAATGAATACTATGCCGTTTTGTTCGGCGACTTGAATGGCCTGTGCTTTCAATTCTTCTTCATTGATCAGGCGTGCCGCTTCTTCATCTGCCAAAACTTTTAAAGCTTGTTTAACTGTCATTTTGCGTTTTTTGGTGCGACCTGTATTAACCGACGAAAACATATTTTGCAGTTGGCTGGTCATTTCCTCCATTCCAGGCGGAGCCATTATTTCCACCCCGACAGGGGTTGCAGCCACTTCGATTTCGATTTCTTTATCGTCCAATTGACCTTCGCGCAATTTTTTTCGAAACACCTGGCGAGTTGGGGATTCTGTATCGTCGGCGGTACTGAATTCAGCTCGTGCGGGTGGCAGCAAGACATCTAAAATTCGCTCTTCTGCTGCATCTGTTGCCCTGCCTTTTACTTTTTGTGTCTCTTGTTCACGGTGCATTTTGATTGAACCGTCGACCAAATCGCGAATAATGGATTCTACGTCGCGCCCGACATAGCCCACCTCGGTAAATTTAGTGGCTTCCACTTTGATGAATGGGGCATTTGCGAGTTTCGCTAGGCGTCGAGCAATTTCGGTTTTGCCCACGCCAGTGGGACCTATCATCAATATATTTTTAGGCGTGATTTCACTGCGTAAGTCGCTTTCCAGTTGCATGCGACGCCAGCGATTGCGCAGTGCAATTGCCACGGCGCGCTTGGCTTCTTGTTGTCCAACAATGTGTTTGTCGAGTTCGTTAACGATTTCGCGTGGGGTCATCTGTGACATAAGGTTTGATCAGTACTCCAGTTCTTCAATAGTGAAGTTGTGGTTGGTGTAGACGCAGATATCACCGGCAATAGCCAAACTTTTTTCGACAATGTCTTTGGCGTCTAATTCAGTGTTAAACAGTAGTGCAGTAGCCGCTGATTGCGCAAAAGCGCCACCAGAACCTATGGCGATCAAATCGTGTTCTGGCTGAATCACATCGCCATTGCCGGTCACAATGAGCGAGGCTTCATGGTTTGCTACAGCCAGCAGCGCTTCGAGGCGGCGCAGGGCGCGGTCTGTGCGCCAATCTTTAGCCAATTCCACTGCGGCACGGACCAGATTGCCTGAGTAACTTTCCAGTTTCGCTTCAAATCGTTCGAATAAAGTAAAAGCATCTGCGGTGCCGCCGGCAAAGCCAGCGATAACTTGGTCGCGGTAAAGGCGACGAACTTTACGTGCATTGCCTTTCATAATGGTATTGCCCAATGAAACTTGGCCATCGCCGCCGATGACCACTTTGCCATTGCGGCGAACGGATAAAATGGTTGTTCCTCTGTATTGTTCCACGTATTTGACCTTGTTGGTGGACGTTGGCTCTTGCGCTGTCCAAGAATTAAGGGGTTGCAGTATCTTTGGCGCTATAACCACGCCCTAGTGTTTAAACTGTGGCGGTTTATTACGACAGCATTAAGCTGATTCAAGATGGGATAAAAACGACCCGATGGGCAGGTAATTGGGGGCAATTGAGAGGTTTTCAAGGTTCGATATTGGCGTATTAGAGTCGCAGATGGAATAGGGCCGCTATGGTGCAGCAACGTGAGGCCGTTTTAGCATCATGGCTTCGTATCGGTTGGACAATAATGTACTTTTCGCCTTGGCCATTTGTGAGCGCGTCTTGAAGGGGCCAACGATGACCCTGTGCCAAGTTGTGCCACTCGTATTCTGGGACTTTTCAACGGTGGCATTGAGATTGAGCAACACCAATTGCGCTCGCACCTCGTTGGCATCTGCCGCAGATTGAAATGACGCAACCTGTAATAGGTAATCCATTTGTTTGTCCGGACTGCTGGGTTCCGCCGGCGACGCGGTCACCGGAACTTCGGTATCGCGTAGTAGCCGATAAAAATCAAAGCTGCGTTTTGTTGGAATCTTTTCGCTGCCTTTTTCCGACTCAATATTGTCGTTGGGCGCCGCCTGTTGTTCATCATGTGAACTCAGATAGCTTAACGCGGGATCCAATTCGCTGAGGCGCATCAGGAACATAATTAATGCTCCAAGTGCGGTGCCGGCAACCAACCAGAGCCAGCCGGGAACTCGAGAAGATGAGGAGTTAGACATGTGAATTCAATTGTTGTGTTTATAGGCGCTATTGTAGCTTGTGGTGCCAGCAATACAAAGGGACATAAAAAAATATCTGATGCCATACCTGAAAAAGAGCGATCAACTCATATCTTGTGGGTCAATGTCGATGCTCCAGCGAGTGCGACCCGAAAGGGCGCTGCCTTCGATTTTGGGCAACAGCTGGCCAACGAGTTGTTGCAATTCAGCTCGACGGTTAAAACAGATCTGCAACTGAAACCGAAAGCGTTCATTGCGTTTTTCTTGCAGCGCTGGAATAGGGCCAAGGTAGCGGTGCTCGGGTGAGGGTGGTGCTATGTCGCGAGCGCACCTGAGAACGAATTGCAGGAACTCGAGTGCCACTTCTGCGCGTTTTGATTCCGCGCGCAAAATCATCATATAGTGTATAGGGGGTAGACCCGCCAAGCTACGCTCTCTCAGCAGTTCATTCGCGAATGTGTGGTAGCTGTTATTGAGTAGGCACTGTAAAAGTGGGTGATGAGGTTGGTAGGTTTGAAGTAAAACTACGCCTTTAAGCTGTTCTCTACCTGCGCGACCGGACACTTGAACAATTTGCTGGCCCATGCGCTCCGGTCCTCGAAAATCTCCGCTAAAAAGACCTTGATCTATGTCCATTAACACCACAACCGTAACCTTGGCAAAGTGGTGTCCTTTGGCTAGCATTTGTGTACCCACCAAAATACAGGGGTCTCCCTGATTTACCCTTTTGATAAGATCCTTCATTGCGTTTTTCGACTGCATGGAATCCTGGTCAACTCGCACTACTTCAATATTTGGAAACATTTTTTGCAGGACGATTTCGCAGCGCTCGGTTCCCTGGCCACGGGTGTCCAAATCTCGGTTGTGACAGCTTGGGCACTGACTGGGAAGCGGTCTTTGATGGTCGCAGTGATGACAATGCAAATGGCGAGGGAAATTGTGCACAGTCATGCGCTTATCACACGCTTTGCAAGCGGCGCTCCAACCGCAGTTGTGACACAGCAATGCCGGTGCAAATCCTCGACGATTGATAAACACTAGAACCTGCTCCTGTCGCTGAAGTGCAGTCGCCATAGCCGCTGTCGCTGCCGCTGAAAATACATTGCCGGAGGGTTCGTGGCGCATATCAATGCAGTGAATTTCAGGTTTGCAAGCGTCTCCCGCACGCTGGGTAAGACGCAAATGGTGGTAGCGACCCTGTTGAGCATTATGAAGCGTTTCGAGAGCCGGGGTAGCCGACCCTAAAATTAGTGGAATTTGCAGTTTGTGTGCTCGAACTATCGCGACATCCCTGGCAGAGTAGCGTAGACCATCCTGTTGTTTAAAAGACATATCATGTTCTTCATCGAGGATGATCATGCCCAAGTCCGGCATCGGAGTAAAAACAGCTAGACGTGTGCCGATGACGATACGTGCTTGGCCCGTCGCCGCGGCAGTCCAGTTCTGGGTGCGCTGATTGGCGCTGACACTAGAGTGCAATTGCACCACTGGCACGCTAAAGCGCCGCTCAAAACGAGTTAATGTCTGGGGGGTTAAGCCAATTTCCGGCACCAGGATCAGAGCTTGTTTGCCTGCTTGAAGTACTCTGGCTATGGCATGTAAATAAACTTCAGTTTTACCGCTGCCCGTTTCGCCATCCAATAAGTAAGTGGCATAGTGATGAAACCTCATGCTTTTAAGTGCAGCCTGTTGTTCTGCGTTGAGCTGCATGGGGGGTTCGGCCAATACCTCTCCGGACTGCTCCGGTACCTTGTAGGGTACTTCGAATTGAGCGACTAGGCCTTTTTCAACCAGTGCCTTGAGGGTGGCGGGAGCGACGGCCAGCGCTTGCAATTGCGATTCTTCTAATTGCCGGTGTTGCAAAAGCCATTGATGCACTTGCTGCTGTTTTTTCCCACGCAAAGCCGTTGCGGGCAGCCCTTTGCCTTCATGTGTATGGCGCCAAACCCGGATCGTCCCAAGCACGGCGGTGGCATCATCTTTACGCAGTTGCGCGGGCAGGGCTGCATGTAATACCTCGCCAATAGGATGGTGATAGTATTCGCTGACCCAATGGCAAAGTTCCATGATTTCCGCCGATATGGCAGAACTTTTGTCAATAATCTCGAGTGCCGGGCGTAATTTTTCGAGAGCAACATCACTGATTTCAGAGACGCTGACAATGATGCCAATCAGTTGCCGTTGTCCAAAGGGCACCTGTACCCTAGAGCCAACAGGAAACT
>JBNKFP010000191.1:0-5784 GCA_050289365.1 Cellvibrionaceae bacterium | reverse complement strand
ACCATTCGTAGTATTGCCGAACAAACAAATCTATTGGCATTAAATGCGGCTATCGAAGCGGCGAGAGCCGGCGAACAGGGCCGGGGTTTTGCTGTGGTTGCGGATGAAGTGCGAACACTTGCAAGTCGTACCCAGGATTCAACCGATGAAATAGATCAGATCGTCTGTGGGTTTCAGAATAATGTCACTAAAGTGTTTGAAGCGATAAAAGATGGATGTCAAAAGTTGGAAAGCACTGACCACCTTAGCGTGGCTGCCACCGAAAAGTTTGCTCGAGTGAAGCATTTAGTCGATGAGGTCAACGGCTTATCTTTACAGACGGCTACCGCAGCAGAAGAGCAGGCCTACGTCAGTGAAGAGATTAATCAGAATATTCAATTGATTTCGGATAAGGCCAATCAAAATGCTGAGCGTATGGAAAAGCTTCGAGCCATTGTAAATGGCTTTAGTGATAGCACCAGTTCGTTAGAAGCCGCGATCAATCGCTATATCTCATAGGATACCTCCTTAAAACGCCGTCATTTTTTTTGCGCAGCGACTTTTTTGTGCTGTGTTATGGTCTTTGCCTATGCTGCATCAGGCGATTCTTTTTCTAGCCAGTAAGATAAATGGTGGGTGGTATTAGAGGTCGCGCGCTGCAACGGTCACCCACTCCGGAACGGCTAAACGCAAATCGTCAAGACTCCATTAAGGCCCTGTTGTAGTGCCGTTTGCGACAGTGGTGAATTTGGTCGGTGACGCCAACAGTGTAACAATCCTACGATTGTGACGGTGCTTGCCATTGTTGCGAACGCGCCAAGCGCTTCAGGGTTCTGGAGTTTACCGAATGCGTCCAATTAGAAACCTATGCAAGGTTAAAAAATGATGTTCTAGACCATAGCTCATAGATGTATGACGCAAAGAATCAGCAGCACCGCTCGCCTTTGCCCAAGCACAATGTGAGAAGGGGCGCGGGTTTTAAAGAATTTTGAGTATTTTGGATATAGTGTGAGTGGCCGCGGGGCAGGCTTTGGTTACACCATTTAATCCGATTGTAAGCGCTCAGCCATGTAATGTTGCCAGGCGGTAAATTGGGTTTGGGCGGAATCCATCAGCGCAAAGCCAATGGCAACCCCCTCTGGGCATTGAGCAACCCAGGCCACTTGCCCCACCAACAAAAAACGCTTGGGCGATATTTCGAAGCAGAGCTGGTGAAAGCTGTTGAGAGGCAGTTCCGCATCCAGTAAAACTTTTACTCCATGGGCTGAAATATCCAGGGTTTTGGTGATGCAAAACTCCGGCTTGCTGTCGGCCGATGGGGTTGTTTGCATCTCGATAAAAACGGCTATTTCATCGCTAAGGCGCGGTTCACGACGTTTATTTTCAGGGATGTCCATGACGTCATCTCAGCTATTTTAAGGATTTAATGATGGATTCCATAGAGTCATCGAATTTGCCTGCTTGCTGCACAATTCTAGCGTTACCTTGAAAAAATAGTTCAATGAGATCTTCCGCTACATATTCGCCCAGAGCTAGGCCCTTGCCATCGACCAACACATACTTACCGCTGGAGGAGTAGATCATGGCAATTTTGCACGGCGTATATTGGTGTTGATCAGACAATATTTCAAGCCAACTGCCGATGTTGAGAGACTTCACCTGCTGGACAATTTCGTGGCGTCGATTTTCTTGGTTTTTCTGCTGTAATTGGTTGGCCAAATTTTCTTTTTCCTCAAGTAATTTTGCAAGAACCATTTGGTTTTCATTTTCAACTCGAGATTGACTTGTTTGTAAAGCTTCGATCTGTTGCAAATATTGAATTTCCATATCGGTTTGCTGCTGCTTTAATCTAATGATGTCGGCTTCCTGATCACGCATTTTCGCTTGTGCATCGCTGAGGATGTTGGTCAAAGTGGCAATTTCTCGCGTTTTTGCATTGATCGCTTTGTCGAAATTATTTTGTAAGGTCAATAACTGCTTCTTGAATTTGTCCACTGTATCGGTGGCGTTTTTTAACTCTTGTTTTAGTGCTTTAATGTGATCGCGTTCGCGCGCTAGTTTTAAATCCTCACAGTGGCTAAAATGCTCTAAGAAAGTGATACTGGCTTCCGCAAATGCACGATCAAAAACGTTCTCTGACGGTAAGAAGTATGCTTGTTTTGAAATGGTTAGGTAGGCCAGTCCTTGCAGGCTCATAAATGTGGCAAAGTCTCCTGCAGCGTTGATCAACAATACTTCTTGCGATTGGGTTAACTTATCGCTGAGTTGCAGAATTTTTCCATTGAACTCTCCACCTTTGAATTCAATCCATTGCCCCACTGGTAAGGCGCTGACGGATTTGATAACCGAGGATGAGAAATTGATGTTTTTTAACCGATTCCGCTCGAGAATCGGTTGTATTTCGACACTCTTTAGCTCTTCACCTTTTTGGATTTTTGAGAGCGTTTTGATGATTTCTGTGATTAAGAATTGTTTGTCTTTTTCGTTGCCAATAATGTATTTCGTTAAGTTGGGTCTAATGGTGGCGATGAGGATGTCGCTTTTCGGTTTTTTGTCCATGCAAAAGATTTCGCAGAAATCCTCAGTAAATTGACAGATTTTTTGCCAGGCATGAATGCTCAAATTGCGATCACTTTTTTGGCGTAATAATACATTTCGCCAGGTTTCTTTGAGGAAGCGTGCAATCAAAATTGGGAAGGGCTTATGGGCAAGAATACGATCAAAAAAATCGTCAACATCCCTTTGATCTGAGTTTTGCTCATGGCGTTTCAGTTCTTGACGGCGAAGTGCGGCTGATGCTTCCGACATTTGTTGGTTAAAATCGGATAGGTGGTTGAGTTCCTGTTGCAGAACATCGGGGCAACCGAGTTCGCGACCGCTGATTTGGCACAAACAATCAATGCACTTTTCAACCTGAATCCAATACTCGTTATGGTCTTCAAGGAGCGGGTCGTACCAACCGCATAATAGGTTTAAAAACTGGCGAATGGCGACGCGAAAAAAATGCTGATCTGCCGCTATAAACCGGGGGTCCAATAAAAGGGTATTCATTAGACTGATTTTGGTGCCCAATAGCCCTGTTAATACTCTACTGTTTGTCGCTAATTGATTGGTCAGCGACTGGAATAAAGTGTCGATAAAGAAGCCGCTATTAATGGCGTATATGGGAATGCGATATCCGGTTTGTGACGGTGCACAACTCAGTTTTAGCTGAGTAACGAGCTGTTGGCGGGGATCGGTAAAGCGCTCCGTAAAATAGGGCGCGAACTCTTCTTTAGACCACTCGGGCAAACCCTCTTCCTGCTCCAGATCCACAACGGCTATAGCTTCGAGTGCATGTTGCAGATTCTGATTCGATTCGGTTTTGGCCATATATACGAAGCCTAACTATGAATCCACGGGCCGCCACGCGCTGGGGGCGTCACGGATCACGGGTTAGAACTATTCAGTATAGTCGATCAAATTGAGCGCCAGAATCGGCGTCGTATAATGCCCGGTCATTGCCATTAGCGCAGACTCGGCTGTCAACATTCGCTCTGCGGATGAGAAACTTGCCAAGTTTGCGCAGTGTTTCACGCACCTAACCTAAAGTCTAGCTTCTGGTCAGGCCAATATTGTTTTACGATAGGATGATTGTCGCGAACAAGGCTTCGCAGTCCAAACAACTACTAGAAAACATGGGACTTTATCATGTGTATCCGCACTTCAATACCCATTCTGACCCTGGCGGCATTTTTGACCGCCTGCGGCGTGCCCGGTGGATCTTCGAGCTCCTCCGCCCCCAGCTCCAGCAGCCTTAGCTCGCAGAGCAGCAGTTCCTCGAGCTCGGTTGCATCGATATCCAACATCCTCATTCAGGAAAACGACAGCGCATTGTGTCGTTACAGCGGCATCGTTGATACCGAGCACACGGGTTTCACCGGCAGTGGTTTTATTGATTCGCTGAACGAAGTTGGAGCCAGTATTCAATTTGCTGTGGATGCAGCTACAGCCGGTAATTACGAAGTGACCGTCCGCTTTGCCAATGGTGGTAGCGCCGCGCGGGGCGCTAATTTACAGTCCACTGAGTTGGGTAACAGTGTTTCTCTGTCGTTTATCAGTAGTGGCGTTTGGACCGACTGGCAAGAGGTATCATCGGTTATCTATTTAGCACAGGGGCAAAACTCTTTGCAATTGACTGCGACGACGGCCGATGGTCTGGCCAATATTGATTCCATCCGTTTATCCGGCGGCGCAGAATTAAAGGCCGGCGACTGTAGTGGTAGTTTGGGTGCTGCTGGTGATATTTATCCTGCGGCCGGGGCCACCAACGTCAGTCCGGATACGCGATTGCGCCTAACCTTTGATAGCAAACCGAGCATTCGGTCCGGCACCGTACAAATATGGGATGCTGCTAATAACTCATTGGTGGATACCATCAGTGTGCTAAGTGATACCGATAAATTGGGTTATGCGGGGCAGAGTTCGCCGCGCAGTTTGAAAGTCACACCTGCGGAGGTTATTGGCAATACCATCAGTGTCAGTCCTCATACCAATGCCCTTCGTTATGGTAAAACCTATTATGTGGTGGTCAACAATGGTGTGTTCGTTGGCAATCAAGGGGGGCAGGCTTACACAGGGCACGCCAAAGGCCAGTGGCAGTTTACGACTAAGTCATCTGCACCCAACAGCACGACGGTCACAGTCGATGATGATGGCCCTGCTGATTTTGGTTCTGTGCAGGGGGCCTTGAATTACATGATGCAGAAATATTCCGGTGGCACCAGCGGGGTTATCAAGATTAAAAACGGTACTTATGTCGAGCCTTTATTTTTGAAAGGTAAAGATAATTTGCGGTTGGTGGGTGAAAGTCGCGATGGTACGGTGATTCAATATAATAATTACGAGGCTTTAAATTCCGGTTCCAGTGGTCGTCCCTTATTCTTAATTCAGTCCAGCGACATGATCTCTGTCGAGAATCTAACGATTTTCAATACTCACCGACGCAGTGATGCGTCTACTGGGAACCAGGCCGAGACCGTGTATTTTAATGATAACAATGGACGATTTGTGGCTAAAAATGCAGCCTTTATCAGTGAGCA
Organism: Cellvibrionaceae bacterium; assembly: GCA_050289365.1. GTDB lineage: Bacteria > Pseudomonadota > Gammaproteobacteria > Pseudomonadales > Cellvibrionaceae > JBNKFP01. The sequence goes on along the minus strand of JBNKFP010000191.1, from coordinate 724 downwards.
AGATACTTTACTGCTGAAAGGCTACAGCTGGTTCTATAATTCGTTGGTGGCGGGCAATGTAGATTATATCTGGGGCTATGTGCGTGTGGCACTGTTCGAAAACAGTGAAATTCGCTCGCTTGGAGATTCCAGGAATTCGGGCAGTGGTGGCTATATTCTTCAGGCACGAGTCACTTCAACAAGTTACCCCGGTTTTATCTTTTTGAACAGTCGGTTAACTTATGGTCCTGGACCGGCTGGGAACAGTCCTCCGTCGGGGAAAACCTATTTGGCTCGCTCCGGTTATTCCAGCAGCAGCACCAACTACGATAGCTTTGCTTTTATCAACTGCAAAATGGACAGTCACATTGCTGCAGTCGGTTGGTTTAATGAAAATGGCAAGGCTCGTAACCCCAATGTAGGTACCGCCACTTACGGTTATCGAGAATATGGCTCTACCACAATGTCGGGTGCATCTATCAATTTAGGTTCACGTCAAGGGGCGCATATACTGTCGGGTAGCGAATACAATCAATATTACTCTACTCGCGCCAAAATATTTGCCAGTTACAATAATGGCCAGGGCTGGAATCCCTCGCCATAAGCAGGTCCACTTTCCGGGAATCCACTCGACCGTGGTTTCCCGGTTTTCTGTTGCTGGCTCACAATTCTGATCTCGTCAGCGGCTTCTATTTGAGTTGTGGTTCAACCCACTCAATAATGTCTTTGCTCAAATCCCTCAAAC
>JBNKFP010000190.1:0-5791 GCA_050289365.1 Cellvibrionaceae bacterium | reverse complement strand
CCACATCGTTTCACGCTGTGTAAGGCGGTCATTTCTGTGTGGCACCGATCATATTACAGGCAAATCTTTTGAGCACCGGCGCCAGTGGATCGAAAATCGGATTCGATTGCTTTCAACCATATTCAGTGTTGAAATCGTAGCCTATGCAGTAATGTCCAACCACCTACACTTATGCGTCAAGCTCTGTCCTGATGCAGTGGAAGAGCTTTCTAACGAGCAAGTCATTGAACGCTGGTCATGTTTATTCAAAGGGCCGCTGCTTGTACAGAAATGGCGCGACGGAGATTCTTTGCATCCAGCGGAGCTCCATGCCGCGAATGATTGCATTGTTCTATATCGTAAACGACTTGGCAGTTTGAGTTGGTTCATGAAGTGCCTAAATGAACCCATTGCGCGCCTTGCCAACAAAGAAGATGGCTGCACTGGTCACTTCTGGGAAGCCAGATACAAATCTCAAGCCTTACTTACTGAAGAAGCATTATTGAGCTGCATGGCTTATGTTGACTTAAATCCAATACGCGCCTGCATGGCGAATACCCCAGAAACTTCAGATCACACCAGCATTAAAGAACGCATTAACCCACAATTTAATTTACATGACGCCATTAAGGAGCAAGTTGAATTGGGTGCACTGATTAAATTTGAACTGCCAATCAAACCTCTGCTGCACTTCGATGGAGCCATATCCGGCGACGAGCAAGACGGAATTTTATTTTCTACAAATGATTATCTTGAATTAGTCGACCTTACTGGGCGATGTGTTCGTGAGGATAAGCGTGGCGCCATACCACTGCAACTACCACCAATTCTACAGAGACTTAATATTGATAGAAAAACCTGGCTCACCAATGCGACGCAATTCGAAAAACATTATCGATCGAAATTTGCCAAACGACAAAAACAGCTTTCCGACTCAGCATAAATAGTTAAAAGCAATTCAATTTCATCACTCGCTATACTTCGCAAATAAAAATTGACGACCTTTCTATAAATTCATCTTTTGATTGATCTTTTTAACATTCGACTCACCAATCACCTCAACAACCACTAAAGGGCGACCTAAAGCACCACTTTAATAGTGGGTTTAGCGTTTGGATCAAGACAATCATGTTTCTTTTAAGTCGATGCCTGTCCTTTTGTTTTTACCTTTGTTTTTCGTGGATCAAGCCTACGCTATTTCTTCAAAGTCGATGCCTGTCCCCTTGCTTATTAGGTCGATACCTGTCCCTTTATTCGCTTTTGTTTCTGTTAAGTCGATGCCTGTTCTTTTGTTTCTTCTTTGTTTTTTTTGCTTTCTATGAAGATGCGATCATGTCTTGTACAGATGCTTTCAAAACTTCCCATGATGTAACGCATGTTGCTTCGTCAAAGTTTGCACGTGTCGTAACATGCACCCAAGGATGTACCACATTCCTTGATTCCCGCAATGCATGGCTAAACTTGCCTCGATCTGTCTTTAGCCAACCACAGTCAACCGCAACTTCTATAAGTGTATGTAAATTCCAGTCTTGAATAGCAGGAGTTTTACCCTGTCTGTCTTTGGGTGCCTTAGAGGATTGATAGGCTTTTTCCGGTGAAGTGCTTGCCCTACACAGAAGTAGCGCTTCTAAGACACTTCCCATTAGAATTATTGCACTGGTATAAGCTTGAATATACTGACATTTTTGAGCTTCTCTCCATCTGCTATCAATCACCACCTGGAGACCTGGCAAAATCTGTGTGATTTTACTGTAATCAGGAGGGGCAATAATTTGTTTCTTTGGCTTTGTTACACCTCCCGCATCTAAAAACTTTATAGCGCTTCTGATATATTCAGCTAATGTTTCAAGACGAATTCGACGGCTATTGGCTCCAAAATTTAGATCTGAGTCCATGTCATTAATTAATGAATCTGGCAGCCCACTTACTTCGGTTAAAATCATCTTCGTTTCTTTGATTTTTGCATCAACAACACGAAGCCCGCCAAAATCATCTGTTCTTGCGATTCCAGGACTAAATTCAATTTCATTTAGAATTCCCCTTAATAAAATTAGTGCTTGTTGAGATTCCATAAGTTTCCGTTTTTCTGCTAACGAGGCTGTTGAAAAATTAAAACCCTTCCATCAGCTAAGTTATTAATGCAATGTTCAGTAAATAGTTTCAATTTTACGGTCAAATTTAATAATTTATTCCTTTCACACATCATCCGAATTCCAGTTTGAAAAGTCTATTTTTTCTACAGCCTGAACGCTCGCAACACCGGGCAATTTGTAGCGCTGCGGAAAATTGATCCATGTGCTTGCGTTTGTTATACAAAATCTCTACCGCTCTCTCTGTATACAGTCTTGAATGTACCTAAATACTGTATACATCGCATTAACAATGGCGGTTGCTTCAGGGACATCTAGCAGGTCATTCACATGGGCAAGGCTCGCCTTATTTCTTAGCGTAGAAAACGCGTCAATAGGCGCTGCAAAAGAATTAAGGACTCTGGTAACCTCCTCAGCCCTATGACCTGACGCTTGTAATGCCGGATGATACTGCCGAAGTTGTTTGAACGCTTTAGATGCAGTAGGGTCGTTGGGTAGTTCAATTTGATTGTCGTTACAAAGTTGCACCAAGTATCCATGGAGAGCAGTATGAGCGCGATCAATTGCGCTTGAAGAATCAACTGTCCCGATTAAAGCTTTCGCGTCTTCCAAAGCCCTCTTCACCGAAGTCGAAATTGATTCACTGAACTCTGGCGCAGCTACGCTGCCTGCTGTTTGAATCAACTGATCACCAACAATTTGATAATGATCTTGGTTGTTATGCAGAATCTGATTGATGTGGTTTACCGTTGGCACAGAAGTGCCACTATTCTTCAGTTCCTCTAAAGCCTCATATACTGCAGCTATAAAATTTGGAGCATCCTTCGCTGCATTCTGAACCTGGCTAGCCATGTCAGACTCGGCCCAGTCAAGCGAAGAGCTACGTGCGTAATAATCACCAGAAACTTTGCAGAAGTGTTTCTTAAATACCTCAATTATTTGCTGCCGACTCATTTCTCCCGACACTCTTCTGATCAATGAAGTAAAATCATCTACAGACCGATTACTAAGTGGTGTCGTTGTTCCCATGGGAAATCTAAGTTCACTTGCCATTTGAAGCGGCATCAATTGCTCCCTATTTTGTATGTCATTTGTAACGCACGCCCTAGGCATCAAATCTCATGGCGTGCTATCCAATCTAAGAATTAGACGAAACTTATCCCCAATCACCCACTCGGTCAAGCTTTCAGAAGCAATGACACCCCATTCATCAACTAAAAATAGAGATTAACACGCCAAACCCAATCAAAGCCATTACCCAACCCCCAAGCAAAGCCACACCAACCGCACCATCAAAAGTTTTATCAAAAAGAAAAAAACCAAAGCCCAAAGCCCGGCCTAAAAAGACATGAGCCCCACCCCAAGCCAAAAAAGGCAAAAAGGCAGTCCCATACGCGAAAGAGTCAAACCAACCAAAACCCCAAAAACCTATTCCCCCAACCCCCCAAAATCCCCAGGCGGAACCCGATGCTGGGTCCTCCCCTCATAAGCCAACGCCGCCCTAAAAACCACAGCCTCATCCCCAGGCCCTGCCCAAAAATTAATACTAAACGGCATGGCCACCCGCATTTTTGATGCAACGTTACCGGTAACCAATGTGTAACGTGTTTTATCCGGACTCAGCACATATTGCGGCTCATAAACCCGATCATCAAACCCCTCGGGAATAATCACCTCGGGCACCCCTAATAAATCCGTAATCGAGGGACCGGCTGCACGTCGATCGGCAGTGGTCGGTTCGCGATCGACGCCTATTTTCCACTGCGGCACGGTTAAATTCGGGTGCACAAATAAGTCGATTTTATTTTCATACATCACTTTCAAAACCGCCATTCTAAAAACTTCGCGCATTTTGATGCGATCCATACCTTTCGCCAAAAGGGTTTGCTCACTGACTTGGGCGGCGTTGCGCATATTGACAGCCTGCGCTTGCGCGCGCCAGCGGGAATGTTGGGCGTATTCGGCAATGCTGGTTATTTTGTTATCGCCGCGTTCGGTGAGGTAGCGATCCAAACTAAAAATATCCAAGTCGCCGTCGTCGAGGCCACTTAAAATTCTTCGCATATTGAGTTTGGGTGATATGGGCGCGCTACCGGCTGCCAGTTGTTTCCGGTAGTCAAGGGAATTAATATTCTGCCCCGGTACGGCAAATTCATAATCGCCACCCAATTCATCACTCAGTTTCTGCAACAAATATTCCGGCGCTGCAATGGCCAAGGTTTCGCCCAGGGCGCGTTGAAAACTGTAGGTCATATTGGCGATAGTGGGATCATCGGGATAGTCGGGGTCGATGGACTCCACCAGCGTTGCACCTAATTGATCACGTAATACGTGTTTAATTTCAGCGTCGACACGATCGCTGATGGCGGCATCGTTGGGCGTATGTTTCACCATGTACTCACGCACAATTCCAATACGCAGACCCTGCAAGGGTTTGCCCTTTGGTTGGGCCGCTTGCAGTGTTGGCAGATAAGGCTGTGCCGACAAAAGTCCACGGGGCTGAGCGGTGAAAATATCTTTGCTGTCAAAATATCCGGTGCTCGTTGTTGGCCGCTGCACGGCATCGAGCACCAACACGGCGTCTTCCAACTTGCGCGCCAAAATGCCTGGGCGGTGGTGAGCGTATTGCGCGGTGGCGGTACCGTATTGGGACAATAAACCTTTGGTGGTGACCACACTGGTCACAGCGTTTTGACTGGCCGGCTCTCGACCGGAGCCGCCGGTTGTTTCGCAAATCGCGAAGGTCACTAAATTGGCTGAAACGGATACGCCCGCACCGCCGCTGGAAGGTCCCGCCGAACGCTCGGTATCGTAGGGATTGCACACATGCCCAGCCCAGGAGCTGCGAATGCTGCCACTGCCACCAACAAAAACCTTAGTGGGTTTTTCCGGGGCGTCACTGCGCACCCCGATTTCAGCGGCGATGGACACGGCGAAAATAATTGCGCCTGCGTCGCGCAGCGCTGCAACCACGGTAGAGTCTTGTGGTGGAGCGTCCATGGCGAAGGCCACGTCATTGCCCCCGGTTGAGCGCATGTCTTTAACGTCGTACCAGTTTTTGATCGAGGCCGTGGTGCAATATAACGGGAATTTATTGAGATCCGGTTTGCGCCCGTATTGGGCGTCCAGTTCTGCCGCGCGTTCAAGGGCTGTTCTGGTCAAGTAAATTCGGACAGTTTCTTTCTATTTAAAACATGGCACTAAGTGATCGAACGGATTCAGCCGCAAAGAGATAGCGTGTACGGGGACAGGCAAATCTTTTGATAGGTTTGATGAAAAATCACTGCACTAGCTAACCCGTTAAACCATACGTATGCGAGATAGCACGCTTAGGCGTGACGTCAATTGCCTAAGCGTCATTTGAATGATAGATTATGGCACTACCTTATGGAGCTAAAATCACACAGGAGACAATATGGCTATTGATGAAAAATGGAAGGATTCTGTAAAACGTGCAATCAAAGATGCTCGTTGGGATGAGTATGACGCAATAATAAAGCAAGAAGTCGACGCCTATTCGACAAAATTCCCCGCACTGAAAGATAAGGTTAAATGGACGCTCATCAAGGCAATGCTCTGGACCGAGAGCGGTGGTCCAGACAACCCGGCATGGAAAGCGAGGGCCTTGCAAATTGGCAACACTGGCGACCCCGCTTACAAAGTCCTTAAAGACCGCAGTGAAGGCTCAGACCTTATTATGAGCGCCGCTTTAGACAAGACAA
>JBNKFP010000189.1:0-5841 GCA_050289365.1 Cellvibrionaceae bacterium | reverse complement strand
GTCATGTTTTCCTCCATGACCTATGAAGGCGCGCGTATCACTTTGGATGCGCTTGAGGCGGGTGCGGTCGATTTTATACCCAAAAATTTTGCTGAAGTCTCCCGTGGGGCGCAGTCCTTGAAAACCAAGCTGCATGAAACGCTATTGGCCTTCGTGCGCAAAGCCAACCCCCAGGCGAGCAGACCCAGTCAGCAGATTGCCGAACCGTTACCCGCTGCCACCTCGGTGTCCCAACCGGTGCCACCAAAGCCAGTCCCCGTTACGCCACCCGTCAGTCGCCGAGAACCACTCACACCACTGGAAAAGCCGACGGCTCCGTCTCAAGGTCGCAGCCGTCGTATTAAAAATCAAATTAAACTCGTCATTATTGGCGCTTCCACGGGTGGACCGGTGGCGCTGACCGAAGTGTTGCATAAGTTGCCCGGTCATTTCCATTTGCCGGTATTAGTCGTGCAGCATATGCCGGAAAACTTCACCCGAGCTTTGGCCGAGCGTTTGGATAAACAATGTGCCGTCAATGTGAAAGAAGCGAGCGATGGGGACACGATTCAAGCTGGGAACGTCTATATCGCGCCAGGGGGCCATCAACTCCTCTTGAATGGGCGTAACAAAATAAAAATATTGGCGGGTGATGAAAGAGTTAATTACAGACCCTCGGTGGACATCACCTTCGCTTCGGCGGCGAACCATTTTGGTGACAATGTATTAGCTGTCGTGCTCACCGGAATGGGTGCAGACGGTTGTGAGGGGGCTCGATTATTAAAACAAAAAGGTTCAGTCGTTTGGGGACAGGATCAGGCCAGTTGCGTGGTATACGGTATGCCAAAAGCGATTGCTGTGGCCGGGTTAACGGATGAGGTGATTCCGCTGTCGGAAATTGGGGGCCGTATCGCGCAGGATGTCTGATTGTGGATATGCTCAGCATTATCGGAGTCATTATTGGCTTCACTGCTTTAATTGGCGGTAATTTTCTTGAAGGTGGAACCTGGCAATCGCTGATCAACGGTCCCGCTGCCTTAATCGTCATTGGTGGCACCTTGGGGGCTGCCATATTGCAAACTCCAAAACAAGCTTTACAGCGGGCGTTAAAACTGTTTTCTTGGATTTTTTCGCCACCTCGAATGCAGTTTAAACAGGGTATCGATAAGGTTGAGCGCTGGGCCATGGCCGCTCGCCGTGAAGGTTTACTCGGCCTGGAAAATATGTCGGAATCAGAAAAAGATGTGTTCTCCCGTAAAGGTTTGCAGCTCTTAGTCGATGGCAGTGAGCCGGAAGTGATTCGCCATGTATTGGAAACGGATTTACTGGTGTCCGAGCAGCGCGATATTGACGCTGTGCAATTTTATGAAAGCATGGGCGGATACGCGCCTACCATCGGCATTATTGGTGCAGTGATGGGGTTAATACATGTTATGCGTCATCTCACCGATCCAGCCGAGCTGGGACCCGGTATTGCGGTGGCGTTCGTTGCCACCATTTACGGTGTGGCTTTGGCAAACCTTCTGTTTTTACCTGTTGCCAATAAATTACGTCAGTGCGTGCGTGAAAAATCCCAATATCGTGAATTGATGATCGAAGGCATCATTGCCATTGCTGACGGCGAAAATCCGAAAGCCATTACGATGAAACTCAGCGGTTATTTGCATTAATCGGCTAAAGGGGGCAAGGTGATTTACAGGCGACGCCCAGAGCTGCATCAGACAAAAACCGGACATGAGCGCTGGTTGGTTTCCTATTCGGATTTTATCACCCTGTTGTTTGCGTTTTTTGTGGTGATGTATTCTGTATCCCAAGTCAGTGAACAAAAATATCGTACCTTATCGGATACTCTTGCCAATGCTTTTGAAGGTCAAGTGCCGGTCGAAGCGAAAATGCAGGAAGTGTTAGACAGCTATCCGTTGAGTGACACCGGGCAAGTCAGCGGTATGTCACCTGAAATCAACTTGGTGGATACGGAAACCTTGGCCAAGGAATTAGAGGATGTGTTGGTCAACCTGGTGGAGCCTAAAGACATCACCATTTCGGCCACTGAAGACTGGGTGCAGATTGATGTCAATGCTAATTTATTGTTCGCTTCCGCAAGTGCAGATCCCAGTTCTGAGGCTAAGCGCATATTTGCACAAGTTGGCAATCTACTCGCAGATTACGACAACGAGATCGAAGTGGCCGGTTATACCGATAATGTTCCCATCACTACGTCACGATATTCGAGCAATTGGGATTTGTCTGCAGCTCGAGCGGTGTCAGTTGTCAAATTATTGACATCCCACAATGTTGCTGCCGAGCGATTATCCGCGGTGGGTTATGGTGAATTCCGACCTGTCGCATCCAATCGGGACGAGCAGGGGAGAGCGCAAAACCGCCGGGTAGTGTTAAAGGTTGCCCGCCATCAATCTTCGGTAAGTTTGCAACCGCCCATGAAAATATCCAATCCGGTGCCAACCGCTTTGCCCGAGCAATCATCTTTGCAAAGCGCCGCGGAGCCAACCGTTGAACCGGTTCGTTTAAAGAATGGCGGGCTGCTGTTTTCTAGCGACCCCGATTTGCCGCGCCGCAGCAATGAATAGGCGGTAATTAAGATGTCAGCACCACTGCTGCCTCCAGTCTCAACGTTCGTCGCCAAGCCTGCCAAATCCCCAGTTCTTGCCTACTCTTAAGTAAGGTGCGGGTGAATATGGTTTGAAGAACGGCCGTTGCTCGCAGGAACCTATCGAAGAATTTCTTGCTTGGGGGCATAACCGTGCAGATTTGGACTGTGGCAAACCAAAAAGGGGGAGTGGGTAAAACCACAACCTCGGTCGCCCTGGCTGGTCTAGCCGCTGCAGCGGGTAAACGCGTATTGATGATCGACCTGGATCCGCATGGGTCTCTGTCGTGCTACTTCAAACACAACCCCGATTACCAAGAAACGGGAAGTTATGCTCTGTTTCAGGGACGTCAGAATCTGACCCCCAACTTTGTCAAAAGTCAGATATCCTCAACCCCATACCAAAATTTGTATTTGTTGCCTGCAGCAACATCATTGGCGACTCTGGAGCGACAATCCATTCGCAACGACGGAATGGGGTTAGTGATATCCAAAGCTTTGACTCAAATATGGGACGATTTTGATCTGGCTATTCTGGATTGTCCGCCGCAACTTGGCGTGCTGATGATCAATGCGTTGGCCGCAGCCCAAAAATTGTTGATTCCTGTGCAGACCGAGTTTTTGGCCTTAAAAGGCCTGGAAAGGATGCTGCACACACTGCAAATGATGACACGCTCTCGGCAAAAGGAATTGCCTTTTCTTATTGTTCCAACCATGTATGACCGGCGTACTCAGGCTTCGGTGGGCAGTTTGCGCCTGTTGCGCAATACCTACAGTGATTTGGTTTGGGTAGGCAAAATCCCTATTGATACCAAATTGCGTGATGCCAGCAAAGCAGGTGTCCCACCTCATCAATACAGCCCCTCATCCCGGGGCACGGAATGTTATGAGCGTTTGCTCACCGAACTGGGTGTGGGGCGGGTACAGGTAAGTCGAGTGGCGCAGGGAAGCTTATGAGTGATTCGTCGGATCAGGCCATTCAAAATTATTTGTCAGAGCTGCTTCTTGATGATGCGCCAAAACCGGTAAAAACTGAGCGTGAGCCGCTAAGGCCCGCAGACCAAAGTGATTTTGGAAACGCGCTACCCAAGATAAGCGGTTTCTCACTAAAGCAAACGACGCCGCGGCCCGAAATGATCAAGCTGGACGCTCGGCGGCCAGAAACATCGAGGCCGGTTGCGATCGCGGTAAAGACTCGGTTGCAGAGCCTTCTGGTCCCTTCGTTGGATCTGCCTAATTCAGAGTCAGTCGTTGAAACGCACGATTCTATTGAGCCAACTCCGCAAACCGTATCCGTTACCGTCAGAAAGGAAATCGAAACCGGTAAACCTGAGACCGAGTTATCTGAAGTGGTCCTTGAGTCGACAGCCCCTGAAATTGCTGAGGTTGACGATTTTGTTCAAACGCAGCATTTAGAAATAAAACAGAATACTGGCTGTGAATGGCTGGAGAATGGCCGGCCAATTTGGGCACAAGACGATTTCGACGTACTGCTGTTTGATGTCAGCGGTTTGACGCTTGCTGTGCCGCTGATTTGTTTGGGGCAAATCTATCCCTTAACCGAAGAATTGACGCCTATTTTCGGTCAAGCAAATTGGTTTATGGGGTTGTTGCCAACACCCCAGGGGCGAATTCGAGTCATTAATACTGCACTCTATGTGATGCCCGAACGGTATCGTGAGGAATCTATAGCAACGTTGAAGTACGTGGTTAGCCTAGACGGCTGTAACTGGGGTTTTGCGGTGGACAAAGTACACCAGCCTACACGCTTGCAATTGTCCCAGGTTACCTGGCGCAGCGCCCGATCCAAGCGCCCCTGGCTGGCGGGAACGGTCAAGTCGGCCATGTGTGCCTTGATCGATATTCCCTCCTTGGCTGCGATTCTGCAGCAAAGTGAAGATAAAACGGTGAGTTAAGTGGCATAGATGATGCCTTTAGCTATATTTGAGTGTAGATGTTCGGAAATTTGACGTGGCGCCATCCAATGCCCGTGAGGAAAACACCATGACGGCGAAGTTGAACCAAAAAACCAATATATCCAATGATGATCCTATACTGCAGTGGGTCACTTTTCATTTATCTGGTGAAACCTACGGCGTCAATGTAATGCAGGTTCAGGAGGTCTTGCGCTATACCGAGATCGCCCCAGTGCCAGGTGCACCGAGTTACGTGATCGGTATTATCAACTTGCGCGGTAATGTGGTGACTGTTATTGATACTCGTCACAGGTTTGGCTTGGAGCCAGGAGAGCTCACTGATAACACCCGGATTGTGATCATTGAAGCGGAAAAGCATGTGGTGGGTATCTTGGTTGATAGTGTCGCCGAAGTGGTCTATCTGCGTCAGAGCGAAATTGAAACTGCCCCAAATGTCGGCAACGACGAAAGCGCAAAGTTCATTCAGGGCGTCTGCCATAAAAACAATGAATTATTGATTTTGATTGAATTGGACAAGTTGCTCACCGAAGACGAATGGGCAGAAATGGAGGGGGTTTAAGGTGGACGGACAGAGCGCACTGTATGCACTGACTGCGTGTTCATTGCTGTCCAGTGGTATTGCTTTGTTTAGTCTAGTGACTGCGCGTAAAGTTCAGCGCGCTAATCAACAGCTCGAAGCGGTTTGCAAAGCTCAGGCGATCACATTGCAAACCGCATTATCGGGTTCTGTGGGCATGGGACAACGTTTGCTTGGCTTAGAAAAACGTGTGCAGAGCTTAGCCACTGAAAAGCAGGCCCCGATTATGGATGAGTTTGCCTATGGGCAGGCATTGCAGATGTTTGAGCAGGGGGCGGATGTTGCCGCTGTTGCCTCGAGTTGCGGTTTTTCCAGTTCTGAAGCCCAGTTAATGGCTTTGGTGCAGGAACAAATTAAGCGAAAAAATCAAAAATCCCCTGAATCCGTTAGCTGAGTTCCTTCATTCTGAGTCATTTTTCCATGCTGAAGAACGAAAAAACCCCGCCCTTGCGGGGCGGGGTTCCGAGTGCCAATAAAGCTAGCCCGGAGTTCGGTTTAAATTAATTACCGTTCCACAAACGCTTCAACAGACTGGTTTTGCGCGTGTCCAGCCCCAACCATTGACCCCAAGCATCGCTCGCATTAACGGGATCCCACTGGTGCTTGTAAAGGCCGCCCGTATCAGCAGATTCGGGGTTGATTGACCAATAGCACCCTTCGATGTCTTTTTTGATCATGTAGTCAACCAAGGCATTTTGCCAATCCAAGTCCACGGTTGACGTGATGTGACTCCAAACCGC
>JBNKFP010000188.1:0-5842 GCA_050289365.1 Cellvibrionaceae bacterium | reverse complement strand
GAAGATTACTTTTTATAAGATACATGTTATATTTCGACGATATTGCTTAGAGAACAAAAAAGAATACCGTAAAGTCTATGGCATAATGAGCACTCTCCCCAAGCACGTCAACTTATATTAGTTAAGTTGCAAACGAGCCAAGAATATCAACAAGATCGGTTTAAGGAATTTTACGTGGACGAACCGCAAGCCAAGACTGATATTAAAATTAATCTTAAATTAGCCTTTTTTGGTGGCAGCGGTATTGGTTTACTGTTTGGCATTATCATGGGTACCAGCACCACACCGACCGTTTCTGTCGTGCTCGGGTCCTTGACAGCATTACTCACAGCGCTACTTGGTCTAAATGACACGTATTTTAATGATGCAAAATCGGTTCGAATAGGTTCGTTCGGCTTTGCCTGTGTTTTAGGTATTTTTATCGGTTTTTATGTGCGGTCAAACAATCCTTTTTCGCCTACTATTGAACAAAAAATTCAAGCCTACCAGGTGGCAGGATTTTCTCAGGAACAAGCGTTAAAATATATTGCAGCCAAAGAATTCGGATTCTACGAATCCACTCCAAGTGTAACCTCCCCAGACGCTCCATCTCAACGAAATTCAGAAGAGCCCGCAGCATCTCAAATACAGGCACAGTTACTACACGATCGGCATAGCAACGTATTGTTCGGTGCTGACGTAGAGTTATCAAGCTGCGAAGAGTTGCGGGCAACTGATCAAAGCCTACCCCCCAATGAAATCGTCAATAATTTTGAAATCGTCGGAGGTAACTGGCAAAAAATTGCGTCCAAACTCAGTCTGAATTTACACGGAATAGCTCTCGGAGAAGGCTTGCTAAAAGTTAAAAACGCAATTTGCGCGAATAAGGATGGTGCAATCAAAGACGACCACTGCGAAGCGCTCAATAAGCTTAACGCCTCCAGCAGCCTGGATCAGATTAAAACGGTATTTGCAGACCAATCGTCAATTTGGCACTCCATATCAAACACGGATACGCAAGGCTACGACCAGCGTCAACAATTGCTCGCCATTCGCGATGCACTATGCTCTTTGGAGCACTAAGGTGAAAAACAAACTCTTAGCACTGCTGATCTTTACGACAGGTCTGACCTGCCAAACCCTGCTCGCAGCAGAGATGGACGCAGAATTACTTAGCCAGTCAACGGTAAAGGTCCTGGTCAAAGACAAAGGCCGCATTATAACTGCGGCAACAGGATTTGTCTGGCTGAACAATCAATCCATTGTAACGTCGCTGCATGTATTACCTAATAGCAAAGAAGCTCGAATCATAATCGAGTTCAACAAACGCAAACGCTTAGCCACCGTTAAAGCCGTGCACAAGGAATCGGATTTAGTTCTACTTGAAGTCAAAAAACCTGTTGATGGCTGGATTCCCCTTAAGCTGTTTAAAGAGGAAAAGCCTCGACATAAGACCGAAGTGACCGCCCTTGGATTCAACCAGGGTGCATTGGGTTTGAGCACACGGGAACTGATCAAAGGGTATCTTGCACCTCCGGAAACTCTGCGAAGATTGCTGCCAGCCGATACCTTACATCGACTCGAAATCAGCAAAGTTTTGGATTTAAATCTACCTATATACTATTTGGATGGCAGCCTATTGCCAGGCTATTCCGGCTCTCCGATTGTCGATCCAGAGGGGGTTTTAATCGGTGTAGGCAATGGTGGTCTGGAAAACGGCGCATCAGGCGTTAGCTGGGCAATCCCCGCCCATAATTTGGTTAACCTTAAAAATGCTTCCGCGCAATTGCCCAGCAATTTGAACGAAATTAACCAAGTGTTCTCCGCAGACCAAATTCGCTATACCGATGACAGCGCTGCGACGCTGGATGATGCCACAAACCCAATGATAGGCTGGCTCACAGATTTCCCAGATAAACATGACTTCGCCCACACCATACCCATGAATTATCTATCCATAGCGAAATCGATACTTGCTGCGACCAATAGCCCAGCAGACGATTTTGGTACCATGGACAATTGGCCGCAGAATCATCTGGAAATACATTACCAAAACTTTACTTTTATACGAACCAAAACCAGAGGCTACCCAAATCTATTAGCAACCAGCAGCGGCTCTCAAGATTTGGAAGAGGTTTTTACCATTTACAAGCATTTTTTCAGCCAATTTAAAGTTGACTACAATCAATTTCTTTTCGACATTTACGAAGATCCGCAATTAGGGCTGAACATTGCAATCCCAGCAGAAACCACATTGACTGTAGATAAACACGGGTATTTGGTTACCGAAGGCGAAGATTTTTGTCAAACCTGTCCTTATGAAATTCAATTTCATATTCGCCAAGTGAAAGGCTTAAGACATCAAAATCCTGCTGATTTTCTCAATGATATAGCTAACCAACATCTTGACGAACTCAACGAGGAGGGAGAATACAAAGAATACGATGCATTTCGAAATACTACAGACTATGGCAATGATCGCTATATTTTGCGCGCGGCCTTTTCAGATTTTGACGTAATGCGTCAAGATGATTACGAATTCAACTATTTTGTCGCAGCAAAAAATCAGGATAATTGGTTTCAAGCCCAAGCTATTTTAAACCGGTTTGACCCTCAATTTTTCGAAGACCTCGATGATTTTCCGGCTACGGATTGCACAGCACCAAAATTACAACCCGACCAACAAGATATGTGTTTTGACGTAAAAACCATGCTCAAAATACTTATGGCAGTACACCTGACATCATTTTCAAATCAGATTCTGAGATAGATGAAGGATATCGTCCCTTAGTCTTCAGTCCTATTGCACGACTGAGTTAAAACTGAACCACCTTCACAGATGAATCTGGTACTACTGCCCCCCTTCCTGTACTTGGAACCCACTGTGCAATGCAACATTGTCTCCACCTAGACTCGAATCTCGGGATATAATTCGAACGATCCAATAAAATACAAATCGAATACTATGCTTAATATTTTACTGCGCCTCTGCCTGATTGGCCCGCTATTGCTTGCGACAAGTTGTGGGGATCCCAACAATCCATCGACTGACGCACCCTGCCCTATGAGCAACCTCACGGACCAAAATTTCATTGATGAAGAGCTTGAGCCACCTCGAATCCTAGTGTTCTCAAAGACCAGTGGGTATCGCCACAGTAGCATAACCAGTGGCCTAGTCATGCTCCAGGATATAGCGGATCGTCAGGGATGGGGCATCGATTTCAGCGAGAATGGAAGCGATTTTACCGAAAGCAACCTGAATCGGTACAACTCGGTAGTATGGCTGAGCACAACCGGTGACGTTTTAGACGAACAACAGCAAGCGGCGTTTCAACACTATGTGGAGAATGGCGGTGGCTATTTAGGCATACACGCCGCAGCGGATACCGAATACGACTGGCCCTGGTATCAAAATCTCGTGGGCGCTCATTTTGCTTCGCACCCAGAAGTACAATCTGCTTCAATCACTGTCGAAAATCCACATCACAGCTCAACTCAGCACTTACCGCAATCGTGGAACCACACTGACGAATGGTATTTTTTTGATCGCAATCCACGAATGACCGTCGATATTTTACTGACCGTGGATGAAACCACTTATGATCCAGGCACCGATAAAATGGGGGATCACCCCATTGCCTGGAAACACCAAGTTGGTAAAGGACGCGCTTTCTACACGGCTTTAGGTCATACCGCTGAATCCTATGCGGAGACTCTTTTTATTGAGCATATAGAAGGAGCACTCGCTTGGGTTAGCCAAACCCCCTATAAAACGCCCTTGTGGAAGGGACCCCAACCAACGGCAAGTGACTTCACCACGTCCATCATGGCCTCCGGCATCAACGAGCCTGTGGCCATGACCATTGCCAACGATGGCCAGATCTTCGTTATTGGCCGCCAAGGTGAGTTTTATACTCTGGATAACGGTAAATTGACCGTTAAGTCGACCTTCAAGGTCAACGCGGCTCATGAAGGTGGTTTGATCGGCATCGCATTGGACCCCAACTTTGATCGCAACCGTTTTATGTATTTTCATTACACGCACCCCTCGATCGATCAGCTTGTGGTATCCCGAATCCCATTGAAACCCGATAACAGTTTGGACTTTGATGCAGAAGTTGTTCTGCTCACCTACCCTGTTCAATTGGCCGAATGCTGTCACGCTGCAGGCGATTTGGAATTTGATGATGCGGGCAATTTGTACATTGCCACCGGTGACAACACCAACCCATTTGAATCCAACGGATACGCCCCTATTGATGAGCGCGAAGGTCGGCGTTTTTTTGATGCTCAGCGAACCAGTGCAAATACCAATGATTTGCGCGGCAAAGTATTGCGCATTTTCCCTAAAGCCGATGGCAGTTATGGCATTCCTGCGGGCAATTTATTCAGCGCAGATAATGAACACCGGCCAGAAATCTACAGCATGGGCCATCGCAATCCCTACAAAATCAGTATCGATCCCTTAACAAACACTCTGTATGTAGGTGATATAGGACCGGATGCTGGAGGTGCCAACGCACAACTGGGGCCAGGCGGATACGATGAAGTTAATAAAATCGACCAAGCCGGTAACTATGGCTGGCCTTATTTTGCAGGAAATAACGAAGCCTACAACGCGCTGGATTTTGAAACACAAGTATCCGGTGCAAAATTTAATGCAGACGACGTGAAAAATGTATCGCCCAACAATACCGGTGCAAAAAATTTACCCAACGCCCAACCCGCTTGGATTAAACTCAGTCACCGGGCCACCATGATCAGTGATATATATCGCTGGGACCACTCGGTCTCTGACCCCTACAAATTACCCAGCTATTTTGACGGTCACCTATTAATCTGGAATTTTAATGACGACCGTATGTACGATGTGGATTCACAAGGGACCAGCCCAAATGTAAACGAGTGGCTGAACACATCCCTTTTAAACGGCATTATTGACGCTAAAATTTCGCCTGCCAACAATCGACTCTATATTATTGCTTACGGCGGAAATTGCTGTGATACGCCCGCCTTTGCTGGCGCACTTGCGGAAGTACGCTACATCGGCAAAGGCGATATTGGCCAACCGACAACGCCCAATAATGGTAACTTTAAACAAGGGGATATTGTTTCCCTGCGCAGCGCCACCAATAAATGGAGCACCTCCGCCAGCGGGGAAATTACCTTGGCACCAGCTACGGGAGCAGACAGCCAATTATTTGAAGTGCGCAACGCAGGCGATCAAAGCGTCGCGCTGCGCTCCGTTCAGACCGACTTGTATGTCACGGCGCCTGCCGATGGCACCCGCTTGAATGCAAAATCCTCAACAATAACGGCAGAACAACAATTTCAATTGATCGAAGACGCTGAAGGCGACTTCCGCCTACGGTCGCTGGCAAGCTGCCAATTTGTATCCACCGGAAATAACAATCAGCTCTTTGCCAATGGTTCCGACGACTCCACCGCTGAAATGTTTATGATTTCCCATTCCAGCGCCTGTACCCCAGAAGGTGGTTTTGGCATAACCTGTCGTCCCGAGAGCGAAGCTTTCCTCAATTTACCTCAAACCCTAGCTGCAGACTTAAGCAACATGCCTGCACTCTTGTCGCAAACAGGCGCGTTCGTTGATGTTGAACAACTGGTGCCTTCGGACAAATTGATTCCCTATAATTTAATTACGCCACTGTGGTCGGACCGAGCGCAGAAAAAGCGCTGGGTCGCAGTACCCTCCAGCAAAAAGATAGGCTGGCAAGAAAAGGGCCAATGGCAATGGCCAATTGGAACAGTATTGATTAAACATTTCGAATTGCCGGTGGATGAAACGGATCCTTCAAAAATACGACGCCTAGAAACGCGTTTTATTGTGCGAAAAGAAAATGGC
>JBNKFP010000187.1:0-5844 GCA_050289365.1 Cellvibrionaceae bacterium | reverse complement strand
TCTCGCTTATCTTCACTGTTGACATCCTTCCTAAACAGACGTCCGATGACCGGAATATCACCCAAGAACGGCACTTTGGATTGACTGGTAACCAGTTCATTCTGGAAGATACCGCCAAGTACGACAGTTTGACCATCGGGCACGAGTACTTGGGTCTCCAACTTGGTCACATCAATTGTTGGGCCCGCACTGGTATCTTGACCACGCGAGTCCTGGTTGATAATCAAATCCATAATGATTTTGTCGTCCGGAGTGATTTGCGGCGTGACACTTAACTTTAACAGTGCCTTTTTAAAGGAAATACTGGCTACAGCACCGCCCCCGTTTCCGCCCGTTCCTGAAGATGCATCACGGTAAGGAATCTCCGTACCCGCTTCAATACTGGCCTCCTGTTTATCACCGGTAATGACTTTCGGCTGACTAACAATTTCTGCGTAACCAGAATCTTCCAACGCGGAAATCTCTAGTCCTAAGAAAACATTGTTCTTTATGATATTCCAGGCAAATCGCGATGCCGAACCTCCGGTCGCGTCCAACTGATAAAAAGGTTCGGTTTCATAGGTAGTGGTTGTAACACCATTGGCATCGGTTTCTGTCGTTATATCATCAGCCGATAACAAACTCCCAGTAACGAAATTTTTAGTACGCCCACGATTGGAATCCAAAACCAGACCCTGCCCAAGCGAAGCACCGAGTTCTTTGCGGAAATCCGTATTGGCGACCACAATTCGAGCTTCGATCATAACTTGGCGAATGGGGATATCGACCTGATCGATAATCTTGCGGAACTCCACAATTTTTTCTTCTGTATCAGTCAGAATAATCGAATTCGTTCGCTCATCCACAATGGCATGTCCACGCTCGGACAACACACTACCAGTCGAATTTCGGTTTGAATTGCCGCCGCTCAAACCAGCACTGCCACCAGTAGCACCACCATTTGAGCCTCGGTCGCCAAAGCTAGGGATAAACAAATCAAACAATTCACGCGCGTTTGCATAGCGCACGCGAATATACTCCGTGCGCAAAGGTGCCAACTCTTCCAATTGGCGCTTGGTCTGCAGCTCTTGACGCTCTCGTTCCGCTATTTCTGCCGCTGGAGCCACCATCAATACATTACCAACCAACCGTTTATCAAGACCCTTTGTCTTTAACACCAATTCAAGTGCTTGATCCCAAGGCACATTATCAAGACGTAACGTGATGCTGCCCTTCACCGTATCACTCGCCACTAGGTTCAACTCAGTCACATCGGCAATTAACTGCAACACACTTCGAACTTCAATACTTTGAAAATTTAACGACAGTTTTTCGCCAGTGTAAGCAAACTTGGAACGCTTTTCCTCGGCCTCTGCACGACTTAAAGGCTTGACACTGATAACGTATTCATTATCCGCCTGATAGGCAAGATAATCGTAGTCACCGCCGGCCTTTATTGAAATGGCGGTCCGCACACTGTCAGTGGCAGTTGAAATCACGGAAACGGGTGTGGCGAAGTCCACCACGTCAAGTTTGCGCTGTAGTTTCTCCGGCAACTGGGTTTGCATAAAACTCACATCAATCCCACTGGCATTTTCTTCGACATCAATACTGATATTGGGATTGGTTAACTGAACAATAACCTTGCCTTCGCCATCTTCACCACGCCTAAAATCGATATTGGTAATAGCAGACTTGGCTTTGTCAAAACGAGACTGATTGGGTTTTGGCGCAGCCCTAGCGACAGGAGCAGACACCGATGGCTGCTCAATACTGCGTACTACATCCGCTTCGGCAGATGAAGTCGTGCCGCCCACCTCTACAACAAATACATTACCGTCTTTACGTGTGACGTAAGAAGATGCTTGTTTCATGTTGACAATCAAGCGAGTGCGGCCGCCACTGGATACAACCACTGCACCATCAACACTCCCAATTCCCATAGCAAACTTTTTTTGCGCGAGTGAATTTTCCGTGTCGGCAAAGTCCAAAACAATTCGGGCTGGCTTTTCAATGGTGTAACCCGACGGATCCGCGGGTAATTCATCAAATTCTAATCTAAGCTCGACCTTTTCACCTGGCAACTCCGCAAATTGAATATCACGTAATTCCGCTGCCCACGACAGCACAGGAAAGAAGCATGTGCTTAAAAGAACGCCAGCGATTTTTTTATGATGTGCAAACATGCCAGTTATTCCTTCTCAGATAATTTCAAGGTTCGGGGACGCTTCAGCCAACCGCCCAAACCATTTGACACAATTTCAACAAGATCCAACTGTGTCGCGGAAGCAGCGACGATTTCGCCGTGATCTTTACCCATATAGTTACCAACCTTCACACGATTGATACCACCCACTCCATCTTTGACCAAAGCCCAGAAAGTTCCATTCTTTTCCAGTGTTCCCACCATAGCCAACGAATCAATGCTAAATGACTCTAAGTATTCTTTTTCTCTGGTGAAATCAGGCATGACATCTGGGTCACCGTCCTTTTTCACAATTTCTTTCACTTCAATTGGCGGATCAAAAGGGCTGCGTTTGGCAGTGACGTTATAGACATAAGCGTCATAGGTTCTCAGCGGAGGCAAAGGTTCAATCGTACCTTGCGGCTTACTTTTAACTTCAGCAATGTATTGCTGCAAATCATCATTACGCCCACCAAAAGAACAGCCTGTAATCAAAACGGCTGCGCAAGCAACGGCTACTAAAAAACAGCGTCGACGGATGAAGAATTTTCTAACTAACATTGGCTTCATTCCTGCTCTTTGTAGCGGTAAGTTTTGGCCTGGATCTTCATCACCAGATTTCCCGCTTTATCATTTTTCACAATTTCAAAGTCGTGCAGAGTTACAATACGCGGCATGCCAGCGACACCACTCACAAAAGCCCCGAATTCATGGAAACCGCCTTCAACTTTTATATCAATTGGGAGTTCAACATAAAATTCTGAAGCAACTTCAGGCTTTAGAGTAATACTCTCTATAGCCAAACGGCTGTCAATACCTTTCTCATCAATATCCTCAAGCAAACCAGGAACTTCAGTATCCTTTGGCAGCTGCTTTTTAAGAGCATCAAAGGATTCCTGCATTTCGGTCATTTGTTGACGATATTTTTCTAAATTGGACGCTTCGTAAGCTTTTTTCTCAAATTGCCTTTTGAGGTCGAGTTCCATCCGCTCTGCACCGGCCAACTCCATATTTTGATCTTTCACAAACGCGAAGTAGGCTCCCACCACTAAAGCAGCCGCAGCTACGACGCACAACATAATACGCACAGGCGCCGGCCAAACCCCGACCCTATCCCAATCCACATCAGACAGATTGAAATTCTGCAATTGCTCCATTAATTCCGACGTACTAGCCATATCTAATTACCCTCAGCGTTCTGTTCGGCTGGTAAAACCGCTTTAAATTCCAACAAAAACTCTTGCGCTTCATCTTGGTATTTAGTAGTGGCGTTAATCGATTTTAAATTGGGTTCGGAAAACCACTCGGACGCATCAAGATTGCGCATAAATGATGACACACGATTGCTGGACTCAGTGACCCCTTTAACAGTGATCTTTGAACCTGTACGCTTCAAAGAGGTAAAAAACAAGCCCTCTGGTACAGCCCGAACCACCTCGTCAAAATAACGCACAATCGTTGGGCGGGTACCCTGAAGATCTTGAATGACCTTCATTCGCGCAACCAATTCTTGGCGCCGCTTTTTCAGCTCTTGGATCTCTTTAACACGCTTTTCGAGCACGTCAATTTCCGTTTTTAAAAGCTCGTTTCGGCCGTTTTGATGAGCAATGGCACCATCAACAAACTTAATCCAAGCAAACGAAGCTATAGCGGCAAGTAATACGACAAACCCCAGCTGCGTTAAAAACTCTTTTCGTTTTTCCTGGCGAAATTCTTCGCGCCAAGGGAGAAGGTTAATTCTAGCCATCGAAATCAAAGCTCCTTAAGGCCAAACCTGTGGCAATCATCAATGCCGGCGCATCATTAGCCAATGCCGCCGAATTTACCCTCGAAGCCACAGACATATTGGCAAAAGGATTGGCTACACTGGCTGAGGTTCCCAGCTTTTCTTCGATCAACTCCGCTAACCCAGACATAGACGCTACACCTCCAGCCAAAACGATATGATCAACATCATTGTATTGACTGGACGAAAAGAAAAACTGCAGCGAGCGAGTGACTTGTTGTACAACGTTATCCTTGAAAGGCTCTAAAACTTCTGGCTCATAGTCATCCGGCAAGCCGCCTTGTTTTTTCGCGAGCCCGGCTTCTTCTTCAGACAAGCCGTAGCGGCGCTGAATCTCTTCAGTGAGCTGACGCCCGCCAAACAACTGCTCACGGGTGTAAACAGTCTTTCCATCAACTAAAACACTCAGTGTAGTCATGGTAGATCCGATATCAACAATGGCTACCACCTGCTCTTGCTGATCCACAAATTGATCACGAATCAAGGCGAATGCTCGCTCCATCGTGTAGGCCTCCACATCCACCACTTTCGGGTGTAAATCAGCCAACTCCAGAACCGCTGAACGCGTTTCCACATTCTCTCGTCGACAGGCTGCGAGCAACACGGAAACTTGATCAGGATTTTTTTCAGATGGGCCCAACACATCAAAATCGATGGAAACTTCTTCGAGAGGATAGGGAATATACTGATCGGCCTCCAAAGAGATCTGCAACTCCATCGCATCATCATGTAAACCACTCGGCATATCTATGGTCTTAGTGATGACCGCAGATCCAGGAACTGCCACCGCCGCGTCCTTTAATTTGGACCGGGAAGCCTGGACAGTCGCTTTGATAGCTTGAGCTACCGCCTCCACGTCGTTGATGTTTTTCTCAACAACCGAATTGGCCGGAAGCGCACGAACAGCATAATTTTCTACGCGAAAACCACTGCCCTGACGACTCAACTCCAGCATTTTTACTGTCGTGGAGCTGATATCCAGGCCAAGCATGGGTTTTGTTTTTTTATCGAAAACACTGAGGATGCTCATTTTTCTATCTATTTCCACAACTTAGCTGATGTTTATGTTATAGCACTTTAACTAGGAGCTGCAACAATCAACAGCGCGTGTAAAGTGTGAAAAAGGTCTTATAATAGCTAGCCTGTTCGCACCAAATGTCCAAAACTCTAACTAAGACCGAATTATCAATGGCTTTCAAAAAACCTTTTTTCTTATCTCTTGCCTGGTTAACGTGCTCAGGATTTAGCGGTGCGGTTGCTGTATTCTTTGGCACCCATCTATACCTTAGCCCATCTTTACCGTCTGTGGATAGTTTGCGCGACGTAAGATTGCAAACTCCACTGCGTATTTATTCTAGTGACGGTAAGCTTATCGAGGAAATCGGCGAGATGCGCCGAACTCCCGTCAAATACCAGGATATACCCCAGCCTTACATAGATGCCTTGCTTTCAGCAGAAGACGCCCAATTCTACTCTCATCATGGCGTCTCCATAAAAGGACTTATGCGAGCCTTTTCACAAATATTGATCTCCGGCGACATCCAAGGAGGTGGCTCCACCATAACCATGCAAGTCGCGAGAAACTTCTTTCTTACCAAGCGCCAAGAATTTAAACGCAAATTCAATGAGATCTTACTCGCATTGCGTATTGAGAGAGAGCTCACAAAACAAGAAATATTAGAGCTCTATGTCAATGTTATTTACTTGGGCAATCGTGCTTACGGCATCCAGGCTGCAGCCCAAGTGTACTACGGTACCACTCTTGATCAACTTTCTGTACCACAACTCGCCATGTTGGCGGGCTTGCCGAAAGCGCCCTCAACCATGAATCCTCTCGCTAACCCAAAGCGTGCATTGCAGCGACGCAATTGGATATTACGACGGATGGTTCAGC
>JBNKFP010000186.1:0-5925 GCA_050289365.1 Cellvibrionaceae bacterium | reverse complement strand
CCACTATGCCAGCCGATGTTGAGTCTAAAAAGGGGGCGTATTGTTTTTTATTTAAAAACGAAAGTTGATAAGGCTGGGCATCGGCCAGATCAGCCAACTCACTTACCTCTACATCACCGTTGCCTCGCCATTCACACTGAAGGTATTCGGCCAACCATTTTAGCGAGTAGCTATTTGACATATTTCGGTCCTTTAACAGCTCGGTTGTAGACTAAAATTCAAACAATCACCGACGCCAAAATCGATGACCCACTTAGCAATAATAAAAAGCAAGAGCGCCACAACAACCCTTGCTAACTAGCTTAGCTGACACTCCGTTATGGAATAACCCGTGCCGTTAAAAATCAATTTTGTGCTATTTTTTCTTAGAATCTTTTTTCGCAGACTTATCGTCTTTTTTAGCTTCGGCAGCGGCCTGTTCATTGATTTTGTTCAATCGATCGACAACCATAGCGGTAATATCGGCTGTCGGTGTTTTCAGGACGGCAGCTTTGCTATCAATAATCAATTCAATGCCTTCTGTCTGCATTACTTGCTCAAGGGCCATACCAATACGTGGTTCGAGCGCTTTTAAAATTTGCATAAAGGCAGACTCTTGCATGCGTGTCAAATTCTGCATATGTTCTTGACGTTCTTTCGCCAATGTCGCCATTTTTTCGCGATGCTCTTTTTTCTTATCTTCACCCCATGTCAACCCTTCATTTTTCAATTGTTCATCAAGGGTTTTTAGTTCTGCTTCGGCGTTTTCAAATTTAGCTTTAATCGGGGCAAACTGCGGATGCTTCTCCACCTCTTTCATACCTTGGCGACCCGCATCTGACGCCAGCACCACCTGTTGCACATCGACTACTGCAACCTTGGTCGCACCGGCAGCCAGCACCATTTGGCTGATCCCCATCAGTAAGGCAAATACACTCATCTTTATTAATTGCATTATTTTCTCCTAGTCATTGTTTTGGGGTATTCTGCGCGCCCCAAAACACAAAAATTAAATTTTAAAGTGACTTTACACCAATGTTAAAAAGGCGCAGCCAGCGAAAATTGAAATTCCTGGAAATCGTCACCCTCCTTTGAACGCACAGCTCTTGCCAAGCTGAATGTTAAGGGTCCCATTGCAGACAACCAATTGATACCCAGACCGACTGAAGCGCGCAACTCATCAGCATCAAAATCGGTACAATTTATTTGTCCTTCACCACACTCAGTATCAAACACATTACCGACATCCAAAAATAACGCTGTTTGGAAAGAGCGTTGATCATCAATAAATGGCAAAGGGAAAAGCAAGTCAACACCAAATTCAACCTGCAAATTACCACCAAAACTACGGTTTCTGCGTGAATTGACGCCAACCGTTCTCGCCAAGTGGCCGTCTTTACAGTCAACACCATTCGCATACACAGTTTCATTGCACAGCGCATAGCCGTACTGTGAATCATAGAAATTATCGTTAAACCCGTCGCCATCGCTGTCGTTGGCGACAAAATCCAAAGGTTTTTGATAATAGAGAGAAGGCGGCGAAGCTTGTGGCCCCAGGGATGAGCGTCTAAATCCGCGCACCGAACCAAACCCACCAGAATAAAAATTCTTAAAAAATGGCAGGCGTTCCATGTCACCGTATCCATCGCCAAACCCCAAAGATGTTCGGTAACGCAAGTTCAATTGACGATAAAGATGTTGAAATATTTGCCCGTCGTATTGAAGAGTATAATATTCGATATCACTTCCGGGGGCCGTTGCCTCGAAAGTAAAGGTTTGACGGCTCCCGCGAGTCGCCATAATTCCGCGGTTCAAAGTACTACGAGACCAAGTGAACCCAAAATTCAACGAATCAAATTCCGAACCATTCAGATCCACAAATCCGGGGGCCCCATCAAACAGCATATCTTCCGTTACTAATGCCACAGGAAAACTAATATCTTGATAGACGCCATCCACTGGAGCTGGGCTTTTTAAATTGTCGAAGTCTGTATAGAAGACGTTATCCTGAGAAAGATCTAATTCAAAAGGTGTCCTCTGGATTTCTTGAACAGTGTATGGTCCCGTTTTTACAGCCAAGTGTGAGAAGCCAAAATTGAAATTCAACCGCTGAATTTCATTGATCGGATAACCAAAAGTAAAATTGATGCCATAGCTGTCTGTAGAATAGGATGTGACATTAATTTTGCTGTAATCAATTTTTTTGTAAAATAAGCTGATTCCTCGGTTCACCCCATCGGGCGTAAAATAGGGATCAGAATAAGAAAAATTATAGACTGTCTGATAGTCGCTGTAATTGATTGAAGCACCAACCTGTTTACCCGTTCCCATCCAATTATTGTGCTGCAGGGATGCACCCAACAAGAAACCCGCATATTGCCCATAACCTATATTAGCGTTAATGGATGCGAATGGTTGCTCCTCTACCGTATATTCCACATCCAGCTGATCAGGTGTTCCCGGAACCTCTTTATTCTCGACATTAACTTCTTTGAAATAGCTCAGTCGCTCTAGGCGAATTTTACCGTGATCGATCTTATCATTGGATGCAGGCGAGGCCTCCATCTGGCGCATTTCCCGGCGCAACACTTCGTCACGAGTTCGGGTATTACCCTTAAACTCGATTCGGCGAACATAAACTCGCTGCGAAGGATTGATCAAAAAGGTAACTTCAACGGTATGATTTTCAGGATCCGGTGTAGGGATGCCTTTCACTTCAGCATTGGTATACCCTGCATTGCCAAACAGATTGGTAATGTATTCCGACGTAGAGGTCATCATCGACTGCGAAAATGTGTAGTTCTCACGCAATAAAATCAGCTGGCGAACACGGGCTTCAGGTATGATCAAATCACCCGCCAAATCTATTTTACTGACGGTGTAGATTTCACCTTCGTGCACATTGACCGTAATATAAACGGATTTTTGATCTGGGCTTAGGGATACCTGAGAAGACACCACGTGAAAATCCAAATAACCGCGATCCAAATAGTAGGATTCTAACTTCTCCAAATCCCCTTTTAACTTTTCGCGGGCATAGCGATCGTTACTGGATATCCACGAGAATGCGCCTGTTTTATTCAACTCAAATAAGTCTAATAATTCTTCATCACTGAATTTTTCATTGCCGACGATATTAATATGCTTTATCGAAGCGACGTCGCCTTCGTCCACAATCACATTAATTTTCACTTGATTATTTGGCAGGTCTTCAATATCCGCTTTGACTTCTGCAGAATAGCGCCCCTGTGCAATATATTGCCGCTCAAGTTCCTTGAGAATGCCGTCGAGTGTTCCTCGCTGCAAGATTTCGCCTTCGGCAAGCTCATTATTCGACATGGCTTCTTCCAAAGCTTCCGTTTTAATTGCCTTGTTGCCTTCAATTGATATTTTCGTGATGGTCGGCCTTTCCTTAACCGAAAAAATGAGCACATCGCCATCTCTGGCAACGTCAATATCATCAAAAAACCCAGTATCAAATAATGATCTCAAGGCAATTTGGATACTTTCTTTACTGGCATAGTCTCCGGATTCAATAGGCAATGCGGCAAATACCGGACTCGCGGATACGCGCTGTAAGCCTTCAACGCGTATATCCGAGATTTTAAATGCATCCTGATTTGCATAGGCGTTTGTTGCAAGCAGAATAGCTGCAGCCAGAGCGTTGAATTTAAGACTGAATTTGAAAAGACGTTTCACAGACTATTGAATCTTTTTAGTTAATGGTTATTGTAATGTTGTCCAATGTTTGACCAACCCAAGCTACTGCAAGCGCAATATATCGTTATAAATGGCCACAAACATGACCAACACCAACACTGTTAATCCGACGCTAAAACCCATCGCCTGAACCTTTTCAGACAACGGACGGCCCCTTACCGCTTCGATCAAACAATAAAATATTTGCCCGCCATCCAGTATGGGGATTGGCAACAAATTAAGCACGCCTAAATACACACTGAGCAATGCTAAAAAATCCAAAAAATACAAAAAGCCGGCACGAGCATGGTCTCCGGCGACCTTAGCAATACCTATAGGTCCGCTCAGGTTGTTGACGGATATTTCTCGCACAACAAGCTTACTCATAGAGGCCAAGACAAACTGGGATTTACTCCAGGTCATGCCCACCGCTCGACCAAATGATTCGAAAACGCCGTAATGCTCCGTTCGAACCATGTTGTCGGGCCAGCGATACCCCATCTGAACACCAAATTGACCGATCACAGAGCCATCTTTTTGGGTCACAGCTTTGGGCGTAATGGCGATGTCCCGCTCACTGCCAGCCCGCAAAATATGGAGCGTCATGGATTGATTCGGCCGGGCGCGAATGTACGCGATCACTGCCTCTAAGTCCAATTTCTTTTGCTCGTCAAGCGCCACAAAGACATCGCCAGATCGCAACCCTGCCGCCTCAGCCGCGGAATCAGGAGTGGGCTCGCCAAGCTGAATTTCCGGCAAATAAAATGACAGTCCAAGGCCTTCGGCAGGATTTGGGTCCTTAACACCAGCCATCCAACCTTGAATAGGGATCTCTACATCGAAGAGCAAGTCAGACTGCGGGTTTTTAATTTTCAGCGCAATTACACCGGTTTCTCCTAAGCGGCGAAATAATTGTTCTAGGACAGCCACTCTACCTGCCGTTGATGAGCCATCGACAGCGACAATTTCTTGGCCGACTTCTAGACCTGCCTGCTCGGCTAATGAAGCTGGGGCAACCTCTCCAATAATTGGCGCGTACGTGATCTCACCTCGCCCCATCATCACTACCCAGAAAAGCGCAATCGCTAATACAAAGTTGGCAGCCGGGCCTGCGGCGAGCACGGCGATACGCTGCCACACACTCTTTGAATTAAAACTGAGATGTGCTTCTTCTGCAGGAACGTCCACTTCCCGACTGTCTAACAATTTGACATAGCCACCAAAAGGCAGAGGCGCGAGCGCGAACTCAGTACCACGTTTGTCGTAGATTGAAAACAGTGGCTTACCCAACCCAATACAAAAGCGTAAAACCTTAATCCCGCAAAGACGTGCCACGTAGAAGTGACCAAACTCATGTACGGCTACAAGCACTACGATGGCGACAATAAACCCTAATACGGTTTGGATAATTTCCATGATGCGGTATTAACCTTCCACCCTAAATTGCTCAGTTATATATTGATTTGCCATTTGTCGCGCCAATTGATCGGCTGCTATGACCCCGTCGAGATCAACAGGTTCGCCACAATCCCATTTTTCCATCACATTCTCTACCAACCGCCCAATTTCCAGAAAGCCAATGCGTTTCGCTAAAAACGCATCAACCGCTATTTCATTGGCCGCGTTGAGTGCTGTTGGATGAGTACCCCCTAGACGCATGGCCTCCATGGCCAACGCCAAACAGGGGTAGCGCTGTAAACACGGCCGAGCAAAGGTCAAGTTAGCCATTTCATAAAAATTCAATGGCTGCACGCCATTTTGCAAACGTTCTGGCCAGCCTAAACAGTGAGCAATGGGTGTGCGCATATCCGGCTGCCCCATTTGGGCAATTACCGAACCATCGTTGTAACGCACCATTGAGTGAATGATGCTTTGCGGATGTAACACGATTTCAATTTCTTCGGGCTGGGCCCGAAACAACCAGCAAGCTTCGATCAACTCCAATCCCTTATTCATCATGGTTGCGGAATCCACTGATATTTTTTGCCCCATACTCCAATTGGGATGGGCGCAGGCCTGTTCCACGGTCACAGAGCCAAGTTGTTCCAATGGCGTGTTTAAAAAGGGACCACCGGATCCGGTTAATATGATCTTCTCTACGCCAGCACTGCCTAAACTGTGAAATGGCTGAGGTAAACACTGAAATATGGCATTGTGCTCACTGTCGACAGGTAATAATTCTGCTCCATACTGCTCTACCGCCCCCATAAACAGAGACCCGGCCATCACCAAAGATTCTTTGTTAGC
>JBNKFP010000185.1:0-5933 GCA_050289365.1 Cellvibrionaceae bacterium | reverse complement strand
TACCGGTCAGCTTCAAAATACGCTCTGTTGTCGTGGTTTTACCCGCATCAACGTGGGCAAAAATACCTATATTTCTGTATTTATTTAAGTCTGTCATTACTATACTCGTGGACTGGGGAAAAAATTCGGCGCAAGCATACAGCATTTTGCAGCGGCTTTTTAGTACTAGGTATGAATTTATTTTTCAAAAATCGGAGATAGGACGGAATATCGCCGGAAAATCAACAAAATTCACAGGACTGTGTCCTTCCATACAGCCTTTTTCCGGATTGTTTACGGCTTGGCAATTTTGACAGAACCTAACTCATGCTGTCGAAACTCAACCCGGTTTTATCGTAATCCATGACCTGGACATTACCAAAACTCTATAAAAAATACCGAGCCGTCACTCACCTAAAAAATTTAACTCTTTAATTTCAATAAAATAGAGCAATATTTTAACAATTTACTTTATGTATCCTGTGTATTCGGCTGACTAATTTGCACTATTTCAATAAAAGTTGCACTTAAAATCAACAGACCACCGACGACAACTTGAAACGTGATAATTTCTCCCGCGACCAAGATCGCGGAAAAAACCGCGGCGACCAACTCCATGATCATCAAAATTGCAGATCGCCCAGCAGCGAGCTTAGTAACCGCCCATTGAGTGCCAACATTTGTCCACAGCAACCAAACACCGGCGAAAAAAAGCGTCATAGCCATTGCAGCAGGCGTTAAAGTAAACCGGAAGACACGCCCTTCAACAAAGGCAAACATTAAGGCGAATGTGGCACATCCCCAAAACAATAAGCTTAGCTTTAGGCTAAGGGGAACCTTTTCAAGTGCCCTAAAAAGCAGGTTATTAGCCGCAAAAAACAACCCAGACAACAAAGCACACAAATCAAGCAAATTAAGCGGACTTAAGAATAGCGACCAACCACCCAGTATTATTACGGCCCCCACTACGGCCAATGCAACGCCAAGCCAGCGCAAACTATTGGTTTCTTCGTGGAGAATAAAGCGTCCACCAAGCACGCCCCACACCGGCAACAGATAAAACAACACCATTACCCGAACAACCTCGCCATAAATCAAAGCGTAGTTAAAGCAGAGGTTGGCCAAGCCACCAGCGACAAAAACCCCCAGAAGGGCTAGAGGTTGCTCACGTATACAGTGTCGAAAGCGCCACAGCCAAGGCAGCAGCATTACCCCCATAACACCATAGCAAACACAGATTAGAAGTGAACCGCTCAATCCCTGCTGACCAAGATACCTCAACGGCAACCAGGAAAGCCCCCAAAACACAGACGACAGTAATAGCACCGCAACCGCCCTAGTTTGACGATTTACACCCATGGGATCGCGCTCCGTTAATCGTTGCAGCGCTATAGCACCTCGTCAAAAAACGTTTGCAGTTTTTCCCAAGAGTCCCGATCCGCTTCAGGACTGTAGCGTAAAGGTAAACCGTACTCCTCACCCTTGGCAGTGGCATCAGGATTGGTAAAACCATGCACGGCCCCAGGATAATTTACAAACTCATAGGGTAAGGCAACGGAATCCATTTCTTGTTTAAACTGTGCAATTGCTTTTTCCGGCACAAAGGGATCTTCAGCACCATTAAACAACACGAATCGTGCACTGACATCGTCGGCTACAGGCGCCAGGCCTTGCAGGCTGCCATGAAAACTGGCAACCCCTTTGAGGTCTACACCTGAACGAGCCATACTCAAAACAACACCACCGCCAAAGCAATAGCCTATGGCGGCGAGTCGTTCCGGATCGGATTTCGGATGTTTTGCCAAAAGATCATAGGCCGCCATGAAACGCTGTTTGATCAGACCATCGGTCCCCAGCACCTCCATCATAAAAGCATTGGCCTCTTTGGGGTGACCGGTTACTTTGTTATCACCATACATATCCAAAGCAAATGCCACATAACCTAATTGAGCAAGCATATCAGCGCGTTTGCGAGCGTAATCATTGTTCCCCCACCACTCATGCACAATAAGCACACCCGGTGCGTTTTGGGCATTGCTAGGGTAAGCCATATACCCTTTTAATTGAGTATCGCCCACCTGGTAGTGAATCACTTCATTAACAAGTTTCGGTTCACTTTCAACCCGCATTTTCAAATCGGTTAAGCCCGCAACATACAGTTTGCCGAGCATGTCATCCATCATCAAACCGAGGTATCGCATAATGGGGTTCATGCCAAAATCCATATCAAAACCCCAGACGACCACAACCGAGCCATCGGCCTCCTCAATGCGCCAATAGGCGTACCCAGTACTTTTGTCGTCAAATGACAATTCGGTTTTAACGTAACGATTAGGCTGAGACTCGACAATGACCTGGCGACCTTTGCCAACGCGCTTATCTTTGCTATTCCAGGACATTCCCGCACCCACTCCAGAATCGGGGCCAAAGTATTCGACCGTCGCCTTGGGGTCGAGCTTGGCCCAAGGCGACCATGTGTGAAACGCCTTCATCGAATTGACATACGGGAACACGGATTCGGAGCTACTTTTGATAATAATGCTGCGCTCGACGCTTACGGTTTGTGGTAAAAAAAAGCCCACGACAAAAATACTGCCGATTACCGCAATAATCCCTAGAAAAACAATTTTTACCAGCTTTGATTTCGCGTCTCGCATGAAGCCCCCTCACTTAAAAGAGGCGAAATCATAACACGTTGACAGGGGGCGTAAAGGCTTTGTCATGGCCCAAGAAGTGGACAGCTAACTGCAAACTAAAATATACGACGCAGTGGGCTTATGCCCCCTTGCGCGTCAGCAACCGGCTCCTCGCTACCGGCAGGCGGAGCAGAAAAGAAGTTTTCTATGGCTTCGCGTTCCCACATTGCATCCTGATAACCCAAATCCATTAACTCATTACAATAGCCGTGAGAAAAGAGCAAATAGCTGGCAGCAGCAGACCCTCCACCCCGTGCCGTTGCTCCCGTTTTACGGAGAAAAAAGCGCAAACTATTCGGAAGATCACGCACTCGTCGCCCGGCGATTTTATCCAAGGGTTTGGATGGAGAAATGACCATAGTATCAACTGAGCGCAAATGATCGGTTTGGCTGCAGCGATCCTTGTCAATTAAAGCCAGAAGCGCATTCACACGCTCCATATGCTCTAAATCCCCTTCCAATGCATCGATAAATGCACTGTTAAACATTTGACCAATAATTTGCGCCATTGACGGCGAATGTTTTACCGGTGCCTTGCGCTTACCCCAATGAGCTGGATTGCGATTGCTGCTCACCCCGATGACAAACAAACGATCTGCACCAAGGTGCAGAGCCGGACTGATCGGAGCCATCTGCCGCATGGCGCCGTCGCCGAAATACTCTTGACTGAGGAACACGGCGGGAAATATGGTCGGTATTGCTGACGACGCGAGCAAATGCTCCACCGTGATTTTGGCCGGCGCACCGACGCGACGAGCACGACGCCAACCCCGCAAATGGGAAGCACCCTGAAAAAAGCTAACCGATTCGCCCGAGTTATACCCCATAGCCGTAATGCTGATCGCCAACAGATCACCGGCACTGATTCTACGTTCAATATTGTGGAACGGTATCACCGAATTGAGGGTGTGGCGCAAAGGGCTGTTGTCGAGCAGAGCCAGAGGTCGGTTTCGACCAACCCCCTCGTTCAGAAAAGAAGCGGCTACTTTAACGGCACTGCCAATCAAATCAAACCAACCGCACTTAAATACCTGCTCAATTTCAAGATCCTTCCAAGTCTGAGCCAGATCCGCTACGGCCTGTTGAAACTCGCCTGGGTGTGCAGCCATACCCACAGCGTTAATCGCACCAGCTGATGTTCCGCAGATGATGGGAAATGGATTGTCGAGGTTGGGCAAAATATCCGCAACAGCCTGCAATACACCTACCTGATAGGCTGCTCGTGCGCCACCTCCGGAAAGAACCAGTGCGTTAGTTGCCATAGTTTTAAGAGTAGCCCTACTCACTTCCTCAACTGCTAAAGATCTATTGAGTATGGGTCCTAATTTGCAATATGGCCAGCTTAGCAAGAGTCATTGGGGAGGAAAAAACACCCTAAGGTTATACCACCCGATCCACGATCCACAGGAGAGCCAAAGGGTGATGATATTAGCCAACTTTTACAACATGCAAAAAGTTATCGTCATAGCCGACGACCTCTACCAAAGTACCTACCTTGAGGTCTTCTGTGCAGGAGACCGCCCAGAGGGCATCCTGGATTTGAACTTTCCCGCGTCCGCCTTTCACTTCGATTAAAAGCGACGCGCGCACACCCACAAGCTGAGCCATACGATTGTTGAGCTTGGTGGTTTCGTTATCCGCCTTACCAACACGGAAAAAACGCCAAAAAATCACTGTTCCTAACAGTGCTAAGACACCAAACATTAAAAGCTGATACTGCCAATGGATTTCCGGAAAAACAGCCAACACCAGGGCGAGGACGATAGCGCCCGCAGCAGCACCAACTAATATTCCACCGGCTCCCAGAGCCTCCAACGTGAACAACACTATCCCTAACACCAACCAATGCCACCCGTTCAAATGTTCAAACATGGTTTTACGATTCCTTTTTATCGAGTGACTGCACTGCCGGAGTCGCCGCCTTAATCAACTCTTGGATCCCACCTATTGACCCCATAATCTGACTGGCCTCCAAGGGCATAAACACGATTTTATGATTCTCTGAAGTGCCCATTTTATGCAGTGCATCCACATATTTCTGTGCCACAAAATAATTGAGTGCCTGTGGATTACCATTCACGATCGCTTCACTGACCATACGTGTGGCCTGGGCTTCCGCTTGCGCTTCGCGCTCCCGGGCTTCCGCATCCAAGAAAGCCGCCTCCCGCTCACCTTCGGCATAGAGTATTTGAGCTCGCTTTTTACCTTCTGCAACCTTGATCGCCGCCTCCCGCTCACCTTCGGCACGCAGAATCAACGCGCGCTTATCGCGCTCGGCTTTCATTTGATTCGCCATGGATTCCACCAGATCGCGCGGTGGGCTGATATCTTTGATCTCGATACGGGTTACCTTAATACCCCAGGGATTGGTGGCCTCATCCACCTTGACCAACAATGCGGTATTGATCGCATCGCGATTGGACAACATTTCGTCCAACTCCATACTCCCAAGCACAGCACGGATATTGGTCATCACCAAGTTCTTCATGGCTTTCGGCAGGTCGTTTACCTCGTAGGAAGCCTTGATGGGGTCGATCACCTGGAAAAAGCACACGGCATCCGTTGTCACCATGGCGTTGTCCGAACTGATCACCTCCTGAGGATCGACATCAAGCACCTGCTCCATCATAATTTGCTTATGGCCAATAACATCGAGCAGAGGGATGATAACATTGAAGCCCGGTTTCAGCGTACGCGTAAAACGACCAAAACGCTCAACCGTCCATTGCTGGCCTTGAGGCACGCTTTTAGCACCCACCAATACCAGAACAACGGCCAGCACCACAAATACGACGGATGCGATTTCCACCTATTTCCCCCTAAGATCAACACAAGGACCCTGGCTTAGGCCCCTCTAGATCATGATTATCACCTGAATCTGTGGCTTCGCGGATTCGGGTATTATTTATGTTGTTCGCGTAATTCTCTGCGCAATATCTTGCCGACATTTGTTTTTGGCAAAGTATCAACAAATTCAATCAATTTGGGCACTTTGTAACCCGTTAAAAATTCACGGCAGTGAGCAATAATATCTTCTTTCGTGACTTTATCGCCATTGCCCACCACAAATAATTTTACCGCTTCGCCCGTTTCGGGATGGGGTACACCAATTGCGGCGCATTCCACCACTCCGGGATGCTGGCTGGCGATGTCCTCCAACTCATTTGGATAGACATTAAAGCCCGACACCAAGATCATATCTTTTTTACGGTCGACTATTTTGTAGTAACCTCTTTCATCCATGCAGGCAACATCACC
>JBNKFP010000184.1:0-6006 GCA_050289365.1 Cellvibrionaceae bacterium | reverse complement strand
GCAGGAGCAGCTGGTCGCCGGTGCCATGGGACTAAAACTGCACGAGGACTGAGGCACGACACCCGCGGCCATTGATAACTGTTTGTCAGTGGCGGAAAAATACGATGTGCAGGTCGCGATTCACACCGATACCCTTAACGAATCTGGCTTTGTGGAAGACACCATCGCCGCCTTTGCCGGTCGCACCATTCACACGTACCACACCGAAGGTGCTGGCGGCGGTCACGCCCCCGATATTATCAAAGCTTGCGGGCTCAGCAATGTATTGCCCTCGTCAACCAACCCTACTCGACCCTATACGGTCAACACCGTTGATGAACACTTGGATATGTTGATGGTCTGTCACCATTTGGACCCCAATATCCCGGAAGATGTGGCCTTCGCCGATTCGCGCATCCGCAAAGAGACCATTGCCGCCGAAGATATACTCCACGATTTGGGTGCCTTTTCGATGATCTCATCGGACTCTCAAGCCATGGGTCGGGTCGGAGAGGTGATATGTCGAACCTGGCAAACCGCCCACAAGATGCGTGTGCAACGGGGGGCGCTGCCAGGCGAAACCAGTTCTTGCGACAACCTTCGGGTCAAGCGCTACATTGCCAAATACACTATTAACCCAGCGATTGCGCACGGTATTGCCCATGAAGTGGGCTCCATAGAAGTGGGCAAGTTGGCGGATTTGGTGCTGTGGAAACCGGCCTTTTTTGGCGTCAAGCCCTCACTGATCATTAAGGGGGGGGCTATCGCGGCCGCGCCTATGGGTGACCCTAATGCCTCGATTCCCACGCCGCAACCCGTGCACTACCGCACCATGTTCGGTGCTATGGGGCGCGCTTGTACGTCCACCTCGGTCAGTTTTGTGAGCGAGGCTGCCCTGCTCGCCGGTATTGCCGGCAGTTTGCAGCTGGAGCGACGCTTAGTGGCAACCAAAAACTGTCGCACCGTAACCAAGAGCAGCATGGTCTTGAACGACTATCAGCCGCAGATGGAAGTCGATCCGCAAACCTATGAAGTGCGGGCGGACGGTGTGCTGTTGACGTGCGAACCGGCAGATGTGCTGCCTATGGCACAGCGTTATTTTCTTTTTTAAGCGGTCTCACTTGGGACTGATAAGGTAACAAAACCTATGTTAGAAGCATTTCAAGTGCTCAAAAACGCGCCAGCCAGCGTTGCCTCGGAAGTGGTGTTAACGTTTGATGAGCGGCAAAAGAGTCGCTACAAAACCGTCACCGCTAACGGAGCTGATTTGGGTTGGTTTATCGAGCGCGGCACAGTGCTTATCGATGGTGATATTTTGCAGTGTCAGAGTGGCGAATTGGTGCGCGTAGTTTCTGCCCCCGAGTCGGTGAGCCAAGTACTGAGCAATGACCAATTGTTGCTGACGCGGGTGGCATACCACCTGGGCAATCGCCATGTACCGCTGCAAATCGGGCCAAACTTCCTGCGTTATTTGCATGATCATGTACTTGATGACATGGTGCGTGGGTTGGGTGCTGAGGTGAGCTTTGAGCAACAGCCCTTTCAACCTGAAAATGGTGCGTACCACGGCAAACATCAGTCCCACCATCATCACGAACACTGAGCCAGTCAAACTATGCAGTTGCTTCATTTAATGCACTTGGTCAGCCCCGCTTTGCCTATTGGTGCCTACGCCTATTCACAGGGGTTGGAGAGCGCCATTGATCAGGGCTGGATCAAGGGTGATGAGCAAATTATGGACTGGTTGGACAATGTGCTGTGTCACGGTGTTGCGCAATTGGATGCAGCGGTATTGATGCGCTGTCAGACGGCCATTGAGGCAGATGATTGGCAGGGCTTGGCCTATTGGAACAATTGGCTGTCGGCCTGCCGTGAGACCCGTGAATTGCAATTGGAAGACCAGCAGATGGGGCTAGCGCTGCAAAGACTGTTGAATTCTTTGGGGGTGGCCAGGGCAACAGATTCCGCCTTTGCCAGCAAGCCCACCTATGCGGGACAATTCGCCTTGGCCTGTGCCCATTGGCAAATCAGTCCACGGGATGCGGTCTATGGTTTTTGCTGGAGTTGGCTGGAGAATCAAGTCGCTGCGGCGACCAAAATCGTTCCCCTTGGCCAAACTCAGGCGCAAATAATGCTGGCACATTTGATTGAGCGCATACCCAGAGCCTGTGAAATCGCGTTTACTGTGGACGACAGTGATATGGGCATCAGCCTACCGGGTGTGGCCATGGCATCAGCACAACATGAACATCAATATTCGCGACTTTTTCGATCCTAAATCACGACATTAAAGAGTTGAACTATGAATAAACCGGCTTTAAGACTGGGCATTGGTGGGCCAGTTGGCTCAGGTAAAACCGCTCTGGTAAAAACCCTATGCGAGATTTTGAAGGGGCGCT
Organism: Cellvibrionaceae bacterium; assembly: GCA_050289365.1. Taxonomy (GTDB): domain Bacteria; phylum Pseudomonadota; class Gammaproteobacteria; order Pseudomonadales; family Cellvibrionaceae; genus JBNKFP01. Next base: position 3,628 of record JBNKFP010000184.1, on the reverse strand, counting down.
ATAACATCGCGGTCATAACCAACGACATCTACACCCGTGAAGACGCGGAGTTTCTATTGCGCCATGAGGCTTTGGAACCAGATCGAATTATGGGAGTGGAAACGGGCGGCTGTCCGCATACCGCCATTCGCGAGGATGCGTCTATGAACTTGTCCGCCGTAGGCGAATTGCAGGGACGATTTCCCGATTTGGATGTGATTCTGATTGAAAGTGGTGGCGATAACTTGGCGGCAACCTTCAGCCCAGAACTGTCCGATTTAACGCTTTACGTCATCGATGTGTCAGCGGGGGACAAGATCCCGCGTAAGGGTGGGCCTGGTATCACCAAATCCGATTTACTGATCATCAACAAGATTGATTTAGCCCCTCTCGTGGGCGCTGACTTGGGCGTAATGGACCGCGACGCAAAAAAAATGCGCGGTCAAAAACCCTTTGTCTTTACCAACCTAAAAGACGGCACTGGAGTGGATCAGGTTGTTGAATTTATCGAAAGCCATGGCATGCTCACGGCGAAAACAGCAAGTTAATTTTTTACCATGACAATTGGGGGAACAAGCACAATGAAAAAACTGAGTGGACTGGCGATATTATTTTTTCCGGTGTTGGCCCAGGCTCATGCAGGGCACGGCGATTCCAACAGCTTTATGCAGGGCTTTTTACATCCATTAATGGGCTTGGACCACCTCTTGGTGTTGGGCGCAATCGGCGTGTGGTTGGCATCAATGGCTCATCGTACCCGTGTAACCGGAATTATGGCGCTGGCTGGGGTGACTTTTATGGCCATGACCTTTGGACGTTTGCTCCCTGCACTCCATGACGAGTGGAGTTTGGTGGCTACCCTGGTTGTGGTGCCTGCGTTTCTAGTGGTCAGTAAGCGATGGTTCTCTGGCTTGGGCTTCTGTGTCATTGCCCTGTCCGTTGCCTTGCATGGCGTTGCTCACGGTGCTGAGTTGGCTGGTCAGGGAGTTTGGTGGCAGGTCAGTTTGGCAACGGTTTTGTCTAGCTCATTGATATTGGCGATCATTGCTCAGTCGGTTTCTTGGTTGCGTACTCGAATTCTGCTTCGCACCAAATCGGCGTAAAAGATGAAGCAGGTGAACGCTCTTCGCCTGCTTTGCATCTTGTATACAATGGCGCCCCATATTGGGGCTTGGCTCTAGGTTGAATTTTTAAGTTGAAAGCACATTAATTCTACCTTTTCCCGATGTAAGCCTGATTTTGGTGCAATATTCTCTGGTTTTAGTTTGGGTGTAGAAATTGGTGCCCCACTAAAAACGATTTGCACCAATTTGATGCTATATTGTGCTCTACCGTTGCACAAATCATTCGGACACCATTCTCTCTTCTTTGGCGCGCAATTCTGCAGTAAATAAATTTATCAATTAAATCAGTCGCTTAATGGGTAAATAGGAGAAAGAGAAAACTCTTTTTCCGCTATTGGCACTAATTCTGCTCTCCCCTTCACGCCGTCTACCCAGTTCGCTGGGCCTGTGCCTGCTAAAAATTCAAACTTTCGAATTCCGTAGGCTTATTAGGCTAATAACAAAATTCAAGTCCGATATTTACGCATTTTGCTACAAAAGCTAAAGGAGACCATTATGAGTTCCAATATTAAAAAGCTGGTGAAAAAAACCAGCCTTGTTTTAAGTGCTGTTGCACTTGCTACTGGTGCAACACTGGCCAGTGCCGCAGACACCATTAAAGTTGGGGTATTGCATTCCTTATCAGGCACCATGGCGATCAGTGAGACGACGTTAAAAGACACTGTGTTGATGATGATTGAAGAGCAAAATAAAGCCGGTGGTCTATTGGGAAAAAAATTGGAACCCGTCGTGGTTGACCCCGCCTCCAACTGGCCTCTGTTCGCTGAAAAGGCCAAACAACTTTTGTCCAAAGACAAAGTTGATGTGATTTTTGGTTGCTGGACTTCTGTTTCACGTAAATCGGTATTGCCCGTAATTGAAGAGCTGAACGGTTTACTGTTTTACCCCGTACAGTACGAAGGTGAAGAGTCTTCTAAAAACGTTTTCTACACCGGTGCCGCGCCAAACCAACAAGCCATTCCCGCTGTTGATTATCTGATGAATGAAGAGGGTGTTAAACGTTGGGTGCTTGAGGGAACGGACTACGTTTACCCCCGCACCACCAACAAAATTCTTTATCAGTACCTGTTGAGCAAAGGTGTTGCTAAAGCCGATATTTCTGTTAACTACACACCTTTTGGTCATTCCGACTGGCAAACCCGCGTTTCTGAAATCAAAAAATTCGGTTCTTCTGGTAAGAAAACCGCTGTTGTTTCTACTATCAACGGTGACGCCAACGTGAACTTCTACAAAGAATTGGGTAACGCCGGTTTGAGTGCAGAAGATATTCCAGTGGTTGCATTCTCTGTCGGTGAAGAAGAGTTGTCTGGTTTTGATACCAAGCCTTTGGTAGGTCACCTAGCTGCATGGAATTACTTCATGAGCTCAGAATCTAAAGCCAACGATGCTTTCATTGCTCAGTGGCATAAATTCATCAAAGACAAAAAACGTGTAACCAATGACCCAATGGAAGCCACTTATATCGGTTTCAAAATGTGGGCTCAAGCGGTTAAAAATGCGGGTACTACCGATGTGGATACCGTTCGTGATGCCATGTACGGAATTACTGTTCCCAACCTGACGGGTGGTATTGCGGTAATGAACACCAACCACCATTTGACTAAGCCGGTGTTAATTGGTGAGATTCAAGAAGATGGCCAGTTCGAAATTGTTTGGTCAACTCCAGCGGGTGTGATTGGTGATGCGTGGACTAATTTCTTACCTGAGTCTGCCAATATCGTTGCGGATTGGACTCCACCGATTAGCTGTGGAAACTTCAATATCAAAACCGGTAAATGTTCAGGTCAAAATTACGAATAATATACCCGGCAGCTCTTCATCTTAATGCGGAGCTGTCACTGTCAATCAAAGGATATGACAAAAATAGCCAATAAATACAGCACAACCTCGAGTTGCTATTTATTGGCTTTTTTGACCGTATAACACCCATCACAAAATCAAAATAAAACGATACATTAAATCGTAACCACTGGTGCAGAACCATGAAAATTATCCATATCGCGTTTGCGCTTTGCATCGCTTGGTTTATGGCCTTGCCGTGCTTTGGCGCGGATTTCGAATCTATTGTTGGCGACTTGGACGGCAGATCCTACTCCGCCAAGAAAAAAGCCATTGCCAAACTGCAAGAGCTCGATGATCCTAGATTATTAAGTACTTTTAAAGCTATGTCAGAAGGGTATTTATTTTCCAAAAAAGCCGATGGTCGTTTGGTGATCGGTAACGAAAAGGAAAACGGCGTCGAGATCACTGATGTGATCGACCAAAAAAATCTGGGTATTGTCAACCCTGAAGTACTTGATAAAGTCAAAATCAATAACTCTGTGCGTGGAGCACTGCGTACAGCAATAGCGTCGATTCAATTGACATCTAAGGATTACGATCTGAGGGTGCAATCTGCTCGGGACCTAATCAAATCTCCCGACGAAGATTTACGCGAAATTATCATGGAAGCAATTGAAAAGGAAACATCTAAATCGGTCAAAGCCGAAATGCAAGTGGCTTTGGGTATGATCAATCTGCACGTG
>JBNKFP010000183.1:0-6047 GCA_050289365.1 Cellvibrionaceae bacterium | reverse complement strand
AACAGTAATGTCAACTTCCCCGCTGGCAATTGGACTCAGCAAGTCAGTCATGGCGAAATGGTTCGTGCCGGCTACGATGAAAAAATGGAGATTGATGCCTGTAATATGCAATTTTTGTATCAAGGTGTTAATTTGAGTGGGTATTCTGGTTCTTACAATGAACGACCTTATAAGCTTGGACTTTTAAAAGCGAACAAATAAAAGTTCAGCGCTAAGGGCCGCTCTTTTGAGCGGCCTTTTTTGTTTTATGAATCCACAAAATTGCCTGTTCCGTTTTTACCTAGCCTTTCCTTACGTTCGATTCTCCTTGTTTTTAAATTGAATTTTTCTTCTAAATTGTCATTGAGAAACTATTCATTAAAGTAGTTGTTGAACTGTTTGTTAACGGTTCTTAACCTTAAAACTCAAAATTATTCAGCTATTGACGTGGTTTTGCATAGGGGGTCACGTCTCTGCTCAGTTGATCATCATAGAATGTCTTCAATATAAAAATAAAAATCATAAGACATATTTTCTTGATTCCGACCTTTGTTAATACTTGATGCATCGGTGTAGTTTTCAGTCATTTTGATATCCGTTAGCACTCTTTATGGGGGCAGGTAAAAGCACATTGATATGACGTTTGGTAAAGACATTAAATCTAAATTCAATGCGATATGAACAATTAAAAGGTAGACATTATGACTAGAATAAAAATGAAATTCGGTAGCAAAGTGCCAAAATTAATTTACTCCGTTCTTGCAGGTAGTTTGATGTTGTCCGGGTGTGGTGGTACGACACCCACTGATTCCAGTGCGAGTACATCCGTGTCATCATCGGCAACAACCTCCGTCTCGTCGTCGCAATCGTCTAGTTCAGCCGCTTCCGTACCATCTGGTTCTACCCTGGTTTATGCTGTTAATGCCGGTGGCTCTGTTCCAGTGACATTCGAAGGTGTTGAGTACAAAGCCGATCGGTTCTCCAGTGGTGGCTCACAAAACACCACCACTGATGCGATCAGTGGCGTCACGGAAGATGCGCTTTATCAATCCGAGCGCTACGGCGAAGATTTCAGCTATGAAATTCCGGTTACCAATTCTCATTACAGCGTCGAACTGCATTTTGTTGAAATGTATTTGGAGGCGGCTGGCGAACGATCGTTCAGTGTCGCCGTCGAAGGCGTGCAAGCGCTTTCCCAGTTGGATATTTTCAGTCAGGTTGGTCACGATGGGGCTATGAAACATGTGGTAAGTGATGTCAATGTGACCGATGGATTTCTGTCTATCAAATTGCAATCGACCATGCAAAACGCTACGATCAGTGGTATTGCCATTTATTCAAGTACCGGCGGTAAATTTGAAGAGCCGCCGGAACCCGAATTGCCAGCTATTATTGATCCTCCATCGAATTTCACGCAATTTGCAGGCGGCAGTCGCGGCAAAGTGGATGTGGTCACATACAATGCTGCCGAAGTCAATCGCAATTTGAAGGCGTCGGTATATATGCCGCCTAACTACGATCCCAATAAAACCTACCCGGTGCTTTATTTACTGCATGGAATCGGTGGAAATGAGTTGGAGTGGCAGCAACATGTTGGTTCCGGTTTTAATAATATTGTTGATAATTTGCATAACCAAAGTTTGATTACACCTATGATCATCGTGATGCCAGATGGCAACGCGCTGCGAGGCAGTGGTGATGATTTTGGGAGTTTTGCCGCGTTCGAAGGAGTATTGCTTAAAAACCTAATTCCATATATCGAAGCGAATTATTCAACGGCACCAGGTAAGGAAAATCGAGCAATAGCTGGGCTTTCGATGGGTGGCGGTCAAGGTCTTACCTTTGGTTTGAAAAATACCGATACCTTTGCCTGGGTTGGCGGATTTTCCGCAGCACCCAATTTAAATCAAAGTCCTACGAATTATGCTGCTATGCGCACGTTAAAAGTAATCTTTATATCCTGTGGCGACCAGGATGGTTTGTTATCGGGGAGTCGCAATCTGCATAATCACCTAACTACGAATAACGTGCCGCACCTCTACAAAATATATCCTGGCGGGGGTCACGATATGGGTGTTTGGAATCCAAGTCTTTACAGTTTTGCCAGGATGATATTTAAATAAAATGTAAACTTTTGCTGTCGCGTTAATCGCGTGGTTGCGTATTAGTTTAAGCCTCAGTGACAATACACTGGGGCTTTTTTTGTGCGGGGTAGCTTGATTCAGAGGAGAAGGGCTCAGAGCTAAGAATGTTTTAGTTCGTCGATCACATTGTCCAAAATGGAAAACGCGGTGTTCCAAGCGGCGTCCATTTCTAATCTGGCATTTTTAAATGTTGTAATTTCCGTTGGGGTTGCTTTAAATGGCGACCAGGTAAAGCGCATCTGAGGTTTACCGAGTTCAAGGTTGATAGACATAGTCGATATCAAAACAATTGGCCAGTTTTCCAGTTGCGGTGATGGAATCACCTCCCAGTTTTTATCGGCATTTGCTTGTGCCCAGACTAAGCGTTCGTGGGGGGTGACCTCAAGATACTCGAATTTTTGAAAAAAAGATTGATCTTGCCATTTCAATTCCAGGTGGCACTCGCCACCCGGCTTGACATCCATCTTGTGGATGATTGTCTCCACATTCGGGCCATACCAGCGTGCAAAAAGGCTGGGATCTGTCCAGCAATTCCAAACCTGTTCGCTTGTCGCATCGTACACTCTCTCGTGTGCCCACTCTGGAACGCCAACGCTCATAGTCAAAAACCTTACTGTCTATAAATGAGAAATGGCGAGCACCTCTACTGGCTGCTCGCCACGTTCTTTTTTCTTGAGGTTTTAAAGATTAACTTACGGAAATGATCTTCGCACAGATCATGGATCCATCAACCAACTTTTTAGGGCTAAAGATCCATTCTGGATTCACCTGAGCGCCAAACTCTTGATCGGGTTTGCTCAGCGGTGTGTCTTGTTCGATGCCGATATATTCTGGGTGTTTCACATGAATTTCTTTGGCGAAGCTATCGGTCCATGCAAATTGGGTATGGAATAATTCTTGACCATTTTCTGAGACTTTAAAGTGTAGGTGAGCCACGCGACCTGTATACCAGCCAGGGAAGCAAGATTTAAAGTACACCTTTCCATCGCCATCAGAAATTTGTGAGCCGCGGTGCCACATGGAGCTTTTCGCTTCCGCCAGTCTCGTGGTGTTATTGTTAATGCAAATATTGCCAAAGTTCCAACTGGGTCCTTTGTATGTGGCTGCGTTTTCATCGGCGGAATAGAATCCGTCACAGTTGGTGTGCCAAATTTCAACTTTTAATCCCGGCATTGGATTACAGCTGCCGTTAACCAGCTGGAAGGCAAAGATGACAGGTACCCCAAGTTCTCCTTCAGAGATATCTTGACGGTCGCCCTGAACGCCGATTAGGCATGGGCCGAGGGTTGGGACCCGTTGGATTTTGGTGCAGTTAGATAAGCTTAGTCCATCGAAAGCATTGGTAGGTGGGAACTCCATCTGAATCGACGCGGTGCCACCCTTTGCCCAGCCTTCAGGCGTCAGATAGCGGGTGTCCACCATGCCAGGGCTGCTTGAGGATTGCGCACTGCTACTGGATTTTGAGCTGCTGCTGGCTACGCTGTTCGATGAGCTTGAGGTCGCCGGTACCCCGCATCCGAGCATTGACATCACTGGAGCGGCAACCATGGCGGAGCCAAGCGCTTTTATGGTTTTACGGCGAGAGGCTTCCGGAGTGCTTTCAGTTGCAGTTTGAGGAGTCTTTTTCATGAGGTTATGTGCCTTAAGTGGTTGTTTTCAAGAGCAATTAAGTAAAAATTGTGTCCGTATAAAACGTCAAGCTCTGCAATATCACTATTAATGCGTGCCCGTCTGCCACTCGCTAAAATTCGTTACATCGGCTAATGGTCTGGTATCAATAAGCAAGCAATTTGTTTTTATAGTATTGCCGGCCTAGTTAGAAACTGGCTGGAATTAATGTTCACTACTCTGTGGAATATTTTGCTTTATATCGTTGTGGACAAATGAGAGGCTATTCACAACCGGGCAAAAAAGTTTAAATATGGGGCAAAAACCCCTAGTTAGGAACTTTATGTTGTCGCTTTAAGTGAGGCTAAATGTTGCTCGTGGAGTCAAAATGAAACTAAGTGCAGACTCTTTTGAGGCAAGTCAAGGCGGTTTTGCATCCTTTGTGTGAATTAAAAACTGCAAAAATCAGCACAAACATTCTATTTTAGGCGGATGGAAAATCAGGCGGTATTTAAGCAAACAAGTGGTGGGCGGCGTTGCTGGTTACACACAAAAATCAGTGTAGATGAAGGGGGAAAGGAGTGTAAATGCGTTATGCAAGGCGGTGAAGTTAGAATCGACGCTTGAAAGAGGGCAAATGGCGTTCCCGACAGGAATCGAACCTGTATCTAAGTCTTAGGAGGACCTCGTTTTATCCATTAAACTACGGGAACACGGGGCGGCATTGTAACAACTCTTGATCGAGTGTAAAGCCACAAAGGGGCAAAGCGTTGGAGTTCCATTTTCTATTGAAATGAATGGCGTTTTTGCGCACTGTTGAAAAGGCGAGCAGCACTGCGTATTTCGTTTAAGTCCTTTTGACTTGAGGTGCTTGAGCGGCAGGCTGCCACTCCCACCATTCATGCTGCCCATCCTCTTCTGATTTTGGTTTCACGCGATAGACATTCCAGGTGATTAAATAGTTCGGATGGGTGATTGTGATGTCGGTGTTTGGAATACGATAGTCTCCGGGCGGTGCTAAAAACCAAGCGCTTAGATCACTGGGTAAGTGAAATTGTTCGCTTGGTGCAGCGCCAATCTGAATGCTGACCGATTCTTGATTGGCGGTCACGACCGTTCCTCCGTATTGTCGTGGCGCTAACAATTCCTGCGTTTGCTGATCAATATAGTTGATGCCCAATACGACTTTTAGGCCGATTATATTATCGATGTGCAACTGCGGCGATGAGTTCGTCATTGCGGGGTTAATTATCCATATATTCGGCGCTTACTTGGGGTAAGCGCCTGCGTATTAGTGCAGGTTTGGCGCCACGCCTGTGGCAGGGTTGTTGGCCAGCCCAATATCGCGCGCGTGTTGTTCAAAACCTTTGTTTTTCCAGAAAAAGGCTCCTGGCATGGTCGTTGGAATGACCAAAATATAAAACAGTGCGCGGCCAACCAGGGCGGTAAATAGGTGAATGGCGGATACCATAAGTGTCGCGATCAGGGCTGGCAACAGGTGGTCCGAAGCCAGTAGAGCTAAGATGCCTATGCCTCCCAGCAGTTGAAGGCCTAGCAGGTAGTTGCGAAGCGTATAGGTTTTGCCGAAAGTTGTGCATTGTACGTAGTGAGAGGCCCCACCTTCATTTTCACTGTGTCTCATGTCCTTGTTGTGGGCGACCAGGCCTAGGGACTCCAGTGCAACACCTAAGGTAAATACCATGCCGAGCATGAGCGCGGCAGCGGTTAAGGCTTCGGATTCACTCCACAAGCTAGGCAGTACAAAGGCGGCTGCCACAATGGTGCCCAGCGACAAGCTGTTACCGGCAAAGCTGGTTGCTGTTTGCCAGTGGTTCCAAAACGGACGTGCTTTGATTTGGTAGCACTTGTACATGTAGTAGAGGCCGCCCAAGCCGCTGGCAGCGGCAAATAGGCTGGCTGAGATGAGCAGATTTGGGGAAAGTGAACTTGCCAGCGGTGCAAGGCTGAAGCCCACTGCCTGGTCCATCATCCCATTGAGCCAGTTATTGCTGGGCGCTGCGAGCAGCGTTGCTAAACCGGTGCCTGCAGCGAACATAGACAAACCAAAGCCTTCTCTGCACATAGGTGAGTATCTCAGGTTATTAAATCCGCGATAAAAACGCATAGGTTTACCCAAATGAGACACGCTAAAAAGTAGGGCGATCCCGGTTAGGGCGGTACTCAGCACGCACAAGCCAAGCAGAGCGTCAGAGCTAAAAAATGCTGCCATACCTTTGACACCCAGCAGGTATGTGAAGAAAGGGATAAGAAACGCGCCAACGCCCGCTTGCGCCAATAGGGTAAAGAGAACCAGAG
>JBNKFP010000182.1:0-6078 GCA_050289365.1 Cellvibrionaceae bacterium | reverse complement strand
ACCGTTGCCAAAGGTTAAGGCGCCAAAGCCATCGTATCCAATAATAAATTCCTCGATGATTTCCTCGAGCAAATTAATCGATATATCCGCAGTCACCACACCGATAGGTGCTCCCCCTATGCCACGCCGAATGACAGAAGAATAGGTCACCATATAGGTTTCACCCGCGGGGTCAAAAAAGGGATCCGCCCAGCCGTTGGCCTGCCTCTTTAGGGTTTTGTGAAACCAGGCGGTATCCCTATTATCGGGATTCTGGTAAGTAAGCTCTTGTAAGTCATCGTAAAGCAACTTATTTCCTACGCGATAGAAATAGGTTGACCAACGAGGAATGGATTCTGAAGACTCACTTGCACCAGGGCCATCCACGGATGAGACGAAGGCAACTGCAGAACCGTATACTTGAGCATGATAGCGATTATCGTGATGCAGTTTTTGCGCATCGGCTTGATCTATGCGAGCCCGCTCCACCACCGGCAGTGTTTGATTTTGGTACGAGCAAGAAATGAAATCACGCGCATGAATCTTCGAGCCCATTTCACCCTGTTTTTCCGGCTGCACACCGGAGCAGGACATGCTTAATCCGGCGATATTTTGCGCTATGTCATTCAACAAAGTCGCTTGTTCAGACGTGACTGACCGCAATTCCATGCGTGTGATGGATTCCGCCGCTGCGTCGGTTTGACTTTGCACTTCAGCAATAAATCGGTCCAATATATAAGCCGCTTCGCGCGTAACCTGTTCCGGTAAACGCGCCTTTTCCACCTTTAAATAACGGGAATACTGCTCATACGCCAGCGCATAGTGAATCGCCATCGCCAGTAAAATAAGCATTGGTAAAATCAAGTAGAAAAAACCCGCCCCCCGCCACTTTAGGGTGACAGGCCCAGCCTTGGCGATTGCAATTTGATTGATACTCAGCGTCATAGTGCTCTTTATTAAAATTATTTTCGTGTAGCGCTTGGTCATTCGCGCTCAAATAATGTATCCACTACTGGATGATCGCCACCCATATCAGGTGCACTCCAGAATGCTGAAATGAAGGGGCCAACAAACCCCAAAACATGAGGGCCCGGCCACGGCAAAGAGAACTGGCCTAAAGCGCCGACGTTACCAATCTATAATTTGATCAACCAACCGCGTCAAATAACGCTCCCCAATGCACAGCTAACTCTATTTATAGCGTACAAATGCAGACAGTTAAAATTAGCGATGCCTTATATAGCCAGCGCGGTTTGCTTAACATAGGAACCAATTGTGTTTGTTCAGGGGATTTTCGCAATATAAAACGCAGGCAACAGAAAGACACAAGCAACGTGCCACTGACGGCTGATACTCTACCCGGGGGGTCTATTTCAACAATTGCGCACTTGCTAACCGAGCTTATCTTAGTGACAGCGCCATGCTTGGGAGCACTCAGTCGCCCGAGGCGATTCGAAGACAAATTTGCAGGTTGATTTCCTACACCAGCGGCGCCCTGCCTGCCTAGACGAACTCTGTCCGCCATGCTAAAGTCGCCACTCCTTTAAGCACCAAATCAGTACCCACTAGATCAGGGAAAGGTCCAAAAGAAGTTTATGGATGTCATCATTCGCAACAAGGAAGGCACGCGCTACCGCTTAACGAAATACTCACAGCCCACTCCGCCCAGCTCAGACCAACAACTTCTGCTCAATCGCCTAGAGTTGCGCGAGTTTTTCGCCAATGCCCAACCTCTTAAACCCGCCAGCTGGCAAACCCTTTGGAGCACCCTCCACCACCGCCCGGCGCCCACTGGCGAAACCGACGACTTCATTCTGCGCAACCTGACTCAGTTAGCCCATAACAGCTACTTGCACATGATTCCTGAGGGCGCACCGCTAAATCGTATGAACGAAGTCAAAGGCAACAAAGGCGCACCCAGCGGGAAGGGTTCATCTGACGACCTGTCCAGTCCGGGCAGTGTGATGCCAGCCCATGTGTCACCACCACGGATCAGCAGCCCGCCCAGCAATTCGTCCCATTCCACGCCACCCGTGGTCAGCGATGCCCCACCCGAAAACGCCGAACAGGACCACAAGAATTGCGAAGAACGCGGCGAGCCCATCAGCATGATTTCCGGTGAAGAAATCCTGCAGTTGATCGACGGTACGCTCCCCGGCCCTATTCCCTGGGCGTGGCAGCGCACCTATCGCAGCTCGCGTGCGTCCGATATAGGCTTAGGCCACGGCTGGCATTTTAGTGGCTCTGAGCACCTCGTAATCGAAGACGCCAAACTCACCTATGTAGATCAAGAAGGTCGCAAAATCCCCTTTGCATTGCCGGCTCTATATCAAACCAGCAAATACCGACCAGAAGGCTTCACCCTGGATAGAGTTGGCGAGCGGGTCTTTATTCTTAAGAACGACGGTAACTTTTTCAAAGTCTTCAGTAGCGACGGCAAAGCGAGCAGCATTTGCTTACTGCGGGAAATTCGCCATCCAGGGTACAAGGCTGCTCACAGCCAACTGGGCAGAAAGAAAGCGGAACAGGGTTTTGTCATTCGCTTCCTGTACAACAAAAGTCAGCAACTGGTTCAAGCCGAAGGCAATTGGGGCAAAAGTTTTGTCTTTCAGCGCAACGCACAACAGCGCATCAGCAGTGTCAGTTTGGCCAACACGGTCACGGGCAATCATAAAATTCTGGTCGCCTATGAATATGATGAGTATGGCGATTTAATCGCAGAAAAAAACAGCCTGGGCTTTGGCGAACGCTATCAATATGAAAATCACTTAATCACCAAACGCACCCTAAAAACCGGTTTCTCGTTTTATTTTGAATGGGATGGGGAAGATCACCGTGCGCGCTGCATTCGCAACTACGGTGACAAGGGCGTCTACGAATGCCTGTTTGAGTGGGACCCGGATAATTCACAAAGCCAAGTCACCGACAGCCGCGGCTTCACCGAATCCTTTGTCTACAACGAATATGGCCAGATCGTCCGGCATGTTGACAACGAGGGCGGAGAACACCGCTACAGCTACCAAAATGGCCGTAAGCAAACGTACCAAAACCCCCTTGGGCACGTCACCCAATATACGTTTGATCAAGACCACAATCCAGCGGGTATGGTCGACCCCCTTGGCAATCGTGTTACGCTTGGCTATTTTCAAAATCGAATTACCAGTGTTACCGACAAGGACAAAAGTTTTTGGCGCCGTGAGTACAACAGCGATGGCCAATTAACGGCGACCCTAGATCCCTACGGGCAAAAAACTCAGTATCAATACCATGCCAATGGCCTGGTACACAAAGTGACGGACCCTCTGGGCCGGACCACCCTCTATAACTGGAATCAAGCCGGCGAGCTCAGCAAATTCACCGACAGCACTGGCCACTCGCGCACTTTAAGTTATGACGACTGGGGCCAGTGCATCAGCTCGGAGATTCAACTCTCCAATGGCGATTCCGCTGGCACAGTTCAACTGAGCTACACCGCAACGGGAAAACTGGCTTCGGTCATCACCGCCAACGGCGAAACCAGCCATTACCAATACAATGAAAATGATCAACTGGTTCGCTACAGTGACGGCCAGGGGCGCACGACACAATTTCGCTACGATGGTCTCAGCCAAGTCATTGAGCGCATCAACGCGGAAGGTCATTCCCTCAAATACGAATACGATACCGAGCGCAACCTCACCGCCCTCATCAATGAGAATGGTGAGCGCTATGAATTTTTCTATGATGGCAACGAGCGCTTAATTAAAGAAGTCGGCTTTGACGGACGCACTCAGCACTATAAATATGACGCAGCCGGCCACCTGATAAAACACCTGGATTCCGGCGAAGTCATCACGGAATTTGAGCGGGATGCCATGGGCCAAATGCTGGCCAAGCGCAGCCGTTCCCTAAGCACCCCCGACACTCCTGAGCAGTTGGTACGATTTCAATACGACGCCAAGGGTCGCCTGCTAGAAACCTATAACGACCAACAATTTATTAGCTTTGCCTACAACGCCTTTGGCAATCTGGTTAAAGAACACCACAGTGATTTGAATGCCAAGCGCCAGCGCATTAGCGCTTCCATGCAAGATATTCAATTCAACAATATTTGGCCGGGCAAACGCAGCGGGATCACCCTACCGGATGGGCAAACCATCGATTACGGCTTTGACCAGCACAACCGCCTGGAAAATATCAGTTGGAATCACACTCAAATCACGTCGATTCAGCGCGATATTCTGGGCCGCGAAGTCGCTCGTGAACAGGGCGACTTAATCACCTTAAAAGAATATGATCCAGCGGGCCGCCTGAACAAACAGCAAAGCTTCAACCGCAAGTTAAAAGAAGCCGGCCCCATTAAACGGCAGTACAGTTACGATCAGTTCGGCAATCTCAGTCAATTCAAGGACAACAACGAAGAGACGAATTACACCTACGACCTGCTGAACCGATTGAAACTGGTTGAAGGCGGAACCAGCGAAACGTTTGATTTTGATCCGGCCAATAATTTACTGGCAGCAGGTGAATCCAATACGTCCGGCACGGCCAAAGGCAACCGGTTGCGCATGCAAGGTGACCGCAAATTTCAATACGATCCACGCGGCAACCTGATTCAAGAAAATCGCGGCAAAGATGGCAAAATTTGCACCCAATATAAATACGACCTGCACAATCAATTGGTCGAAGTTGAAAAACAGGGACAAACAACCCGCTATCAATACGATCCCCTCGGCCGCCGCATCAGCAAGCAAGATTCTTTTGGTACCACCCGCTATTTATGGGCCGGCGATCAAATGGTGCAAGAAGTTCGCAACAACATTAAAAAAACCTACGTCTACGAACCGGAATCCTTCCGCCCTGTCGCTCTGGTGCAGGACGACCAAGTATTCCACTATCACCTCGACCACCTCGGCACCCCCAAAGAACTGACCTCCGATACCGGCCGAGTAGTCTGGCAAGCCCAATACCACACCTACGGCAACGTAGCCAAAATGGCCGTTTGCGAAGTGGAAAACAACCTGCGTTTTCAAGGCCAATATTTCGACGAAGAAACCGGCCTACACTACAACCGCCATAGGTATTACAATCCCAATTCTGGGCAGTTTATTAGCCAGGATCCAATTGGGTTGTTGGGTGGGGTGAATAACTACCAGTATGTGCCGAATCCCACTGGATGGGTGGATCCGTTTGGGTTGGCTTGTAAGGAGAACAAATATAATAACTTAAAGGAAATGGAACCAGAATACAGAGCAGAGGATCTAGGATTCGCGAAAGCCTGGGAAGGCTTAGGAGTTGAAGTCGAATATCTAGAAACTGAAGCCGAGCGTGCACCACTTGAAATTTTTGTTAAAGACGGCCTGATAACTAATACTAAAGGGCTTCCGCTGGATACAGGTGATGCGGCAAATGGAGTCTATATATTTGTGATGGACCCGCAGGGTCGTATTTTTGCCGGACCACCACGAATATTCGAATTCCATCATTCGTCATTTTTGGCGGGTGGAGATGTCGCATCCGCTGGCGAACTTGAAGTTGCTTCTGGAATATTGCTACGGAACAACTCAGAAAGTGGTCACTATAAGCCAACTGAAGCTCACAACAACCAATTCATTCAGGAAATGAAGGAGCGAGGGATCGACGCTGAGAAAACACGAGAACATCGAAATAAGGATTAGTTTTTTATGTCAAATATTGAAAACATTGAAATTGCTGGAGCAGAAATAAAGCGAGACAAAAACAACCAAATCGTTATCGGGTTTTCTTCTCAGTCAATATCCGATGAGCAACTTAGCGCCTTAAACACATTGAACGAAGATTGTCTCCTAGCATTTTATAGCTGTAATTTCTCTAATTGCAATCTAGAAATTTTAAAAAACTCCAATTTCAGCAGAATAACACTTATATATTGCCAGTTTGGAAACAACAATTTTTATCAGATATGTGAACTACCCAAATTGACCTGGTTAAAACTATTCGACACGCAAGTAACAAGTGAAGCAGTCGAAAAAATTCAAGAAATAAAAAGTAATTTACGAATATTATTCAATTAATTATTCACGAATTCTCAAGAAATTGGATTTGGAAAAACAACTGGCTTGACATATTCAGTGGGAAAAT
>JBNKFP010000181.1:0-6193 GCA_050289365.1 Cellvibrionaceae bacterium | reverse complement strand
GGCCAAAGCGGAAGCGGTATCGCCGCCGGCAACGGAATAGGCCAAGGGGAAATTACTGGCCCCAAAGACGACCACCGGCCCAAGCGCTTGATTCATAGAACGGAGGTCAGGCCGTGGTTGCGGATGGCGGTCGGGCTGGGCTCGGTCGATGCGAATATCCAAATGTTGGCCGGTTAAAATGTAGTCGGCAAACAGGTGCAATTGCTTACAGGTGCGGTTGCACTCCGATTTCGCGCGTTTTTTGGGATACCCGGACTCTAAGCAATAGCGAGCGAGTAGAGGTTCCTGTTGGGCCATAATTTCGTCGGCACAGGCTCTTAAAAAACGCGCGCGGTCAGCGAGACTTAAGGCTTGTAAACGCGGCAAAGCCGCTTCCGCAGCTTGCAGCGCCTGGTCCATTTGGGCGGCGCTGGCGCTGCGGTAAGACGGCGCCAGGGGTTTGCCGTCAATCGGGTTGATGGCGACAAAAGCATCGCCTTGGCCCTCATGCCAGTCACCAGTAATATACATTTTGCCTGTTATCGTCATCTCATTGTCCTCTTGCAGGAGCTTTTCTTATTGAGTAGGCTGCGACTCTTTGTTCGCTTGAGTCGAAACGCCAGTAGTGCGGCGTCGGCAAATAGGGTGAGCCTTGATCATCGTTAATGGAAGTGTTGTTTTGAATTGTCCTATTTTAATTGCCTATGTTTACATGATTCATAGGTTGGGGCTCGCCGTGTTCGTCGGTATGCCATTATTTTCAGTAAAAACCTTGATGACAGTGCTTTCTCTATGAACAATAAGACCACCGAATTTGAAAAAAACTCCATGTCCATGCCGGTGACCGGGGTCGATTGCTTATTTCTGTATCGTACTTTCAAAAAACGACAGTATTTTAGGCAATTGGCGCGTTACAGTTTAGAGGGCCACCGCACTGACGTGCGGTATTATCATTTTTTGCCTCGGCGCAGGGATCCGATCAGAGTGCCTGAGGATGTCCTGACCCAGTTGCTGGAAGGCGCCGAACGCGAAGTATTTAACGCACGACAAGGTCTGCTGCAAGCTGCATTGCGCAGGCTATTTCGTGTTGTTCGCAAAGCGCAAATACAAAAAATCTATTCGCGACTTTTCTATTATCTCGGCGAGAAACAACCGCAAGTCATTGTGATCTGGAATGGCCATAAGTTTCAGGATCTGGTTTTACATGAAGTAAACCGCTTTTTTGGTATTCCCATTTTGTATTTTGAAAATGGTTTGTTGCCCAACAGCACCACCGCCGATTTTAAGGGTATCAATGCTCGGAACTCCGTGCCTTTAGACCCTGAATTTTATCGGAGTTTACCAGCACGGGAATTGTCACAGCGCAATATCGTTGGCCGCAGCTACTCTGCTAGCGTCGCCGTGCAGCGGGATTTATCAACTTTGCCACTCGACTATATTTTGGTGCCATTTCAAAAAGAGCGCGATTCGCAGATTCTCGATAATTCCCGCTGGATTCAGTCCATGATGCAAATGGTACAAGCCATTGTGAAGGCGATGGCAGATTTGCCAAAACCCATGCCCGTGGTATTACGTGAGCATCCCAGCAGTAAGTCAAAATTGACCGAGTTAAAACGTTATGTTGCGACGATTCCTTGGATGGAGTTTGATCAAAAACAACCGCTTAAGGATGTGATTGAGCGGGCCCAAGCGGTACTCACCATTAATTCTACGGTGGGGCTTGAGGGTTTGTTGCTCAATAAAAAAGTCATTGTTCTGGGAGATGCCTGTTACCGTATTCCTGGCATGGTGTTGGCGGCAGATGATGAAAAACAGTTGGCCAATTGTTTTCAGCAACTGCCAAAGTTTGAGCCAGACTTAACCATAAAACAGCGTTTTTTTGAATATTTGGAACATGACTACATAGTCGAGCACGACTGGAAAAAAATGTTGCACATCGAAGCAGGGCCAGCTTTGAGCGAGGACCAACAACAACATTTTTCCGCCATAGCACAGAAGCTATTGCCAACGCTGAGCGATCAAAATCGTGCTTACAGCTTCACCAAGATTCTGACGGAACACAAACCCCTATTTAATGCCTGGGATGGCGTTTTGGAGTACGCGCAGAAATTTATCGCTCGTTGGAGTTCACCTGACACTTTACCCGTGATGACAAATCACAGTGCCACAGAAACCGTGAAAGCCATCGAGATAGTAAGCCATTGTTGGCGTTACCCCCATTTCCTATATCATCAGTTGAATTCCATTCTGCATAATCCACCGCAGCACGTTCACCTTATTGTCACCATTTTTTATTGTGATGAAGATAAGGAGACCACTGAGTTGTTGCAACGGGTACAGGCTCAAGTGCGAGAGAATGTCACATGGCATTTTTTGCCGCTGGCGAAAACCAGTTTATTTCGCCGTTCCATTGGCAGAAATCTCGCCAGTTTGAAAACTCAGGCGGATTGGATTTGGTTTACCGATTGCGATGTGGTATTTGACCAAAACTGTTTTGATGATTTGGCGAAAGCGCTTCCTGCAGTGCAATCCCACTTGGTGTATCCCGCCTACGAGTTTCGCTCTATTCCCTTAGCCGCGGATCATCCCTGGCTGCACCCGAATTTACACGATCTCGACAATTGGAGCTTGGATAGCTCGCAATTTCTGCGCACGGAATTAAATCGCGCCACCGGCCCCATGCAAATTACTCGTGGGGATATCGCACGCGAACTAGGCTACTGTCGCTCAATTCGACTATTCCAAAAACCCAGTGATCACTGGCGCAAAGCCAATGAAGACCGCATATTTCGGCAGCAGTTTCAAGGTCATACTGAAGCCGTCAAGGTGGGTGGCGTGCTGCGTATTCAACATCAAGAAAAAGGCCGCTATCAACGTAACGGATTTACCTTACTGCGTAAATTGGCGCAGCATATTAAGATGAAACAGTGGCGCCGCGAAACCAATAAACAATAGATGGGATGTTATTGGCAGGGAATGTATTTCGATACGAGCGTCATCAAACGATCAACAGCGCCGCGATTTTGCTCGGCAAACTGTTTGGCATTTTGGCCAGCTTGCAAGCGCAAGCTGGGTTGGTCGAGCCAGGTAATGCACTGTTGCGCAAAATCATCTTCATTCAAAACCGTGTACATGCCTTCACAGGCTAAAAGTCGTTTGCTTACATCGGCAAAATTAAAGGTGTGTGGTCCGCTCAATACCGGAACCCCCCAGGAGGCTGGCTCAATCATATTGTGACCTCCGCGTTCAATTAAACTGCCGCCGACAAAGGCGATATCCGCCAAACCGTAAAATAAATTCATTTCCCCCATGGTGTCGCCAACAATCACTTGGGTTTGACTGCTGGGTAAGGTTCCTTCACTGCGTCGCACACAGCGGAACGAAGCCTGGCACAGGGATACCACATCATTGAAGCGCTCAGGGTGTCTTGGTACCAAGATTAATAGGGCTGTAGGGTGCTGCCTTAAAATCTTGCTGAACCCGGCCAATATAATATGATCTTCGCCTTCGTGAGTGCTGGCCGCGACGAGTAGAGGGCGATCTTCACCGTAGGCGCATTTTAACGCTACGCTGGCTTGGATTTGGTTGTCCGAGATGTGAGTATCGAACTTAACATTTCCCGAGACCAATAACTTTTCCGGTTGCAGTCCCATTTTCAAAAAACGTTCGCCATCATTTTGATTTTGTGCGGCGACAAAATTCAAACAATTTAATAGAGATTTAGTGGCTTGGCGAAAGCGCAGGTAACGTTTTGCCGAGCGTTCGGACATGCGCGCATTGGCCAAGATTAGTGGCAACTGCTGACGAGAGCATTCATGTAAAATATTAGGCCAGAGTTCGGTTTCCATAATGATCGCCAGCACCGGCTGCGTACGTCGTAAAAACGCGGCCACGGTCCAGGGTAAATCATAGGGTGCGTAAACATGCAAAACCGCATCGCCAAAATTATTGAGCACGCGGGTAGAACCGGTGGGAGTCATAGTGGTAACCATTAAGCGCACCTCGGAACACAACAACAAACGCTTGATGATGGGGGTGGCGGCAACCACTTCACCTACGGAAACGGCGTGAATCCACACAATAGGTTTACCCGGTGGCGGCGTGGGGTAAATGCCAAAACGCTCAGGCCAGCGAATGCGATAGCCCGGCACCTTTTTATCTTTCACCCACAGGCGATAGAATACGACGGGCAGTGCTAGAGCAAAAATAAATGTGTAAATGGTGCGTAACATTGGCGCTACTTTCCTTGAGCACTACACTCGCTGTTAATCTTCCGCAAACTGTGCGTTGTACAGCGCGGCATAGTAACCGCCGCTCGCCATTAAATCATTGTGCGTACCGGCTTCTACAATGACACCTTTATCCAGCACCACAATTTTATCGGCATTTTCGATGGTCGATAACCGGTGGGCGATGATCAGGGTAGTGCGCCCTTGTTGGAGTTGGTCGAGGGCGGACTGAATGGCTTTTTCCGATTCATTATCGAGTGCGGAAGTCGCCTCATCCAAAATTAAGATGGGTGAATTTTTATAAAGCGCGCGGGCAACGGCCAAACGTTGTCGCTGCCCCCCGGATAAGCGGGCACCGTCTTCCCCTACCATGGTTTCAAAACCGTGAGGTAGGGCTTCGATAAATTCCAGTGCATTGGCGTTTTGCGCGGCTAGGCGAATGCGTTCGGGGGAGGGCGTAGCGTCACCGTAGGCAATATTGTTGGCCACGCTGTCATTAAATAAAATGGTCTGCTGATTGACCAGGGCAATATTTTTACGCAGGCTCTCGAGAGTCGCTTCAGTGATGTCTTGGTTGTCAATTAGCACTTGACCGCTGTCGGCGGGGTAAAAGCGCAGTAATAAATTTGCCAGGGTACTTTTACCGCTGCCAGAACGCCCTACCAAAGCAACGGTTTCCCCTGGTTCGATCACCAAATTTACATCGTTTAAGGCCGTTGCTTCGGCATTGTAAGCAAAATGCAATTGCTTAAATTCAATGCGCCCGGATTCAATGTGCAATTGCTTTTCGCCTTGGTCCTGTTCCGGTTCCAAGTCCATGACCCCAAAAATGGATTCCGCCGCAGCTAAGCCTTTTTGAATGGTTTCGTTCACTGTGCTCAGTTGCCGCAACGGTCGAGTAATACCGCCGGCTGCGGCGAGGTACGCGAGCGCCATGCCAACATCGTCATCCCACAAAAATAGGATCAAGGTCAGTATGGTGGCTAAGGCTATGGCGATGACCAAATGAAAGACGGGTCCCTGGAGGGCCGCCACCCTTTCGTATTTCTTACCCAAGCGGGCGTTGTCTTCATTGGTGTCATTGAAACGTTTGATTTCGTAAGTTTGACCGCCATAGCTGCGCACGAGGCGATAGCCCTGCAGGGCTTCGTTGGCAATGTGAGTAATGCCGCCCATGGTGACCTGCATGCGGCGACTGATGCGACGAAAATGGCGGCTGGCAACACTGACCAGCCACCCTAATAGGGGGGCGACAATGAGAAAAATTAAAGTCAATAGCCAGTTGTAATACACCATTAATCCGAAAAATGCTAAGGCGGTTAGACCTTCGCGAATGGCGGTTTTAATGGCATTGGTGACGGAACCGGTCACCTGCTGAATGTTGTAAATCAGCATGGATACCAGCTCACCACTGTTGTGGTCATCGTAGTAGCGATTGGGTAAATATACCAGACTGCCGAATAAGGCTCTGCGTAAATCTGCGACCACGCGAACCCCGACGCAGCCAATAAAATAGTTGCCGAGGAACCCACCCAGTCCATGCACGATGCGAATCAGGACAATGGCCAGAGGAATATAAATTAAATATTCGGTGTTGCGAGTCTCCAAGCCTTTAATAAAATATTGCACCAAGTCTGCCATGGCCGCTTCCATTGCTGCGAACAAAACAAACCCAAACAAACTGATAAAAAAATAGAGCCTATAGGGCCAAGCATAAGCCAACAGGCGGCGATACAGCTGCATGTTTTGGTGTTTAGAACTCATAGGGAGACACTGGCTGGCGACTTGTCATAGGCCCGCAACAGCGGTGGGCCTATGGCCAAGCCGGAATTTATTTTATGGGGGTCAACCACTCGGTATGATGAGCCAATTGGCCCTTAACCGCATCGAAATACAAACTTTGCAGTTTTTCCGTAATCGGTCCTCGTTTACCTGCGCCAATGACGCGACCATCCAATTCTCGGATCGGTAAGACCTCCGCTGCG
>JBNKFP010000180.1:0-6195 GCA_050289365.1 Cellvibrionaceae bacterium | reverse complement strand
ACGACGCTCTTCCGATCTCCAACAAATTTACTAAAGCCCTTGGTAGTGATTGAAGATACAACACCGTTTCGGGTAACACTAAGCTGAGTAAAATCTAAAGCGTCTGAAGAAATTTGCCAGTCATTTGCGTCTTGCCCACTTACACCGCCAGCAGCAACTAGAGTCGCGTCGATTTCAAAATTACCCCAAAGCTGCTCCATTTCGAACCAGTTGGCAAATGGGTATACAACTTGCAGCGGGCCACTCACATCTTCAAACGAAACAAAATCTTGACGAAGCGAATCGTCTAAAGACTTGCCGCCGTACAACCGAAGACCCAAATCCGCAGCAGACGCAAAATAGAACTGATCGGTATAATCATAGGCTCCATGAAACTCTTCAAATCCCTGCAGCTGAATATTGGTTGTCGCTACATTTCGGTCGGTAACGACTACATTCCCATTCGCTGCAATATTCCAATCTGCAGCACTACCGAAAGTGGCACCTATGCCAGCTGTCTCAGAAACTGTATCGGAATAGTTATAAAAGACGTCCTGACCTAGGCCGGAAGCGATACTCGCAGTGATACCGTTTGTATTGGTATAGACGGTATCATCGCCATTGCCTAGATCAATTAGCCCCGGCCAAGAACTTGCGAGCTGTAGATTGTCATTACCAGCTCCTGCAACAATATTTTCAACACCGACAAAATCAATCGTGCTGCCAGCGAACTGTCTGCTACCTGTTCCCGTTGTTCCGTCTGTTAAATTCCAATCGATATCCTGGGCACTAAAATCATTGATCGTATCGGTACCCAATCCAGGCGCGAGATTTAGAATACTGATATTGTCTGCGCGCAAATTAATGACATCGTCGCCGCTGGTCATCTGCAACGTAAAGGGAATATCAGCATAAACGTCGGCAGTATTGTTTCCGCCACCCAACTGAATGTAAGAAGCATTATTAATGTTATTAAACATTGCATTTGACCCAAGCGTAAATTTAACATCCTCAGATCCATTGCCAAATATGCTCAATCGCGATGAAAGGGTATCGCTGCTCTTTATTTCTCCATCAATGATGATGTCCGTTGCCTGGGTGATGTTAAGAAAGTTACTGCTTAAATCTAAGGTTGAATTTCCGCCATTACCCAGCTCAATGCGATCTGCGGTTAAATTAAGCGCAAACGATTGTCCGGAACCTCCTAAAGCCCAGTCTCCAGTTTGCACTATGCTTCCCGCCGGCGCGCGGGTCGTTATACTCATTGTTCCATTAACGTACGCATCACCAATGAGCAAACCATCGCTTTCTTCAAGGGAAAATACGCCACCTTGTATATAGGCAATATCTAGAGTTAATGTATTTAAGGCATTATTACTGTCATTAAAATTAATGTTGTAATTTCCATCGGAAGCGGCAATATTGGTGTGTCCGGAAACAGTGATTGGCCCCGACTGGCGAATATCGGCCTGAGTTTGAATATCCAAATTTGCTGCCGATATACCTGAAATATCAAGCACGTTAGCATTGCGAATATAAATATCAGAACCAGACAAACTGTAACCGCCACCATTGGTGACTAAATTCCACTTGTGATCGATATCTCCGCCAGCAACTACGGATAAATTTATACTTTCGCTTGTTGAAGGGTCCGTATCAACAACATTTCCCACGAGATCATATATGTTCCAAGTTGGAATACTATCGGTATTCGTCGTGGTTGAAGCGGGGTAATATAAATCACCAGGATCTGAACCCAACACCACATTATTTGCTGCATTTATGGCTAGCTTTAATGGATCACCTTCAAGATTATTTGAATTGTTATAATCCATGGAGCCCAGCCAAACGACATCACCTGCGGTTGAGTCCAACCGAATTTCCGAAGAATTAACACCGGCTACTTGAATTGCATTTGAAAAATTAAAGTGCGGAGCAATTAAACTTTGGGTGGAGGATAGGAAGATATTACCGTGCCCTTGTGGCGAACTGGAATCCAACACCACATGGGGCGCCAGATCAATCTTGTCGGCATTGAAAATGATATCACCACCATTTGAGTAGACCAATGCTTGCCCTGCCTGAGCATTGAACCAACGCTGGGAAATCAAACCATACTGCGCGTCTGTACCATCAAACAGCTTAATTCCAGGAATAACCTCTAAAGACTGCATACTGATTGATTGGCCATTGGCCAATACATAATTCTGTTGATCGTCAACAAAACCTGAACCCGCATTGAAAACAATATCGCCGGCAACAGAATACCCCAAATAATTTATATCCAAGTGTCCGGCGGTCTCAATTGTCAAACTACTTGGAATGCGATTGAACTCTGGAAAACCAGCATTCACCTCTCGACCCACCGTAAGAAAAGCTACGACGTTGGATCCACGCAGATAGATATTACCAGTGGTTGAAAGAATTGCCGTATCGGCATAAATGCCAGGCCCAGCTTGCTTTAAATTGTCGAAATCCAAGTAGCCTGTTTTGCTGCTGTCGTAACCAGCATTAAAGACAATATCGCCAGCCCCCAATGCAATTGCACTGTCACTTCTTATCGCGGAGCCGGCCTCAAAAAAGAGCGAGGTCAAACTCGACGGATCAACATAAAAAGTGTCCGCATACCCGGTTGAGGATGGATTAAAATCAATATTGTTTCCAGCGGATAAAATCAAATTCCCTGTATTGCTTTGCTGATCCAAAATAGAACCAAAGCTGAAAATGATATCTTGCGATGCACTCATGATGACATCGCCAAAGGCCTGTATTGAGCCATCGCTAAATACGGATCCGGCGTTCGAAGTCACTCGCAATTCGGCACCACTTCCAGCGGTATTCATAATTAAGTTGGGTAAAGCTATATCTCCACCTGCCGATATAGCTATGTTTCCAACAGAGGCTCCTGATAAGCCTACTGAGCCGGTGTCGATGGTCATGCCAGGAGCAAAACTTATGCTCCCTGTGCTGGAAGTCGCGACCGATAAATCGCCGCCAAGGGTTGTAATGTCATTTAAAAAGTCGATCGAATTTCCACCGTAAAATGACATATCTATGGCAGCAACATCATTGGAGGAGCCAAACACAGAATTAATCATGCCCACTGTTAGGGCATCGGTGGCATTCAGGTTGATTGATCCGGCGAGCAGATCTCCGTCAAAATTGGGGGTAGGATCAACGGCGCTGATCGTGTCGATTTCAATCGCAGATAAATCAATTACGCTGGCATTAGCGGTAATATTTCCACCGTTTAATATAACGCCCCCTAGGGCGCTGCCACTAATGACACCATTTACTGCGGACAAGTTTAGATTAAGAGAACCGGCACCTGTATTAGCGGGCAAAATCCCACCGTAAAAAACTATGTCACCATCGGCAATTAATTCTAGTTGAACCGGTTGACCGCCTATATCGTAAGTGATCGCATCAGCAATGGTGATATTACCTGCTTGGCTACCAGCACCTGCGGTCGTTACCGTAATATCCAAACCAGCGGCTAAAGCAGCACTTAACGAATTAACATCGAGTATCGCGGAATCAGCAGTGGGTGAAAAAATTGCGCCGCTGAAATCGATATCGCAATCACATCCAGAATCTTCAATTGAGATATCGTAAGGATCGATTAACCACTGACCACCCTTGCCTGCCAGCGCACTGGCATCCGGTTGCGACAATAATTCAAACCCTTTTTTACCGGAGGTTTCAATAAACCCGCCGTCACCACCCAAATCACCACCGCGCGCTTGTAAGCGACCGAATATCCGCGCCGTATCCTCAGCAAAAGTAATGAGCTTGCCGCCATCACCGACATGAGTCGCGTTGGCGCTGACTTCAGTATCGGCACCCAAATAAATAAAGTCCGCATTGCGAATTTGAGTATTTTGTCCCTGCTCATCACCGCCGATCAGCACCTGACCGCCACCGGCGGCGCCATCGGCATGAATTTCTGCTTGATCAATCACACCGACGCGTTCCGCCAGCAATTTAATATCGCCACCGGTTAAAGCTGATGAAGCCGAGACTTTGGCCGTGCCGTCAACCATCAGCGTATCGCGCGCGTGCAGTTCAATATGGCCGGCTTCCGCGTCGCCGCTGTCCGCTATGACACTACCCGATTGGGTCATATTTTCAGCGAGCATCACCACTTCGCCAGCGCCCGAAGCTGCCGACACGTCAACCGTACCGGTATTGACTAGATTGCCGCCGCCCCCGAGGGTAAAACTGCCGTCGTCATGCATGACCACGCTGGTTTTGCTGCTCAGGTTGCCACTGTTTACCGCCTTGGAAAAAACGTCCTCGCTCACACTGGCCGTCAATAAAACCTTGCCGCCTTCAGCCCGAATGTCACCGCTGTTGGCAACGGCACTTGCAAGCCCAATGTCGTCTTTGAGGACTTCTTCACTCACGCGAACGCCGAGCATGCCCTGCTGATCAAAGGTCAACACCGCCTGATTGCCTGCGGCTAAGGATACGGTGCCCAGTTTTGCTGAGATCAAGCCCTGGTTTTCCACCCGCTTGCCCACCAGCACCACGCTGCCGCCAGTAGCGGCATTGATGATGCCCTGGTTGATCACGGCACCATCGGCATCGGCCAGAGCATCCAAGGTAAATTGGCCATTCATGAAATCGTCTGGATCGATTGCCAGACCCGACGCCACCAGGCTGCCGACATTGATGGTGGCGTTCTCACCAAAAAATACGCCGTTGGGGTTCATCAGGATAATTTGGCCATTGGCCTCGATATTGCCGAAGATATTGGACGCGTCATTACTGAGGATGCGGTTCAAGGCAACAGAATCCGCGCTGGGCTGAATAAAGCGCACACTTTCATCGGCATCGACATTGAAGGAATCCCAATCCAGCGCCAGCGAGTCCGACTGCTGCAAAATCGTAGTCTGATTCGCAGTCTGCTCGATGCTCCCAGCACCACCAACAACTTGCCCACCGGTTGGCCCCGCATGCGCCCCTGCTGCAAACAAGCATTGCGCAGCGATGGCGAGATACAGTTTTTTGCGGCGGCTGGTGTCAAGAGCAGTGGATGGGGAGGTTTTGGTCTTCTTCATAACTTAGTCCTGAGTAACATCGCTGTTAAAATGGAATTCCGAGACAACAAATCGTGCAATTGCGGCAGAGCGAGATTGCAACTTGAATACCCACAACCGCCCCACAGCCAGAGAATAGGGCTAGGGATTAATGGTAATTGGTAGCGGGTCAGATTCACGGCGTTCTTCCCTGACTGAATGTCTTCAAAATACGAAAGAATTCAGCATTTTTGTTTCATTTCCAATTCTAATAAAAACGAGTGAAATAGGTCGCGAATCCTATAACAGGAGACAGACCAAACCAAGCCAGAACTGATCAATTGGTGACCAGATTGGCATATTCATGCGATTGATTATTGTCAACCCGACTCAACGTTAATTTCCCTGCAGCAACCCCGCCATTGGGATGTGAACAGGAAGCGCCAAGAAAAATTTACGGAAGGACTCTGCAAGTGTGTGGACCGTCCTATCCAACTCGATCTTCCTTAACGGGACCAGACATTTGTCTGATCAATAGAATGCTCAGTTCAACTGAGGAACCCGCGGTCAGCAACCGCTAGGCTGTGAGGATTATGACATAAGTTTTGGAAAAGTTGCGAGTAAAAAGCGGCCAAGTCTCACAAATTTCCGTAATTACGTGCGTCGCCCCAAACACCCAAGCGCTTCTATTGAGGCAGAAATTCAATTGGGTAAGTGACCGTTGCCACAGTCACGTCACGAACGCCAAATTGGAAATTTTTGATTCGCGCCACCAAACTTCTCACCAACGCTGAATCCGCAAGCTCGCTGCTAACCACCTTAACATTTGCGACCGAACCGTCTGGCAAAATGGTAATTTCCAACAACAACTTACCCCGAAGAGCCGGATTCTTTCTGCGCGCACGATTATATAAGTTTTGTAATTTGGCCTTTTGCCGATCAAACACCAGAGTAATTTCCTCTTGGGAGCGGACCATGCTACCACGGGCTGTTTTTTCTTGTTTAACCTCAGCAAAGGCGACTTCACTCGCGCTCAAAGCATCCCTCGCCGCGGCCAATTCGGCAGAGCTCAGCTCCGAGTTGCCGGCCGTGGTGACATAGCGACTGGCATCCACACCGTTACTTCCTTTGATCGCATTGGCGGTGAGAACATCGGCATTATGCCCTGCGACAGTCTTGCCAGAGTCCGCGTTTT
>JBNKFP010000179.1:0-6292 GCA_050289365.1 Cellvibrionaceae bacterium | reverse complement strand
GCTCGGCTGGGGCGGCTGGTGGTTTTGGGATCCTGTGGAAAACGCAGCCTTTATGCCGTGGTTGGTAGGCACTGCTTTGATTCATTCGTTAGCTGTGACGGAGAAGCGTGGAGTTTTTAAAAGTTGGACCATTTTGCTGGCGATTATGGCGTTCTCGCTCAGCTTATTAGGTACTTTTATTGTACGTTCCGGTGTTTTGACATCGGTCCACGCTTTTGCCACAGATCCAACGCGAGGCATGTTTATTTTGGGGTTCCTAGCTGTGGTCATTGGTGGGTCTCTGCTGCTTTACGCCATTCGTATCCCGGAAATCAAAAGTGTGCAGGGCTTTGCTTTCTTTTCGCGAGAGACTTTCCTGCTGATCAATAACGTATTGTTGGTCATTTGTGCCGGCTTTGTGCTGTACGGGACCCTCTATCCGCTTTTGGTGGATGCCATTTGGGGGGCTAAGTTGTCCGTAGGCCCCCCCTGGTTTAACACCTTCATTACGCCTCTTATGTCAGTGCTGGCTCTGTTCATGGGCTTCGGCAGTATGCTCAATTGGAAAAAGACCCAAGTTAATAAGCTGGTCGTTTGGCTGCTGGCGCCCTTAGTGGGGGCCATCCTATTGGGCTTGCTGTTTCCATTGATGGCCGACAAATTCCATCCAGGCGTGGCATTGGCCGTCACCTTGGGGGCATGGGTGATTTTGGCTTCTATTAGTGATTTGTGGCGGAAGTTGAGTGTTAGTAAACCTGCGTGGAAAGGTTTTGGCAAACTCAGTCGCAGTTACTACGGTATGCAAATAGCCCATATAGGCTTTGCGTTTTCATTGATGGGGGCATCGATCAACACACTTACCAGCGACCGTATGGATGTACGTTTGGTGTTTGGTGAGCGCCAGGAAATGGCCGGTTATCAGTTTGAGTTGGTTGAGGTGGTCTCCAAGCGGGGCAGTAATTACAGCGCCGAGGTGGGAGAGGTTAATATCTATGATGGTGATGATCTGGTGGTGACCTTACACCCGGAAAAACGCAACTATGATTCAAACCGCGGCAATGTGATGACCGAGGCGGGCATTGCACCTGGATTCACTCGTGACTTTTTGGTCGCTTTGGGGGATAAATTGGATCATCGCGCCTGGTCAATGCGCATTCACCATTTCCCGATTGTGCGTTGGATTTGGCTGGGTGCTATTTTGATGGCTATAGGTGGCGGATTGGCTATTTTGGATAAGCGCTACCGGTCCCGCAAAAAAGTATTGGTCGACAACGCCAAGGACAAGCTCCAGCCTGCGCCTGCCCTATAAAATAGAGAAAGATCACAGCATGAAAAGATTGAAGTTATTTATTCCGCTGGCCGTATTTTTGGTTATGGGGATCTTGTTGGTGGTGGGTTTAAGTCTGGACCCCAACGAATTGCCTTCGGTATTGATTGATAAGCCTGTACCGGAATTTTCGTTGCCATCGCTGGCCAACGCGGATGAGCCCGTTACGGCCGAAACAATGAAAGGCAAAACCTATTTGCTGAATGTGTGGGCGACTTGGTGTACGTCCTGTAAGTATGAGCATCCCTATCTGCTGAAGTTGGCGCAAATGGGCATTCCAATATTGGGGGTGAACTATAAAGATGATCCCGACGCTGCGCGCCAACTCTTGACGTCGATGGGTGATCCTTATGTCACGAATGCCGTTGATGAAGAGGGTGAACTGGTCATGGCCTTGGGAGTTTATGGTGCACCAGAGACTTTTATTGTCGATAAGGATGGCATTATCCGCTACAAATTAGTGGGCGTGGTTGACGAAAGGGTATGGACTTCCGAAATGGCACACTACTTTTTCGAGCAGTAATCATGCGGCGTTTTCATCTGCAGGTGAAACCCTTATTGAACTGGGCGCTGTGTTCGGGAATTGTGCTGTTGCATTTAACCGGTTTTGCCGCGGATTTGGCTGGCTCTGGGAACCGCCTGCAGATGATGCAAAAAATTCAAGGCAGTTGGCAGAATAGGTGCGAAACCATCGCTCATCAACCGAAGGAGGTGTTTGCCTTCACTAAATTGAAAATCGATTTTCAGACGCTGCAAGTGGAGCGGAAAATCTATTTGGACTCGCAATGTCTGCGCGAACGCGATAACAAGGTGCAACGCTACCGTTATCTCCTCGGCAATCCTACTTTGACAAAAAATGGCGAGGCGGTGTTTGAACTGGGTTTGCAATTGCAGGGTGACGACAATACCGGCGGCAGCTGGCACCCTTTGAATTTAATAAAATATCAAGACGGTAAGCTTTTTTTTGGTTTGTGGTCCAATGAAGAGCGCAATCAGCGTCTTAATCAGTTGGATAAGCGCAATCCGTTTGTACGCTAAAGCCGCATTGTCCAAGAATTAGCTACCCATCCTCGTCATTTTCTTGGTTCTTGGTCGATAAAAGCCAATAATCTACAAGCGCCCCTTTTTTTGCTCCTGATACTTATCTATCCTAGCGCCTTTGTTTTTCTATAGCGGAATTTCTATGAATCAATCAAAATTCCTGCCTGAGTGGGCTCCGGTCCGTGCGGTTATGCTGACCTGGCCTTATCCTCATGGTGATTGGCAAGCCAATTATGGGCAGGTTGAAACCTGTTACTGGGACCTATTAAAAAATATTTCCGATAGGCTGGATGTTTGGTTGTTGTATCACTCCAGTTTGGATGTGACTGCTTTTACTGCTCAATTTGCCGAAAGAGGCATTAAGCAGGAACGCATACGCATTTTCCAAAAAAATTACAACGATACATGGATAAGGGATTACGGGCCTTTGTCAACCAGCGGGGGATACATTAAGTTTCAATTCAATGGTTGGGGCGGGAAATATCCAGCTGAGCGGGATAATCAGGCCGTCATTGATGTATTTGAGGAATTGGGTATCAGCTTAGAGTCTTATGAATTTGTCTGCGAAGGCGGCGCATTGGAAACAAATGGCCGAGCTTTATTGTTGAATTCCAATTGCGTTGTGGACGATCAGCGCAATAAAAATTTCAATTTGGAGCTGGTTAGCCAGGTGCTGAGTGATAAATTGGGGCAAGAGCAACTGCATTGGTTGCATGACATAGGTTTAACTGGCGATGATACTGACGGTCACATCGATACCATAGTACGTTTTGCCGGCGAAAAAAATGTGGTAATGAGCGGTCGCAACAGTGAGCATCTCGACAGCGCCATTCTGCAAAATTTATACGATCAGATGAAGGATCTGGCGACACAGAATCAATGGCAACTATGGGAGCTGCCATCTCCTATTTATCGCAGCTTAATAGATAGCCGAGTACTGCCTTGCACCTACGCCAACTTTTTGATTTGCAACCAGTGGGTGTTTGCTCCTGTTTATGGCTTAGTGGAAGACGATCTCGCGCTCAGTGTGCTGACAGCAGCGTTTCCCGATCACACAATCGTGCCGATAAGATGCGAAGCGCTACTGGAACAACACGGCAGTCTTCACTGCGCTACCATGCAAATCGCCCACCTCGAAAACTGAGTGAAAGGAGAGGATTCATGAACAAAGTGATTACCGCTGCGGTAATACAGCAAGCGATAGAGAACAACGACAAAGAAGCTAATTTGGATCGTACCGAAGCTTTGATTCGAGAGGCGGCAGAGCAAGGCGCTGAATTGGTGGTCTTGCAAGAGCTGCACGCTACCCAGTATTTCTGTCAGGAGGAGGCGACCTCGTGTTTTGATTTGGCTGAACCCTTGGATGGTTTAACCTATCAGCGTTGCGCCGAAGTGGCGGCCGCTCTGGATATTGTGGTTGTCATTTCCCAGTTTGAAAAGCGTGCCGCCGGTTTGTATCACAATACCGCCCAAGTGATCGACGGCGTTGAGGGCCGTGCAGGTATTTTCCGTAAGATGCATATACCCGATGATCCGGGATTTTATGAGAAGTTCTATTTCACTCCAGGCGATGCCGAAGGCTTATTGCAGGGTTTTGCCCCGGTGCAAACCCGCTTGGGTAAAATTGGAGTATTGGTCTGCTGGGATCAATGGTACCCGGAAGCGGCCCGGTTAATGGCCTTGGCCGGAGCCGATATGCTGGTTTATCCCACCGCCATTGGCTGGGATCCAGAAGATACCGAACATGAACAAACTCGCCAGCGCGATGCCTGGATTACGATACAACGCTCCCATGCCGTGGCCAATGGTATTCCTGTTTTAGTCGCGAATCGCACCGGGTTTGAATCTTCGCCGACTGGCAATGGTGATGGCATAGAATTTTGGGGGACCAGTTTTGTGGCGGGTCCTCAAGGGGAATTTTTACTGTTGGCGGAAGTGGAAGAAGAAGGGGCCTTTTGTGTCGATATTGACCTGGGTCGCTCTGAATCCGTGCGCCGCATTTGGCCCTACCTGCGCGATCGTCGTATCGATGCCTATGATAATTTGAATCGCCGCTGGTTAGCCGATGCAGAGTTGCCGAAATAGGATTCTTATCATAGCTCGCATTGATCTCGTTGTTCTAGGCGGGCTGTTTAGCAGCAATTTTTTTGCCGATATTATTGTTTTGTTCATGTGTGGTGGTATTGATGAAATTTCATACGGAGCCAACCGCAATCGTTTCGCCTGTATAAAATGAGCAAGGGGAATGCCGATCAGTTTGTAAATGATTTTAAGGATCAATTTGTAGACGAAATCGTGCAAATAATGACGGGTGAAAATCGCTGGGGGGATGTACTGATATTGCAAAAGGATCATCGCCTATAGGCTTTGGAATCTATATTTAAATTCAGCATCGATGAAGCTTTTTCTCTGAATGATTCTGGATTCGTTTATAGGCCGCATTGCCTGATGCTGATAAAGCAGTACTAGTTCGGGCATAAGGGCTGAGTTTATAGAGGTTTGCGCAGTAGGTTAAAAGTCCTATGCGCTCTGTCCGTGTCTGGTGTTTCTATTTTCTACAGCAAATGTTCATGGATATTGTTCTTCCGATTGGCCGGTCAATCTGTGGATTCTACTATATGCGGCGATATCCGTTTAATATAGCAAGTGCCACCGTGGGCGTGTCTAACTGATGACTGGGTTAATATAAACCGTGGAAATACCTTAATGTAGGTATTTATCCTAGCGCGGCAGAAATGTCAACTGTAACCGGATCCAACGGACCCTCACGGACTTGAAAACGAAAGGCGAAATGATAAATCAACCCTGCGGTCAGACAAGTTGAGCTATGCTAAGGTATTAGAAAGTGGCTGGTTTCGGTCGACACCTGTTAACAACCCCAAAGTATACGTATATTGAGAGCAATGAATTTCACAAACAGCCTAATCGAACTCCAACATAAGCGCATCGACGGACCTTTCGAACGTGTCACTTATATCCCACCTGATCATAGCTTGCTAAAGTTTCCATCCAGCACGCTGGGCAATTACAGCATATTGGGCGGAATATTCTTGTTGTTATGCTCACCAATTTTTGTCATCGCGGGCCAGCATAGCGAATCAGAGAACCCACTATTGGCAATTCCGAATGCATTAATTTCGATACTTCTAGAACTACCGCCGAATATCTTAACCGCATCTCGAATATCCGTTTCCATATATCTAACCGCTTTTTTTATCACAGTAGGTATTGGCTGTTTACTGTGCTCAAAAATCATCAATCGCAGAGTTATTGTAAAACGCTGGAAAATGCAGGCAAAAAAAGTACGGGCAAAAATTATTGACAGCGAAATTCAAAATCGCAGCATTATTAGAAGTACGGGCCCCATGGAAAATAATCACCATGTAACCCCAAGATACAGTAGCGTCTGGGAATATAGATTAAAGGTATTATTTAATTTTAGTGGGAAAGAATATGTTGCAACACCGAGTGTGGTAAATCGAATCAACCCGGGAACCATCGGTGTTCATTTTCCTTCAGAGGACGGTTGCAGAAAGGAACTTAAGATGCTGGGCGATGAAGTCAACCTGGAGATTAATCGAGATAATCCCTTGGATTGTGAAATTGAGGGACATATAGGTCGTTATGACGGCGGGACCCTCAAATACTTGGGGGTTTTCAGTATTTTTGTTGCGGCCGTAGCACTGTTCGCTTGGTTTTTCACCTACCTAATGGAGCATGGGCATAATTACACTTAAGAATGCCATGCGTCCATATGACTTGACGCCCACAGCGCAATGCACAATGATCTACGCTGCGTGATTCCTAATCATCTGCCCAAAACTGATTGATAGAAAGTCGTACAATACAACAATATTTTGAATGTGCGGTACTGTAGCGCGCTGTTTCTCAGAGTCATAACAACTTAAATATCTGCATCATTCCGAGACTCAATAAAATCAAAAG
>JBNKFP010000178.1:0-6352 GCA_050289365.1 Cellvibrionaceae bacterium | reverse complement strand
CAATTCACCGGAGGTTAGCCCCGTTAGATAACGTCTAAATGCATCTGCTCCTGCCCAGACACCGGTTTGTGCGTGCGTGACGGCATTGACTGCAACATACTTTTCTTGCGTGCTGCGAATGCTATGGGTAATCGCGAGACCCGATGCGGTGAGTGCGAGTCCAACCAAAATGACCAATAGAACGGTGGCAATTCCCTGTTGCTTTTGATATGAACCTTTGTGGAAAGGAATCGTATTTTGTCTGTACATCATATGGCAATCATTTTATGTGGCGGTGGGATAAGTGTTTTGCAAGCAATAGTCATAGGTGATATCAGGAATGCCTGTAACACCGTTTAAGCTTGCACTATTGGGAGCTGATACCGTTAATATCAAATGTAATTCGTTTACGGTTGCGCCGAATGGGGAGCAACTGCCTTGTGCGAGGCTGAAATCGAGTAAAGTTTCATTGTTTGTAATATAGGTATCCAGGCCTCCGATGACCGGCCATTGCCCAAATGTGGCGACGTCTTGCCAATTTAGACTTGCCAGTGGTGTAACTGAATTACAACCAGAAGTGACTTTGCGTAACTTGAGTGTTCTATAGGCTCGTGAGTCGTGTACTTCACTGGTTTCCAGCAATCCAGAGCATTGTGTCGTTCCGTTTAAAACAAATCGCCACAGCAGCTCGATTGTGCCTGGTTGCATTGAGGTCGGCGCCACTCTCCTTACTATAATGTCATTGGCATTCGCATTATCTATGCCGAAACCCGCACTTAAAATGGTTTTTTGGAGTGTTAACATAGCAGCCGCAAGTTGACCATCATGTGCTGCATCCACTTTCGCTTCTGCGGCAACGTGAATTAAGTCTTTATACAGCGTGAGACTCGCCAATATGCACAGCATGGATAGCAGCATGCCGATCATTAAACTGACTAGTGTTAGGCCTGATTGCTGTTTTAAATTTCTATTCATTTCAATGTCATTCAGTCAGGTTCAGCATATATTTC
This sequence comes from Cellvibrionaceae bacterium, assembly GCA_050289365.1. GTDB lineage: Bacteria > Pseudomonadota > Gammaproteobacteria > Pseudomonadales > Cellvibrionaceae > JBNKFP01. The sequence continues at coordinate 5,363 of JBNKFP010000178.1, read as the reverse complement.
GCAAAAATAATTCGAATCCATTTAAATGGACGCCCATGTTCCGCCAACCACAATTTGTCCGCCGATTAAATCTGAGGTAACCGATAGAGAAATGGGTTTCGGTACATCATTGATGGTGACACTATTGATAACAGCCGTCGTCGTACCATCACACCCCTGAACGCTGGCCGTAAGGGTGACATTGTTAGGTAGTTGAACCGTTGGTGCGGTGGAACAGATATCCACACTGCCCATTTTGTTTTTAATTAAGGCGGCGCGTAATTGGTTGACAACGATCTCCTGCATTTGAGAATCGCGCTGAGCATTGCTTGCTTTTGACGTTACATGGACCATGCCCAGAGAAATAATAGACATTAAAACCATGCTGATTAAAGCTTCAATCAACATGTCTCCGCGTTGCTTGCCGTAATCAGTAAATATAGGCTGTTTCACTGTGGTTATTACCGGTTAAAAGTTGAAGTTCGGACGATGTGCTACATCCCGCGCAGGCATTGTCTGTCAGTAAACCCTGGTTGTTAAAACACATACATGAAATTGCAGTGCCGCCGACTTTTACGGTGACGTCGCTATCAAGCTGTGTGTGCCAAATTTCGCTTCCGCTCGCGGGGGAGCAGCTGGGGGAGGTTCCATTTGATCCCTCCAGAATCGTTAAAAAATTGGATTGTGAAATACAAATCGCTGTCACAGGCGCATCACCGAGCGCAGTCATCTCGTTGCGCAATGCAGATGATTTAGCGCGACCAATCGCTTGGGTTAAGTCGCCTTCAACTTGAACTAAATTGGCGTCTTGAACCCAGGTTCCGGTGAGGGCCGTACCAGTCATGGCCAATAAGGCAATGATTGCCACCACCATCATGATTTCAATTAAGGTGTATCCATGTTGCCGTTTCATCGTCGTGTAGCACCCACAACAACTTTCATCGCAGTATGAGAACAATCGAAAACACTATGACGACATTGCATTGCGGATTAAAACCTCTTTCAATTTTTAAAATGGCGCGTAATTAGTTTAATTAAGTATTGGTATCAATCGGTTGGGGTGCAATAGCGCATAACTTATAGCGAAATAAGGAAAAAATCGGTGGAATTTTTAGTTTTGGTTATTGCAGGATCTAACCTTATGAAAATAAAAGAAAAAGATTAAATGGGTGGTGTCTGGTGAGCCATTGTCTGATTTGGGAAATAATATCGGTTTGTCAGTTGCTTGTTTTTTGTTATAGCAAACGTCTATTTATCGTAGAATCATTTGATAATTAGAAATAAATATTCTATTAATCTGTTTCCTTGGTGGTCGATGAGTGGATGGTTTTGCGAGATTAGTGGAAGTTGGAACGATTGCGTCGCTTTGACGCTGACTTTGATGCGTATTGGCTTGTGGCAAAACATCATAAGAAGGCAATGACATAGAGGTGAAAAACGTTTTGTTTAAAGTGAGGGGCTAGTCATCCCGCTAGTGTGGTGTATTAAATAGATGGTGCATATAGAAAGCGCCCCAAGCGTTTGTAGCAAGGCGCGGCACGCAGGCAATAGTGGCGCTCTTGGCAAGAGGCGCAATCGCTACGGACGTTTGCGGGGCTTCCCGAAGGATGAAGCGCCATCTATCACTTACTTTTCCATTTACCCATGTCTGAAATGGCGCTTCATATCTGTGTACTATTTGTTTAATGCACTAAACTGGATGACCTTTAATTCAAGGTTGTGGAATTCATTGGCTGTCGATCAAGCTCGACAGCACCTCCAGTTTCGCCGGATCTTGATCTACAAAGCGCACAATCACCCGCAATTTGTCTGTTTCCGTATTGGGTTCTGCGGCGCTAATGGCGTGGATATAGGAATTGAGTCGGGCGATGACTTCGCCGCGTTCGTTGATGAGGTCAGCTGCCGCCTGGTCAAAAACCGTCGGAACGATCTCCGGACGTTCCATGATAACGCCCATTGCCTGCAACGACAGATCTTTGATCTCACATGGGCAGGTGGTGTGGGGAAAGCGCAAAAAGGCTTTACCTTGAAAATGGACTTTGCGATTGGTTTGGTTGGGTGAGGCGCTGGCGCTGCTGGGTTGGTTGACAACTTTAGCGGCACCACCGGTTAATACATCGACCGATGAAAAGGCCATTCCGCTGTTTGCGGTGGCCGTTTGCGCTCGGGAAGGTGGCTCGTAACCCATGCGCTTCAGTTGCTTTTGGATCTTGCGGGTGAGTTCGTCGGCTGTGAAAGGTTTGGATAAATAATCACTGACACCGGCTTGCACGGCGGCCATGACATGATTGCGATCTCCGCGGCTGGTAATCATGACAAAAGGCGTTGCTGCGAAATTGGGCTGTTCACGCACCCACTGTAGCAGCTGGTCGCCGGACATTTCGGGCATTTCCCAGTCGGAGAGGATCAAATCTGGGTTTTTGCTTTTGATGATGCCCATGGCACGCGCACCGTCTGGGGCTTCAAACAGCTGCACGCCCGGCACCATGTTCCGAACCGTGCGTTTTATCATGTCTCGAACAAAAGTAGCGTCGTCAACAACCAGTATTTTCAGCGACATGCCCGGTCCTCGTGCAATGCCACAATCCGGCTATTCCTTGCGCGTAAACACCCAGCGCTGGTCGCCCGACATTGCCTGATTCAAAGAATAACCACCCCAGTCAAACGCTCTTATATCGTTAACATCGGTGAGTTTGTTCTTAATAATATAGGCGCTCATCAGTCCCCTTGCCTTTTTTGCGAAAAAACTGATGATTTTGTACTGACCGTTTTTCCAATCTTGGAACACCGGTTCGATGATGTCCGCCTGCAGTTGGTTTTTTTTGACCGCTTTGAAATATTCCGCCGATGCGAGATTAACTAAGGTCTGGCTGCGCATTTTGCGTAATTGTTGGTTGAGTAGATCCGTGATTTTCGACTCCCAGAAGGCATAGAGATCTTTGCCGCAACTGTTGGCGAATTGGGTACCCATTTCCAAGCGGTAGGCCTGCATGAGGTCCAGCGGACGCAGCACGCCGTACAAGCCTGACAAGATACGCAGATGCTGTTGGGCGAACGCAAAATCCTGTTCGTCGAAGGTTTTGGCATCGAGGCCTTGATAGACATCGCCAGCGAAGGTCAGCAGGGCGGGGCGGGCATTGCGTTTAGTGAACGGGCGCTGCCACTGCTGGTAGCGTTCATAGTTCAGCAATCCTAACTTATCGCTGATGTGCATCAATTTGCTCAGCTGGTGGGGTGCGAGAGGTCGAAGCTCGGAAACCAGTTGTTCAGCGTCTGCCAAATAAGCGGGTTGACTGGTTTTAAGTTTGGGCAGGGGGCTGTCCAAGTCGAGGTTTTTCGCTGGGGATATAACGGCGAGCATAATACAGTCTTACTCCGGTTTAAGAATATCGAGCCACCAATTGAGCGGTGTTTGGCCATCGTCTGGGTCATAGACATTACCATAGAGCCAGGCACTCTCAGGCGGTCGAACGAAGCGATCCAAAATCGACTCTATGGCGGTAAAGCCGCAACTCACATGAATGCTGTACACCAGCATTCGCGGGGTTTCCAGATCAAGGTCGCCACCGAGCTTAACCAATTCCGAAGTGATGGCTTCTTCAATAGGAGCGATCGCACTTTTACTGAACACCCGAATGCACAGGTTGCCACTGCGCTGCTGCAATTCAAATTGACCGCTGCTGCGGTTGAGTTTCATTTGGTCGCCGCGCGCGATGCCTTTGACAAACGCCGGAGATTTTACCAGGGTTGCAACATCGTTTTCGTCCATCTGCACCTGTAGCTTTTCAGCGATGGGTTTGCCGCTGGGATCGTGGCCAGCGAACATTTCGATAACCTGTAAAGCTTGCATAATGATTTCTTTCGTAAAATTGGCCGCGTATTATACCCAGCGTTGCACAGTCTGTGCCGTGTAATTAGCCATAACTTCAATGTGGGGGAAGATTGTGCCGAACATCATGGGGTGCGCACCTTCATAAGGCCGTGCAGATCCTGTAAGGTGCCAGCCCATAGTCATCACCAAAGGAGAATCCTAAATGCGATTTCTTGCGATTGTTGCCGCAACCTTAAGTCTAGTGGCGAGCGTGTCTTGCTCCGTAAATCCCGTTACCGGGCAAAAAGAATTTACCTTGATGAGTGCCAGCCAGGAAGTGGCTACGGGTGAGGAAAAATACGGTATATATCAGCAGCAACAGGGTGGCGTGTATGTCGTGGACCCCGAGCTGAATTTGTATGTTAAGCAGGTGGGCAAGCAACTTGCTCAAGCCAGTCAGCGGCCAAACTTACCCTATGACTTTGTTGTGCTCAACAACAGTGTGCCCAACGCCTGGGCGCTGCCAGGGGGCAAAATTGCAGTCAATCGCGGTTTATTGGCTTTGCTCGACGACGAAGCCCAATTGGCGGCGGTATTGGGCCATGAAATTGTACACGCTGCAGCGCGCCACGCAGCTCGACAAATGACCCAAGCGGCATTAATGGATGCCGGACTTAAGGCAACCGGCATAGCGGCTCAAAAAAGCGAATACGGGCAATGGATATTGGCGGGTGCCGGTTTGGGGGCCAATTTATGGCAAGCGCATTACGGTCGCGATCAAGAATTGGAAGCGGATCGCTATGGTACCCAATATATGTCGGCGGCGGGTTATGACGCGCAAGCTGCAGTCGAACTGCAACAAAAGCTTATGGCTTTGTCAGAAGGGAAACAAAAAGGCATGTTGGACAATCTGTTTGCCAGCCACCCACCGTCAAAAGAACGGGTTGAACGCAATTCGAAATACGCTATGGAGATGCCCGGCGGCGATCGCAACATCAATAATTTTATGCGTGCAACCGCCCAGTTACGCAAAGACCTGCCCGCGTACAACGAACAAAATAAAGCCTTGGCCGCGGCCAAAGAGGGCGATTTCACCAGCGCTATGGCGAGCATTAAAAAAGCCATCTCACTGCAGCCCAAGGAATATTCGTTTATGGTGACTTTGGCGCAATTGCAGATGAGTCAAAAACACGATGCGGATGCCTTAATTTCCTTCCGCAAAGCGCGTGACTTAAACCCAGAATACTATATGAGTCATTTGGGTATGGGCATCCTGTTAAAGCGCGACCATCAAAACTCGGCAGCCCTGTCGTCACTGGAAGCCAGTATGAAACTCATGCCCTCCGCCATCGCCGGTTACCATTTGGGTGAGTTACAACTGGCAGCAGGCAACAAGGGCAAAGCGATCCAGTATTTTGAATTTGCGGCACAGGGGGAGGGCGACGTGGCCAAAGCGGCACAGGAGCAGTTAAGTAAGTTAGCGCCTCCTGCGCCGGTTCCGTCAGCGCAGCCGAAGGCGGCACAATAGTCTAGATGGGAATTCGGAGCAGGGATGCTCAATCACAAACGCTGT
>JBNKFP010000177.1:0-6360 GCA_050289365.1 Cellvibrionaceae bacterium | reverse complement strand
CGAACCAAAAAACAGCCTTATCCAATTGCGCTTCAGTCGCCAAGCCTTGCCGATAGATTTCGGCAAGATAGACCTGCGCACGACTCACCCCCTGTTGCGTCAGTGGCAGTAACAGCTGTTCGGCTTCACCAAACCGCTTGGTCCCCAGGGTCCCGTCAAAATACGCCGTCGCTAAGAGTAACTGTGCATCGGTTTGATTTTGGGCCGCTGAACGCGCCAACCAAGCTTCGGCGGCGTCAGGATTCTTTGCGCACCCCTGTCCACGCAACAATAAATTTCCGAAATAGTACTGATCCAGTGGATTGGCCAAATCTGCGGCTTGCTGAAAAGCTTCGCAGGCACTGCTCAAATTTTGTTCTGCATAATAAATGCGGCCAAGGTAGTGCTGCCCGGCGTTACTGCCGGCTGCAACACTGAGTTGCAGCCAACTTTTCGCGGTTTTGAATTCACCCAATTGAAAATAGTGCTCGCCCAGCTCAACCAGTGCCACGGGATCACCGGCTTCGGCATACGCGTCTATGACCGCCATTGACGAACCCACTTTCTGTTGTGCGCGATATTTTTTGTTGATGTATCGTTCCGTCAACTTACGTCGTGCTTCGTGGTCACCATTCAATGCCTGTTGCAACAACCAGTGATCGCGAGCATTAAAGGGGTGACTCGACAGATACAGCAAATAGCCACAAGTTAGGGCAACAAGAAGAAAAATAAGAAACTTACGGAGAATGGGAAGTGGGATCCTAATCACGACAATAATCCTTTAATGTGCAATTGATGCCCTGGGATACTAACAAAATTTACACCTAAATTCACCCTGCCAAATGCGTCATATGGTGCCAAAATACTATCCCTGTAATTGACCAGAGGTCGGCCAGTCGTTCTAGCTGATATCAACCGCCCGCGGATATTCATCGTTGGCCAGCTCACAGTCAATCACCGGGAGCGACTGCAAATGGCAGGCAGTGTGAATGACCACTCACAAATATATCTCAACAGTATGCGGAATAGTAAGTATTGTTTTCTGACCTGCCCAGCAACGGCGACTGAATATTCTAGCATCACAAAGATTCAGGCGCCGTTGCTGGTTCTATACGAGCAGCTCTCTCAGCAAGTGGGGCTTACCTTGAAAGCACCATGTGACGAAGAACGCCACACGATTGTTTGTGCACTTTTATTGAGCGTTTCAATTCGGCAAAAATGACCGCCTTCTAACGCTTGTAAATACCGTTGGTGCCCCGTTTTGGGGATGCTTACGAATCAATATTCCGCATTGTGATAGACCTCTTGCACATCATCACAATCATTCAGCATATCGACCAGTTTTTCGAGTAAGTCCTTATCTTCTCCCTCTAAAGTGACGTGCGTCTGAGGCACAAAGCTGATTTCTTCCATCTCCAAAGTAATGTCCGGCAACACTTCGGTCAACACGGTTTTGGTTTTGAAAAACTCTGTATGAGGTGTGATCACCGTGATAAAGCCCTCATCGTTTTCGATATCGGCCACATCTACGTCATTTTCCATTAGGGCCTCTAACACGGTATCTTCATCGTCGTGTTTAAACGCAAAAATGGCGCGATGGTCAAACATATGGCCCACGGCGCCCTGAGCACCTAACTTGGCTTTGCATTTGTTGAAGCAGGTTCTAACATCCCCAAAAGTGCGGTTATTATTGTCGGTCAAGCAATCGACGATGATCATTGTATTATTCGGGCCGAAACCCTCATAGCGTACCGTGGAGTAATCCTCCCCACCGGCTCCAGCCGCTTTATCCAGAGCCTTTTCGATGACATGGCCGGGAATTTGATCTTTTTTGGCTTTTTCTATTAGGCGACGCAAGCTAAGGTTTGCAGAGGGATCAGGGCCACCACTTTTTGCGCAAACATAAATTTCTTTACCGTATTTGGAATACAGCTTGGTTTTCATGCCCGCTGTTTTTGCCATGGAGGCTTTGCGGTTCTCGTATGTTCTTCCCATATCGCTCTCTTATTCTGTGATCACCAAAAGCCGGCAATTATGCCGTTTCTTAACGCCGTTGGCCAATATCAAATAGAGGTTCGCAGTGGGGTTTGCCTATTTTAGAGGCTCACTCAAGGCGCCACTTGGGAAAAACATCGCCAGACCGCTTAAATATAGTTATTTACTATTAAATACTTATAATCCATAGTCAACAACAGGCATCACACACTACTGCTCTACTGATAAGCTGGTCGTACTCCAATCCATTTTTCTCAGCAGGAGTCATGTATGTTTCGTGTATTAGTCGCCATTGCAGATGGCTCTGAAGAACTGGAAAGCGTCACCGTAATTGATGTATTACGTCGAGCTGGCGCTTTGGTCACTGTCGCATCGACGATGTCATCCACCCAGATTACGGCATCTCGCGGCGTTATGATTCAAGCGGATTGCTTGGTAGAGAGTGTCTGCGCAGAATATTGGGACTTAATCGTTCTACCAGGCGGCATGCCAGGGGCCAGTCATCTCGCCAACCACAAAGCGCTACGGGACCGCATTGCCAAACAGCTGGAAGCCGGCCAATGGTTGGCCGCAATCTGCGCAGCCCCGGCGGTGGTGCTAGGCAGAAACGGGCTAATCTCAGATTACCGAGCCACCTGTTTTCCAGCATTTCAGCAAGAACTCACCAGCCAAGCTAAGGAAATTGCCTGTCAAGCCGTAGTCGTGGATCGGAATTTGGTGACCAGTCAAGGGCCAGGAACCGCTATGGAATTCAGTTTGAAATTGGTTGAGGTATTGTTTGGCCAACAAAAACGGAATGAAATCGCAGAGCAATTACTCTATCAATAAAATCAAAGGGTGTTACTTACGGGCGAGTGTGCGATTTTTAAAGTCGACACTTATGACATTGTTCTTCGATTGAGGCTCGTCGGTAAAACGAATGGTTTTTGGCTTTGGATTTTTCGCTTTGCTTTTCACCACTTGAATCAATCCTAACCAAAAGTCGCGAAATATCTCCAAAGGAACAAAGTAGTTTTTGTCCCCTTTGCGTTTGCGCAACATATCATTGGCACTCAAACCGAAGCTGACCGCGTCGGCGCCACACTCTGGCATGGGGTAGCCTTCCACTTCGACCATATAGCGCAGTTGATCAGCCACCTGAGAAATATGCGCCATGACGCTGGGGTCTGTCCCTTTTTGAAAATGCTGCTCGGAGGAAATATCCAAAGCAATATCGGACAGCAAGGCAATATCTTCGTCGGGCAGCGCCTCTTCCAATTGCGTGATCACACACACTTCACGCCACAGCCGCTCTTGCACCGTATCGCTGAAATGACGCAAGTCGACCAGAGCATCTCCACAAAACACCATGGCATATCGGCTTTGCAATTCCATCAATATGACGCAATCTTGACCTTTTACATCAACACAATGGCCGTACCACTGCAAAGCGGTAGCATCCACTTTTACAGCCGGTGCGACGTAATGGGTTAATAATTTGGCCAGATTGCCACTGACATGAACTTGCAGCATAAGCATAAATCCGAATTAAACACGGGCATTGTAACACGCCCGGGAGTAACTACTAGCCAAGCGCCGATCGCGCCCTTTCGTCATAGACAAAAAAAAGAGCGCCGATGCGCTCTTTTTTGTTTTCTGTTGTTTACCAGAATCTATCTAAAAATACGGTTGATACGTCCCGGCCTTTCTTGGAGTATCCACAATGAGCCATCTGGTGCCTGCTCTACGTCTCGGGTGCGACCATTGTAAATAACCTCTTCACCAACAACTTTATCTTGATACAACATCAAGCGCACCAAACCACCGGGGGTGAGCGAGCCGACAAAAATGTTGTTGCGCCAGCTGGGAAACATATTACCAGAGTAAAAAATCATACCACTTGGCGCGATGACAGGATCCCAGTAATAAACCGGCTGTTCCATACCAACTCGCTGTGTGACGCCATCACCAATTGGCAGTCCACTATAATCTTCTCCATAGGTGATTTCCGGCCAGCCATAGTTTTTACCGGCCTCGGGTTGGTTGAGTTCGTCTCCACCTTTAGGACCGTGTTCAATGGTCCACAGCTTTCCCGTTTCGGGATGGATAGCCGCAGCCTGTATATTACGGTGACCGTAAGACCAGATTTTCGCCTGCTCTGTGCCCCCAAAAAAAGGATTGCCTGCGGCGGCCGAACCATCCCCATTGACACGCAACACCTTACCCAGAGTAACGTCAAGATCTTGCGCGTAATACCGTGTCTCTGGCAACGAGCGCTCTCCCATAGTGATATAAAGCAAGTTGTCTGAGGACCAAACCAATCTCGAACCAAAATGCAGGTCTGATGCCCACTCCAGATTTTGCCTAAAAATGACTTGGAAGTTTTCTAGCGTACGTTCATCGTTCGATAACCGACCGCGCCCCACAGTTGTACAGTTTTTATTGTTGGGACGATTTTCAGAATAACTGAGGTAAACCATACGCGAACTGGCAAAATCGGGGGCGATGGTGACATCCAGCAAACCCGCCTGGAAACCTACTTTTACTGCCGGCACACCCGCAATGGGGTCAGAAAAGACGCCACTAGCGTCGATGATACGTAAGTTACCCTCCCTCTCAGTCAGCAAAGCTCGACCATCAGGCATAAATTGAATACCCCAAGGAGTCTGCAAGCCAGTGGCGACTTCCTCAACCTGGTAGGGCTCTTCCGAGGTCATTGCCGGAGCGCGGGTCTGCTCCTTAAACATGGGCGTTTGCCCTGTGGCGTTGGGTGGCCGGGTTTGCACTCCTGGGCCCGTTGGCAAGACCACAGACGAAGATTGACCGCTCGTGGATGAGGATGTGGTTACAACAGAAGAGCTCGCAAGCGAACTACTGGAGGGCTCCGTTTTTGACGTTCCGCAGCCACTGAGCAATACCGCAGTTAATAGCGACGATCCCGTAAACCCAATAAAATGACACAGTGTTTTTTGAGTGGACATCCCACGCTTCTCCCGAGTTAGTATATTTGACTACCCTCAACGGCTCTGTGTATCCGCCACACCGTTATAGATCGAATCAATTTATTATTAAACGCTAGGCAGTCTGCCTTTGCGACATCAGGGTTAGCGTAACTCAGTAGCCATCACTTTAGTGCCTAATGGTTCTCAATAATCGAGGTATTCCCACCCCCAAATAGCCCGTTGACTTCCTTATTATTCAATTGTGTAAAAACAATCTCAGTTACGTACAAACGCATAAACATAGGACAATACGCACCAATTTACAGAGCAATCCTTTACTGAAACGGCTCAAATTCCTCCTGGTTGCTCAGCTCCAATTCTTCATAGCATGGCGTCATTTCGTCATCATTTTGGCTCAAAGGTTTGCACAGCCCATCAAGACGTTGCTGAAGACCAACCAGCCTTTGCTGCAAAGCCCCCGCCCCATGTTGCGGATGGTATTTCATTGGGTCTTTGACCATTGCTACGAGGGAGAGCCATTGCTCATCATTGAGCTGCTCTAACCGAGTTTTGAAATACACCAATGCGGCACTGGGAAATCCGAATACCGGCTTGCCCTCAAACTGTCCCATGTACACATTCGAGGTAAAAATTCGCAATTGCTCGTCCTTGGTTAAACGCCAATTCAACACCAAACCGCGGATGTAGTCCGATATATCAAACCGTGCACAACACGACCTCATTTTTTTGAAAAAAGATTGCCCTTTCCCCATCCAATGGTTTAATTCTGGACCTTCAAAATAAACCATATCGGCAACAGCCATAGTAATGGTTGTACGCCCCGGACCAGAGCTAAAATCGACGCCTTGATGACTAAAAAAATGTTCATCTTCTATCTTGATCAAACTGTTAATTTGCCCAACGGACAGAGGCTCATAGGGGCTTTCCAGCGCATCATGCGCCAAATCAAAAGTCGCCTTCCACGACCATACCCCCGACACAGCGATATAGGAAATTACGCTTAATATAGCGATTACAAATAAAAATTTAAGGTACTTCATCCATCCAGGCTCCATTTAGCCGAAACATCAATCTGCTTCATTGACTTCAACAACCTGCCACTACGGGACCCTATAAAATGCGAGCTCAGCACAGTTGCCGCGCCAGCATACCAAATGAAATGGTCTACACTGAAAAATATCTCCCTCGGCGATGTTTTTTTAGCCGCATCGAATACTTGACTGCAAATTGGAGTGCCAGGTCATGCCTGCGTCACCAGTAAATATTCTGATAGTTGACGACATCCCGAACAACCTGCGCCTTCTGGCCGCCATGTTAACCGAACAAGGGTACAAAGTTCGGCCCGCCCCAAACGGCGCTCACGCCCTGATCGCCGTCCAAAAATATCTGCCCGATGTCATTCTGCTGGATATTATGATGCCCGAAATGGATGGCTACGAAGTCT
>JBNKFP010000176.1:0-6409 GCA_050289365.1 Cellvibrionaceae bacterium | reverse complement strand
GGCCATCATCGTCACTCACGAGCACAGTGATCATGTAAAAGGCGTGCCGCTGCTGGCGCGCAAGTATCAGACTCCGGTGTATATGACGCCGGGCACCTATCATAGCCGCGACTATGGCAGTATCCCTAACTTAAATTTGATTTCCGCCTACGGGCACTTTCACGTAGCTGATGTGCTGGTGCGACCGGTCGCTGTGCCCCACGACGCGCGTGAGCCTGCACAATTTTTATTTACCGCTGGCGAGCGCTGTTTGGGCGTATTGACGGACTTGGGCAGCGTTACTCAGCATGTGTTGCGGGCTTATCAAACCTGCGATGCCTTGTTGGTTGAAGCCAATCACGACCGTCAAATGCTGGCAAACGGACCTTATCCCCCCAGTTTAAAAGAACGAGTAGCGGGCCCTTGGGGGCATCTGAGTAATGAGCAAACCGTTGAGTTACTTGACTCGATCGATACTTCAAAATTGCAGCACTTGGTGGTCGGTCACATCAGCGAGAAAAATAATACGGTTGCTCTGGCGAAACGGGCCCTTGCCGCGATTCAAAAACCACTTGGATCCATTTATTTTGCCTGCCAAGAGCAAGGTTTTGATTGGTTACAGCTGAACTGACTATTTGGTCTTTCCTTTCCTCACTAAAAGCAACGCTTTTTTATCCGAAAAAACCAGTTTTTAAACTTGACTTTCGCTTTTTTCCACATTGTTTCAGTTCTGTCATATTGAGTTTTGGTTATCTGGCGATCAATAACAATTTACATGACAGAATATTTAAGTTATTGATTATTATAATAAATATTTTTTGTTCGAAAAGCGATCAGGACGCTGGAAGCCCGTTGTGAGTGCGCCTAGAGAGGTTTACCAAAAGTTAATCCACAGAAATATGCACAGATTTTGTGAGTTGAATAGGTCTGTGTATAAGTCTGTTGGTAAGTGTGTTGATTATTTGTAGTTATTTGTCTGAATAACTTTAAATGGCCTAATCATCCACAGTCTACGGATGTGGCGGTAACTGTTCCTGTGTTGAGGGCAGCAAAAGTGGCGCTAATCCACTGGAACCCATGGCAGGATTTCTGGTTAGTGCTATAACTTGTGTAAGAGATAAAAACAGGAGCTTCGAGTGGAAGAACGTCGGCGCTATGAGCGGACCACAACCGCTATACGTGTGGAAATTTCTCATCCATCATTCGGTACTATCGTTGGGTTTACCAAAGATATATCAGATGGGGGAGCACAGGTTTCCATTGAAAACCATCCACCACCACCGGTTGGCACCTTGGTTGATGTCATGTTTCGCAAAATGGTGGGGCCTGTTAATGCGGAGCCTGTACCGATGAAAGTCATGCACTGTAATCGCAATTTAGTTGGGCTTATGTTTGTCGCCCGCTAGCGGCACCTTATGTTGTCTATCTCAACACCTTTTTTGCGGAGCGCGGAAACTGTGGCGCAATCTGCCACACTGTTCGGCTTCAGTAAGACTTTCTCCAAATCATCGCAGAGCAGTAGTGGACTGAGGTCTTCTATCGGGTTATTGCGTAAATCAACAAGGCTTAATTTCGTAAATTGATTTAACCCCTCTATCGTTTCAATGCCGGCAGAACTGCAGCCCAGTTGAGTCAGTTGATCGGCTGAGGTGATATTGTTATCCAAAATGGTTTGTTTAACGCATTCTCGTAGATTGGGGTCGGTAATCTTATAGTCACTAAAAAGCGGCGGTGGGGCGTAAATTTCTTGATCGTTAATGGTGAACGCATATTGACTGCAGCCGCCAGTACCCATGGCTGCGGCGAATATCATAAGAAAGAGAATGTGGTGACGGGTTAAATTCATGATGAGCCTGAGGTGTTGATTTGGAGTTGTACAGGTGCGCAAGTATTCCTGCGCCTAAATGCAATGATGCACACATTAAATAGATCAACGGGTCACACCGCAAGTAGGTAAATGAATCGTAGCCGCGTGCGACTGCGTATAATGGGGCACTGATCCGACTTACGACTTAGTGGTGCAATAAAGTTGTATGGCTTCAGTTTCTGTTCAGCCGAATTTGTCATACTGTGCGCTATTGCTTGACGTGATCAAACTAATTTATTTTTACTTTTGAGGAGATGGAAGAATGCGTTTTTTAATGATGTTTGCTCTGGTTGCATTTGTTACGGCATGTGCCACGACCGACCCCTATACCGGTGAGCAAAAAACCAGTAACGCCACCAAAGGTGCCCTCACCGGAGCTATTGCGGGTGCTGTTTTAGGGGCTGCGACTTCCAGTAAAAAAGATCGAGATAAGGGAATTCTCACCGGCGCCGCCGCCGGCGCTGCTGTGGGTGGCGGTGTAGGTTACTACATGGATCGCCAAGAGAAGGCGTTACGCGAACGCTTGCAAGGTACCGGGGTTCAAGTGAAGCGTAATGGCGACAATATCCAGTTGATCATGCCTGGAAACATTACTTTTGCCACGGGTAAAAGTGATATTCGATCCGATTTTTATGGTGTATTAAATTCAGTTGCTGAAATATTAGCTGAATTCAAAGACACTCGAATCAAAGTGTCTGGACATACGGATAATACCGGTAGTGCCGACCTCAATCAGCGTCTGAGCGAGCAGCGTGCGGAGAGCGTAAGAGGGTATTTAATGGGGCGCAAAGTGGCATCAGGACGCATCAACGCCATAGGCTATTCTTACCGTTATCCTATCGCCTCAAACAGCACTGCCGCAGGTCGTGAAATGAATCGAAGAGTTGAGTTGGAATTGGAGCCAACCGGTAAATAGCATTCAATAATTTCGCTTTTCGAAAAGCCACCTCTCTTGAGGTGGCTTTTTTATTGGCGGGCCGCCGGAAATAGACCGCTGCGTAACATCGCCTTTGCCAGCAAGGTTTCGTCGTAGAGCGGTGTACCCTGTTGGGCTATTTCCGTTAACCATTGTTGCGCTTGTACATTGTCGCCCCGGCGCCAGGCAATCATGGCATCAATGAAGAGTGCCTCGGTGTGTTGACAAGAATTATTGGCCTGTTCCGCTAAATGGCTTTGAGTGTGGTGTTTGACGTTTTTCTCTACAGCTTCCACTAAACTTTGAGTCCACGGGCTGGGTGCGGATACCTGGGGTAAGACCGCTTCTGATTGTGTTTGAGAGTCCAATGCATCCAACCAACTGATGACGTAAGGGATGTACACTTCGGTCGTTTCTGTGCCGGGATCCAATTTCTTTAAATGCTCAAGAAAAGTGCCGAGAAGGAGGTTGGCCAGGCGCCAGTTTTGGTCTTCAATAGCGAGTACTGCCAATAAAAAATAGCCTTCAATTTGTTTGTGTTGAGAGGCAACGAGAGTGGCGATTTTTTTAGCCTCTTCGCTTTTGTTCATTAAAAATGCAGCTTGCGCTAGGTGGGTTCCATTCCAGCCATTGGGTTTAAGATCCCAAGCTTTGTGTGCTTGCTGATAGGCAATGGGGGCTAAACCGAGGCGTAAGTAAAGCAGCGCCAGATTATCGAAAAAAACCTCATGCTCTGCCAAGCTGGCAGCCTTCACAAAATACGGTAGGGCTTTGGGTAAATAGGACTTGTGTTCCACCCAGCAGTCTCGGCTGGAGGCAAGGCTTTCGATGATGGAGCCTGCCTGGAATTGATAGTCGGCGATTTCCGGGTCCAATTGTACGGCTTTTAGCGAGGGGTAGAGTGCTTGCCAAGCTTGGTCTTGGTCAACGTAGAGTTGTGCCAAGCGGTACCAGCTGTCTGAAAAATAGGGTTGATCGAAAATGGCCTGCTGTATCAGCTGGATGATATCCTGTGCCGGTTTTTCATCTTGAACCGCTTTGCTGTAAGAAATTTTGCTGGGTGGTGCCAGGTGGGAGGCGAGAATCGGGTTGAGTGATTGATAGAGTGTATTGAGTTTGCTCAAGTCCGAATGCGGTGTTAATGCCGTGCGAACATACTGTGTTTTATACAAGATTTCTTGCAGGTTGACGTCGTCAGGAGCCCGTTGGTAGGCCATTTGGGCTAGGGTGTTGGCTATGACCAAATCTTCGGTTTTCCCATCGCGACGAAACATTTCATAAAACTGATGGGCTAATTCTTCAGGCGGCTTTTTGGGTGGGGTGTCGGTTTTCGTTTGCTCAGTGAGTACCGTTGTGCAGCCACAAAACACCGTTACCGTGAGGGCTGTAATGATTTTATGCATACTCACCCCCCTAAGGTATATAACCTAGTTTTTCTGCTCGAATAAATGACGCTTGTGATTCCTGAAGTAGGCTATTTAAACCTTGCGCTGTTCCCAATAGATACCAGGCCTCGCCATTATTGGGTGCTCGCTCTACGGCTTTTGTTGCAGGGGCGAGGGCTTCGTTAAATTGGCCTTGGTCCAGCAAATGACGCACCAGGGCCAATTGATATTGGATGCTGTCTTGAGAGTGTTTTGCAGCAACGGAATCCAGTTGATTTTGCTGTTCGGTAGCCGGAGCCGTCATCAACCGTACCACCCAACTGCCGGTGTCACTGAGGTGCACAAGATCGCGATGATAATGTTTATATTGGGCGGGGCTGAGCTTTAATTCTGGCTTTTGAAAGTTCATGGCCACGTGGTAGTCGTCACCGATCATTTTGCCTTTCTGCTGAAATTGGAAAAAATTGGATTTGAGCGGATAACCGGATTCCAGCAGGGTGGGTATTTTGGACGCTAGCCCTCTGAAGGTGATGTTCATGGCGAGCGTGGTCGCTAGCGTATCGACATAGGTGGTTTTACGGCTTTCCGGCGTTTGCATAGAGCCCAGGCCCCCGACCATGCGATACAGTTGCAAGAACGACGCCCCGTAGGTTGGTGTCGGGTCAGTTGGGTCGGCTGAGTGGAAAGCAAAGGTGGCTTCGATCAGGGCAGGTTTAAACAAATCTTCCGTATTTAGCACTTGATAAGAGAGGTCGTACAGTCCTTTGTCCTCAATAATATTGGCGAGAAATTGACGGACACTGGTATCGCGGTTGGCATCGTGCTTCCACCAACTGCGCAGACTTTGCTCAAATAGGCCGGAAGCTTTGTACACCGCTTTGACTTCTGTGGCGCCCGTTTTTTGAGTGCGGTAGTTCAAATGGAGATCGACCCGATTATCGTTAAATACGGCTGCGTCCACCTGGGTTAGGTTTCCGCCTCTGCCATCGACGATGAGTGCGGTCTGCCCTTTCAATTGATTGGATACACCTGGAAACAACGCGCGATCCGGAGTGGTATCGAGCCAAAGTGGTTTGTTGTGAGTATCGCCCGCAAGCCAAACAATCATATGGTCGAAAATCAAGGCGACATTGGTGGTATTGGATTTGCCCGAATGGGGTGTCTCAATGAGGGTGGGGTAGGCCTCAACGCCGAGTGCACGCAACAATGCCACGGCCAATACAGCTTGATCTTTGCAGTCGCCATAGCCTTGTGCCAGGGTTTCTTCTGGGCGATGGGGGTCGTAGCCACCTCGTCCCAAGTGAGCAAACACATAGCGAATGTTGTCTTGTAAAAATCCATAGACTGCGCGCGCTTTATCGTCACGGGTGGCATCGGCAGGGAGCTGCAGTTTATCCAGTGCTTGGCGCAGTGGTGCGCTTGGCTGGAGTTTGTCTGCGACCTTGGCCCAGGTCCATTCATCGACCAGTGCCCAGTTCTGGCTGGTGGACATGTCTATGCCTGGTGCAAATTCGTTCAGCGGCACCATATTGTCCTCAATGACCAGCGCCGATAAGTTTTGCCAGTTGAATGTGTAGCGGTTTCGGTTTGCCTGTGATGACTTTCGCGGCGCCTGCTTGGGTTGACTGTTGACGGTGAAGAAAGGTTTGCTCGATTTGGGCAGGCGGATCTCATAATGAAACTGGTGTACGCCGTCCGCGCGCCAGCCATCACCGCCGACCCGTTCTTGAAACCAGTGGGCGAGTGTTCGGCTACTGCTGACGGTATCGATCGCTTTTTTTATGGTTTTGTTCACATACTGGAATTCAATGATGGTGCCTGGGGCCACGTCGGGCAGAGAAAACACAATTTCACTGCGGTCCTCGTAAAAGTCTTGTCCTCCGCCCAGAACCCTAACTTGAATGGCATCTTTGGATACGGATTTGACTTCCCCATCGCTGTTGCGCACTCGGGCGAACTCCAGTGAAGTGGATGAGTAGTAGTGATTAAAGGCAATGCTAATGCGGCCATAATCCCTTGCCGCTGCCTGATCAAGGATGCGGACTGAGCAGTAATGGCGGCGCAGCCAAAATCCATTTTCATCCAGTTCTAAATAAGCGATTTTCGTCAGGATTTCAGCGCCGCTATAGCGCTCTGGGTATTGGCCTTGCTCGGCGAGAGGAGGGCCGAGGCTGCTGGGCTCAGTGGCGGAGCAAGGCGTGCTTAGGGCAATCAGCAGCATCAGCAGGCCGCTCCAGCACCAGACAAGCCTCCCTCGCCACC
>JBNKFP010000175.1:0-6432 GCA_050289365.1 Cellvibrionaceae bacterium | reverse complement strand
ACTGACAATAGGGTGGATATGTAAAATAACATCACCGGTTTCGGAAATTTGCGGCGTCACATCCAGGGAAATACCACTGAAAAAAGACGATAACTCCAACTCTGGAGACGACGTCGTTGAAGCCGCATTGGAAGTGGTGTTATTACGTACGCCGGTCACAAAAAATTCATCGGAACCAACCCGAATCACCGCCTTTTGATTATTGACAGTACTGACGCGAGGACTGGACAAGACTTGCACGGAACCCTGTGTTTCCAAGAGAGATAAGAGATCGCGTATATCCAATATTTTAAATATAGACGCGAACAACTCGGGGCCATCACTGATCGCTTCTGAAATTGAAGCCCCAACATTTTGAGTCACATTATTGGAATAATGCAGCTCACCTTGAATGGCGTTCCAGTTGATTCCGGCTTCAAATCCCGAGTTCAGAGACACCTCTACAATTTGTGCTTCCAACACCACTTGGCGTTTGACACTCAACTCCGACTTTTCCAAAAACTCTCGTACCGCATGAATCTCATTGGGCATGGCCGAGACCACTACCAATCCAGCCTGAGGGTTAACAATAACCGAACGTCCATCCTCAGGCGCATTGACCATAGTGGTTACAACTTTCTCTAAGGACGACCAAAAATCGGTTTTATTTAATGTCTGCACTCGCGATCCCGGACCAATGCCTTTACTTGAACCGCCTTTTTCCGAGTCGTTGGCCATATTGAGAATATTGGCGGATTGCGACTCATTGTTTGATCCGCCGGCACCGCCGCCCCCCTTTTGCGAGCCTCCAGATTGAATTTCACCTATGGATACACTGGTATCGGTCATACCGACCCTTTTAATATCGATATAATTGATCGGGAATATTTCAGTGCGAATTTTTCGAGGATAGATAGTGTAGATGGAATTCTGCTGGCGATACTCATACCCATAAACTTCGCGGACCACATTCAGAACTTCTTGCACCGTAACGTGCTGCAACTCCAGCGAAATGCGGCCACTGACTTCAGGATGCGTGACAACGTTAACGTCTGCTCCAGACATTAAACTTAGAAAAAAAGATTTCGCTGGAATATTGTTTACCGATATATCAAAACGTCGCTCGATGCTTTGCGGCGAATCCAAACTGGTTAAATTGTTGGACAGCAATGTATCGTCAATAAACCCTGGGATTTTTGCCGGTTGAGATTGATCGGCAATCGCTTCTTCCAAAGTATCTTCATATATGGTGCTCTTTTCCGGTTGTTGAGCGCACGAAAGCAGTACGCATCCTGTCAACCAGAAACTGCGCAACATAAATAAGTTCATACGACTCAACATATCATTAGTTCCTACCATTGGACGGTGTCAGCAGCGCTGTGCGCATCGTTAAGTTGACCCATTTATCGCCCTGTTTCAGCCGAACTCGATTGCGAGCAATCGCGGCAACAAGACCACCGTTAATCATGTCACCTTCACGAACTCGTTTGCCGTTGATAACCGCAACCCAGTAGTTTTCATAGCGCAATACTGCCTGCAGTTGCCAAGATTGTTTTGCCTCGGCCGGAGCGGCACTTACTCCACCTAAAGGAACTGTAGGATCAATCAATTCGGCTGCAAATGCTTCACTTAAACTCACACTCAGAAGCAACAAGCCGGTAGATAACACGACTGACAAACCGAGACTATTTTTGACCATCAAACACTCCCTTTTCAGTGGACAGAGTGTAAACCGTAAGTGCCACTTCAGCGATCGGATGACTCTTGACTTCATAAGAAAATCGGTCCCAATAAAATTTCCACTGGCCTTTTTCCAGGGCCTGTAAATACTCCGAACTGTCGATATAACTCCCAGCAAAAGACAGGGAGACACCGTGTCTATACAAAATAAGTTCAGCGGCGGAAATCTGCTCTGGCGCATCATTACTTGCGCTTTGCAGCTGAGAATCATTTTGCTCCTCTTCCTCTAGGGCGGATAAAATCACTCTCTCCGACGGAATGGTGCGCAGCTCCATCAACTTTAACTTCTTATTGCTTTTCAATACGTCATGCAACATCGACGGAAGTTGCTGTGCAGGAATTAATCCCGCTGAAAGTGCTGTCAGTTCTGCATCCATCTGCTGTAATTCGCTTTGCAGCAAAGCGATCTCATTTTTCAGTACGACACTGGGGTCTCTCTTCGCAACGCCAGATAACACGGTCACTTCCGCTTGCGTAGTGGTGATGGATTGCTTGGCATTGCGCTCTTTTGCTAACAATATTTTGTCTGCCGTTTTAACCGGTTGAACTAAAATAAAATCCCACAGTAAAAACACTAAGGCGATAAAAGCACCGAGAATCAACAATCTCTCTCGCGTTTCAAACTGTTCGTATTTCTGCTTAAGCTGTTGCCATTTTGCTTTCATCTACTTTTCTTATCCTGGGATACCTTTTCTAACGCAAACAACGGATTATCTTGATTACCCGACAAATAGAAACGATTTACCCCCTTCTCTTCCGTGATGGTCAAAGTACCAAATCGAGTATTCGTAAACACCGGAGCTTTTTGCAACTGACTGACATACAACGGAACAAACTCAGGTTTAGCCGCAACGCCGCGTAATGCTGCAGTCACGCCCCCCTGTTCAAATTCAAAACCCTGCAAGGCAACCCCTTTGACCATATTGCTGCTTAACGCCTGCAAATGCCTTGAAAAGCCTTCGCGATTGCCCAGCGACTGACCGCCAATGACTTTCGCAAGCGCCTGACGGTTTTTTAAAGACTTGCGCAAATTGTTGACCTGATTTTCCAATAGCGCGCGCTCAGCGGCCGACGGTTTCTTTTTTAACGCCGCCGACTGTGCCGCCAAGGTTTTCACTTTCTCTTCCAGGGTCGCCACATTTTGCTCAAGTCGATGATGTGCTCCCGTCACACTTAAATGGTAAAACGCCATCAAAATTAAATAGACGAGCAACATGGCTAAACTGTTCTCCAAGCTAAGCCAATCTCGCTTCGGCCGGAACTCTGGTAGGTAAAGATTAATCTGCTGCATGGGTTAAACTCTCTCTTGGCGCAAAGCGGCACCCAGAGCACCAATACAGGCCTGCAGTTCCAGCCCATCGCTCCCTTCATCCACCCAAATGACCGCCGCCGGATCGAGAATTTGTACTTGTATCGCTAGGCTCGCTCTCAGTGTCGGGCCGATTTTGTCTTCGCCAATATGATCGCCGCACATATAGATCACTGATGGTGGTGCCTGCCCCATTTGCCTCTCAAAATAGTCCAAAGACCGCTGTAACTCTAACGCCAAAGCCTCTTGCGGGAGGTCATCAAGCAAGCCCGCGTTGTAATCCAAATTAAAAGAGCGCGCCAAATACATATTGTTCTGCTTATAGATATAGACACTACCCATGCCCTGTCGCAACCGTGCAACGGCTATTGCCCTTTGCGAGCCCTCATCACAGACCAAACGCGAAGCCACGTTGCGCAGAGCCAGCTCACCGATATCAATGGCATTCAAATTCAAACTCGATTTATTAACCCACTCAATCAACTTTTTGATTCGAGCTGACTCCGTTGCCACAACATAGACCATCCTTTTCTTAGCCTTGGTACCATCTTCCGGCAATGGAAATACATCGATGGCTGCGGCCTCTGGTGCAATTGTGATCAGATCTTTTAGGCGCCAGCGAATGGCACCCCGCAATTCTTCATCGGGAACGTCTGGAGGTTCAACCAACAATATCTGATAGGCATCACTGGCCAAGACCAAATTACAACCACACTTACCGAGTTTGTTTTTGGCCACCCATTCTTTGAGGGTAGCCGCCAATTCTGCGGTATCTTCTGATACCGCAAAATCACAGGCCACTATCTTAGGAATACCTTTGTCCATCCTCTGAGCAACCATCGCCAGCCCGCCCTTCTGCAACTCCAAACCAACGGTGGGCTGTGTAGAGGACGTTCGCTGCATCAGACTTTGAAGTACGCGCATATATAACTTAACCGGGAATCTCAACGAGTTTTCTCTTGAGCGCAAACCCGGTCATTACCGGAGACTCTCAGTTAAACGATCTTTTTTTGCGCCAACGACTTATACAAATTTGTTTTAAAAATCACCACTATCCATCTCAGTATAGACGCTGATATTCAGTTCGCCGGTTAGCATTTGGGGATTGAAGTCTCGTTTCAAATGGTTGTTCGGCAACGCCGATCAGTCGTTGAGATTCATAACAGGTTCATCTGTCATCCAAGAGATCTCCTCAGTAGTGGTTTAGACAGGCTTTTGTTATGAATACGGGTTAGAATGATCGCCCTTTGGATTTCGTTTTTGCTTTCGTCTATGTTAAAGATCGTACTTTTTGAACCGGAAATTCCACCCAATACCGGCAACATTATTCGTTTATGTGCCAATACCGGTTGCGAATTACATTTAATTGAACCCCTAGGATTTGTGTTAGACGACAAGCGTCTCAGAAGAGCTGGGCTCGACTATGGCGAGTGGCAAAACACCAAAACCCACAGTGACTGGTCGACTTTTCTGCAGACAGAGGAACCGGAACGATTATTTGCCATCAGCACCAAGGGCAGTGCATGGCACAGCCAAGCGCAATTTCAAGAAGGGGATTATTTGGTATTCGGTCCAGAGACGCGCGGATTGCCGGCGAGTATTCTGAATTCTTTAGCAGCAGATCGCATTTTGCGAATACCCATGAGACCCAACAGCCGCAGCATGAATTTATCCAATGCGGCTTCAGTCATTGTTTATGAGGCTTGGCGCCAATTGGAGTTCAACGGCGCGCTTTAACACCTAGAGAAACAGATTATGTCGATTTGTTACTGCCACCCATGCAAGCGGGCGATTGTGGAGCATCGTTGCGAGCCGCCCACTCGTCTGGGGTATAGGTGTGTAAGGCCAGTGCATGGACACCGTTTTGCAAGGCGTGATTGACGGCGGCGTAAACCGCTTGATGCCGCTTCACTTTGGACATATGAGCAAACTTTTCCGTCACCAACACCAATTTGAAATGGGACTCTGAGCCGGCGGGAACATTGTGACCATGGCTTTCGTTGACCAATTCCATAAACACCGGCACAAACTCAGCAGTGATTTGATCTCGAATCTCTGACTCTATACTCATAATGGCTACCTCAAAAGGATTTCATTCAATCTTACCCAGCCTACTATCCCGACTTCGTCACGGGTTGCTACTGGAGTATTTTAACCCTTTTCAGGGCCTTAACCTATGCCAATCCCTAAGTAGCCCCCAAGAAAATCGAGGTTTTTCCGGTGTGCCATTGGGAATATTCGAAACAAAATACTAGAATATGTGAACCATGCACACAATATTTACGCATCAAAGTGGCAAATTCGTTATAAATGACTAGGCTTAGCGGAGAACGATGACGTGTTGAATTCTTTCGCGGGGGCGGGGAGCACGCCGTTTAAGCCGTTAGGAGCTTGCAATATGAGTCAGAATTTTGTCTTTGTTAATCGTCGCAAAGGGGATGATCGTCGAACGGATCGAGACCCCTGTAAAAACCTTCAAGTGGATCTATTCCACCGCAAGCGCAGAAAATCAACAGAACGCAGAGATTGCGCTCGCTCACTCTCAGAAGACTACTATGCTTATATGGAATCAAACTTCAGTAGCCTAGAAAAACAGGGTGAAGGCGAGCAGATGCGCAACTAAAACCGGCGCTTCATCTTCTCAATGCCCCCTATTGAGCGAGTCAGGACTATGTTAGACCCCAGAGAACTCAAGGTGGTCTTATCCACCCTAACCAAGAGGCGCGCGTGGTTATTAAAAAGCCTTGAAGACAGCCAGCTTGAAGAAGATACCCGCACAGAACACCTAAACACGCTCAAAGTGCTGGACAGCAGTATTCAAAAGTTGGCGAAGAGCTCGTCGGCACAGGCCAAACCGAACAGACCTACAGCAACTCCACCCGCCGCACCAAAGAAAATCATAAAACGACCAGCAATCGATGTCGCGGATGCCTACGTTTTAATTGCCGAAGACAATCACGATTCTGCAGAACTGTTACGCGGAGTTCTAGAAGATATGGGCATCAAAAAAGCGGATGTTGTCGAAGATGGTCGCGCTGCCGTTTATGCCCTGCAGAATTGCTCCCCCCCCTATGACATTGTGCTCTGCGACTGGGACATGCCCGAAATGAACGGCCTGGAAGTGAGAAAAGCGGTAAAGTCTTTGGCCAAATTGCGAGACACCCATTTCGTGATGGTTACCGCAAACTCTGAGTCCGCCCGCATACGAGAAGCCATTATGCATGGCGTTAACGACTATATCGTTAAACCCGTAGACGTTGAAGTACTTGAGAAAAAGCTGTTGGCGGCATTGGCCGGCGATAGTGGTAGTACCAGCAAGGAAGAAGTTCAGGCGATCAAAACATCGGGATAAAACGGCCAAACACGGATCGTTAGCAACAAAAAAGCCCCTTTATGGGGCTTTT
>JBNKFP010000174.1:0-6467 GCA_050289365.1 Cellvibrionaceae bacterium | reverse complement strand
AGCTGAATTGCAAAATAAAATCTGCTGCATGGAATACTTGCAAGAGATCCGAATGACGCACAAGGGCGGGTTTAAAGGATTAAGCGGTATTAAAGGTGGTTAGAACAACCGCTACGAACAACATAAAACATCATATTATTTGATCAATTTTTAGTACTAATACCAAATCCACTAACTAAACAGCTAGCCCCCTTAAAGTATTTTTAAACTTTAGTCTTAGGGAACATAAAGGTAAAAATGAACTTTAATCAACGTCACACTTTTTACTAATTCCTTCGACTTACGTTGATTTACGCGCCAATGACGTAGAGTTTTTTGATTTTCTACCGTTTTTAAGCAGATACCCCTTCTATACTCCATAGAAAGGCCAATTGTTGATAGGGATCGAAAGGCCGGTTACAACGAATAAGAGCGAGCAAGATAATTCAGAGTTCGCTTAATAAGAGCCTTTAATGGCCAAAATGTGAGGTTGGGTGGGGCAAACCCTAATATCACAGACTGAAATAACCAGCGATAGTACTAAGAATTTATTCATACTTAGTTATTAATAGATAACACCTATACTGGTGTGAAGGACTTTTTGCGCACTTAACCCTAATACTTACGTATTAGAAAACTAAGATCGAATTAGTCACAAATAAGGGCTTGAAATCGCAAGGTCCAATAACAGTGAAGATTCAGGGGGATTTATCAAATGCATAATTTCGCGACCGCGTTAAAAGCGCTTTCTGTAGCGGTTGCCTCGACCTGCATGCTAGCTTGCAGTAACGGCACTTCTCGATCCAGCAGTAATCAATTTGTTGCAACTGATCAACCGAAAAAAGAAACCATAAAAATTGATGAACTCAATCTCGAGCCGATCGATATTGTTGATAGCAATTTATACAGCTCAGCAAGCTTGACCTTGAAAGCTCTGTTGTTTACCGACTCAACAGCGTCAGTGTTGGATTATTCTGCAAATGTTACCCGAGACAACACGTCTCTGTTAAACACCTCTACGGGCATCACAATTTCGATCGATCCTATTCCCTGCGGTGAGGGCGGTTATGTATCTCTGGAAGGTAAAGCCAGTGATCAAGATGACGATCAGCTCCCGTTCAATTTTGAAAATGCACTTGCCATCAACGTAGCAACGCATTTTGATCAGTGTGCGCAAGCGGGAAATCGTTTGAACGGCGATCTCGACGTATTCTTGAATCTGAATTTGACAGAACTGCTTAACAGTGTGCGCTATACCTTTTCCGCCGACATGGCCGTGCATGATGTTTACCTTGAGCAACCGAATCTGGACCCGGTCACCATCACAGGAAACTACAATTATCATGTAGAAAGCATTGATGGGGTTAATGTTAAAACCGAGGTCATCACCGACGACACCATGCTCGCCAATGATATCGATTACCAGTTGCTGAGCTACGCTTTAGAAAAACAAGTCAATAACGAGACTCAAGCGTATTCTTACGAAATCACCAGCAAGTTTTCAGCCAGTTTTATGGGCGATGATTTTGTTGAATATCAAACCATCACTCCTTTGAGTGGCACAGGCAATGCCTATCCCAGTTCCGGTAAGTTGATGGTGTTTGGTAAAAACTCATTAATGTACATCACCGCTATGCCAAATAACATGGTAAAAATCGAGTTGGATGAAGGCAACAATGGTTCCATTGAATACACTGATTACGCGAGTTGGGACGAACTAGTTTTGGATCCCACTGTAGCGCCATCCCTGTAATGATGTTTCCGAAGAGGTAAATTGCTTGGCAATTTTTTGGAAAAATGCAAAGGCCCGCAGTGCGGGCCTTTTTGGTTTTTTATTATTTGAACTGTGTGCATTAACCCCCTGTGCAGTCGCTGACAGTTACCGTCAGTATCTCCACGTGGGAGTAGCGCTAAACGATTCTCTTTTTGTCGAGAGCGAGGACGGTCGGGCAATCAACGAGGAAACGGGTTTGATGGTTAGCTACCAAGCCGACCTATACAAACGTTTTGCCAATGATGTTTTTGTCAAAGTCAGCGTTGCTCAAGGCAGCAATACCCTCGACTATGATGGTTACACTCAAGGTCTAACCCGCTACGGTACGAAAACCGAATATTACATCAGTGAATTTGGCGGAATCATTGGCCGCCAGACGAAATACTTAGCATCTTATTTGGGGGCGAGTCGTTCCTACAGAGAACGCAATATTTTAGCGCTCACCCTGAGCAACGGTGGCCAAATTCGAGGAACTTACGAAGAGCTAACCGCAACCAAATTATTTTTAGGGTTCGAAATATACTTTTGGCAATCAAAAAAAATGCATTTGAAGTGGATCAATGAAGGGTCCGGAAGTATCAACTCAAACTTGCATGTTGAACACGATGGTGCTTTTGACCCAAATGATCTGCGTCCGGGGCCGCTGGTGTCTTGGTACAGCGCGCTGGAATTTTTTTATGACCTGAACGGTAGGTGGGGATTATCTCTGCGTCCAGAATATCAATACACTTTGATCGAGCACAGCAAGAATTTCAATCTGTATCAAAACGGCAATAAAATAGGCACCTCACGCCTACCCAACACCGAATTTCAAGAAATGGGTGTTGAGCTGGGATTGAGTCTACGATTTTAGATTCTTAGCTCTGGTATTTGAGGTGGGCAAGAATTCCGTCTAGCTCGTCCAAATTACTGTACTTAAAAACCAGTTTGCCTGCCCCTTTGGCGGAGTGTTGCACCATTACGGGCACGCCAACATGCTCAGACAAACCATCCTGCAAACGGGCTATGTCGGCACTGACTTTTTCGGTTTTCTGCGGCCCCTGCTTTTGCTCATCCTGCAAATTGCGTACGAGGTTTTCTGCCTGTCGCACAGAAAGCCCTTTGGCCACGATTTGTCGCGCGATTAACTTTTGTTGCTCTGGCTCTATCGTTAGTACGCAGCGTGCATGACCCATTTCGATATCACCGTGCTCGAGCATCAAACGCACGTCGTGACACAAATTCAGCAGACGCAATATGTTCGAAACAGCCGTGCGGGATTTACCAACGGCATCGGCCACTTCCTGGTGGGTCAATTCGAATTCATCCTGCAACCGCTTTAAGGCAACCGCTTCTTCCACCGGATTAAGATCTTCCCGCTGAATGTTTTCGATCAAGGCCATAGCGATGGCCGCTTCATCTGAAACGTCACGGATCACGGCCGGAATTTTATCTAAGCCAGCTAACTGAGTAGCGCGCCAACGGCGTTCGCCGGCAATGATTTCGTAGCGATTTTCGCCAACAGAGCGCACCACAATCGGCTGCATAACCCCTTGTGCCTTGATGGAATCGGCGAGTTCTTGCAGGGCTTCTTGGTGCATATCGCGACGGGGTTGGTATTTACCACGCTGCAAAAACTCCACGGGTAAGTCCATCATTCTGCCGTCTTTCGGTCCACTTTCGGAGACCTCGATAGTGGCGACATCAATGACTGGGGTTTCAGCATCAGCAACTTTTGCAGCAGTGCCGCTGTTGCCCAATAAGGCATCAAGTCCGCGGCCCAGTCCTTTGCGTCGAGTGGTTTTGGTCATTGTTATTATGCTCCGCGTTTAGCCGTGGAATTCTTGGTGAGATTGATAATCGGGTTCGACCCCGTGCGGGTCGTTGCGGCGAATGATCTCGCCAGCCAAAGCCAAATAGGCCAAAGCGCCCTTGGATTGTTTGTCGTAATTCATCACAGGTAAACCAAAGCTTGGTGCCTCTGCCAGACGCACATTGCGTGGAATGCAAGTGCGGTAAAGACGGTCACCAAAATATTGACTGAGCTGTGCCGATACATCACCAGTAAGACTCATGCGTGGGTCGTACATGGTACGCAGGATACCTTCAATTTTTAAATTGGGGTTGAGCGCTGATTGGATGGTATTGATGGTATCAACTAACGCCGATAAACCCTCAAGAGCGTAGTACTCGCACTGCATGGGAATGATTACGCCATCACACGCGGCGAGGGCGTTAACGGTCAGCATGTTCAGAGAAGGTGGACAGTCGATTAGGATGTAATCAAAATGATCTTGAATGGCACGCAAGGCACTTTTTAAACGCCGCTCTTTGTGCTCGACGGTGAGTAGCTCCACTTCTGCTGCGGTGAGATCACTGTTGGCGGCGAGAATACAATAGCCGATTTCCTGATTGTCGACCATAGCATCCAAAACCGAAACACCGTCGACCAAGACATCATAAACAGTGTACTGCTGCTGATTTTTTTGTACTCCGGACCCCATAGTGGCATTGCCCTGAGGGTCAATATCCACCATCAAAACGCGCTTTTTCGTGGCCGCGAGGCATGACGCAAGGTTTACCGAGGTGGTGGTTTTGCCAACACCGCCTTTTTGATTGGTGATCGCGTATATATGTGCCACTAATTCAGTCTCACGCAGAGGGTTCTGCTTCTTGCGCAGAAGCGGGAAGTGGGGAGAGACACAGCAAGCAGCGTTGCGCCTCTAGCCCAGGTACTCGTAATTCATGACAAGCCTCAACCCTATAGTGTTTTTCGATAAGTCTCAACTCCTCTTGGGGATAGAGCCCCTTCATTGCCCAAAAGTACCCGCCTTCGGCCAATAAGTGCTGGCATTGGCTGGTCATATCCTGCAGCGAAGCAAAGGCGCGGCTGACGATGCCATCAAAAAGCTGAGCGGGTTGAAAGCGCTCTACACGGTCATTCACCACAGTGACATTGTACAAGCCCAGGCTTTGCACCACCTGAACAAGAAATCGGGTTTTTTTCCCCGCACTGTCCAGTAGGGTAAAGTTTCTTTTGGGGTACATGATGGCCAAAGGTATACCAGGCAAGCCCCCCCCTGTGCCTACATCCAAAATATTATTGCCGGTAATATGGGAGCTGACGCTTAAACTGTCCAATAGGTGCAGTTTCACCATATCTATGGGTTCGCGAATGGCAGATAAATTAAACGCTTTATTCCACTTTTCAAACAGCGCCAGATAATCCATCAGTTGCTCAACTTTGCTTTGAGCCAAGTTGATTCCCAAAAGTTGGGCTCCATCAACCAAGTATTCCTGTTCCGATAAACTCGCCATACCGACTCACATACTACAAATTGATCACAGAGTTCTTTTTATTAAGCAAACCCCGTTTTTTCAGTGTTATTAATATCAGTGATATAGCGGCAGGGGTGACTCCTGGAATGCGCGACGCACGTGCAATGCTGTTGGGCTTGGCTTCAGCCAGTTTTTGTTTCACTTCATTGGACAAACCGTCGACATTACTGAAATCAAATGCCTCAGGTATGGCAGTCTGTTCATGAGCCCGCAAACGTTCAATTTCTTCTTGCTGGCGATCAATATAGCCGGCGTATTTTGCGCGAATCTCAACTTGCTCCGCCACTTGCGGATCCAGAACGCCTTCGCCTTTGAGGTTGGCCAAATCGTCATAGACCAGCTCTGGACGTTTAAGTAAATCCAGAAGACTGTACTCTCGAGCTAAAGGATTCAGTAATTTCGGCTGCAATTGCTGTGCTTGATCACTGCCACACTGTATCCAGGTAGTAGAAAAGCGCTGATATTCACGCTCAATAGCTTCGCGTTTTTCACAAAAAGCCTGCCAACGCTGATCATCCACTAAGCCCAGTTCACGACCTTTTTCAGTCAAGCGCAAATCGGCATTGTCTTCGCGCAACAAGAGTCGGTATTCCGCGCGGCTGGTAAACATGCGATAGGGTTCGCGGGTGCCCATGGTAATCAAATCATCGGCAAGCACCCCAATGTAGGCTTCGTCGCGTCCGGGACACCAGGGTTCCTTATCCTGGGCTTTGAGTGCCGCATTCAACCCAGCCAGCAAACCTTGGGCACCGGCTTCTTCATATCCGGTCGTACCATTGATTTGGCCTGCGAAAAACAGCCCATCAATGACTTTGGTTTCAAAACTGTATTGCAAGTCTTGCGGGTTAAAGAAGTCGTATTCGATGGCATAACCCGGACGCACGATATGAGCGTTTTCAAAACCTTTGATGGATTGCACTAAATTCAACTGCACATCGAAGGGCAAACTGGTTGAAATACCATTGGGGTAGAGCTCATGGGTATTGAGCCCTTCAGGCTCAATAAAAATTTGGTGGCTGTTTTTGTCGGCAAATCGGTGAACTTTGTCTTCAATGGAAGGGCAATAACGCGGACCGACACCTTCGATCACACCAGAATACATCGGCGAACGGTCCAACCCGCCGCGAATAATGTCGTGGGTTTGCTCATTGGTATGCGTAATCCAACAACAGGCCTGGCGAGGATGATCACTGACCTTGCCCATAAAACTCATCACCGGCAGGGGTTGATCCCCCCATTGCTCTTCGAGCACAGAAAAATCGACTGAACGGGCATCAATGCGCGGCGGGGTGCCGGTTTTTAAACGGCCGACACGCAGAGGCAATTCCCGTAGACGCTGAGCCAGGGCGATGGAAGGCGGATCACCCGCTCGACCACCGGCGTAATTCTGCATGCC
>JBNKFP010000173.1:0-6470 GCA_050289365.1 Cellvibrionaceae bacterium | reverse complement strand
AATGGCAATTGGCAAGAAGCGTCAGCAACCGCCATGTATATTTATGCCATAGCCAAAGGCGTGCGCATGGGCTATCTGGACAACTCCCATAGGGTCACCGCCGAAAAGGGATGGCAGGGACTGAACCGAGTATTCATCAAAGCCTCTGGCGACACCCTTACACTAACCAACACCTGTGTTGGCACCGGGGTGGGCGACAACTACCGTTTTTACATCAATCGCGGTCGACTCGACAACGACCCCAAAGGCTTGGGCCCCTATTTGCTAGCAGGAGTTGAAATAGAGTTCCTGCTCCGCTGACCCCTTAGATCGAGGCACGTTTGCTCACAAACTCATCCCCAACTCCATTGCGCGCATCAAATATATTGCGAATCAACAGGTTGATTCACTTTAAAGATCGATACTGGGGAACATTTTTCACCAGCTTAGGTCACATAAGCAGGCTCTTTGAGGCCAAATAGCTGGGCTGGACTGATGCAATTATTTTGTAATATAGCCCGAACAAACACTTGATATTTCCCTCAAAAAGAGTCATGTTTAAACCGAAATCCACTGTTGAAGGAATACTGGTATGCAAATAAATTTATCCGGTCATCACGTAGATATCACTGACGGTATCCGCGAAGCGATAAACAATAAGTTTTCTAAAATACAGTCCCACTACCCCGCCTTAGACGCCCTTTCGATCATCCTTACCGTAGAACGCAACGAACAAAGCGTCGAGGCCAAAACCCAATTTTTAGGTGCACCGGTTTCCGTACAAAGCAGCAATAACGATATGTATGCAGCCATTGCTGACGCGGCCAAAAAAATGGATGCCGCCCTGTCACACCGTAAAGGGGCCAATGGCTCCCATCGCCACGAAAAACCACCTGTAATCTAGCCCCTACGAACGCGGGCGGGCCATCGGAGCCCGCCCTACAGTCGGTTTCCTCCCATTCGAAATTAGCAGCTCCGTTCAAATAACTGAAACACTCTTCCCGTACAGCGTTTTTTCCATTATTCTTACGCGTTAATTACAAGCGGCCTTGGCTGCAACTGAATAAATAACAACCAACCATTAGGATCAATCATTGCGCATCAGGCAAGCGGATAATACCGTGTCAGACAGTGATCGACCGGAGAGCTTTCAGCTCAAAGGCGCTCTGTTCCCCATGACGCTTCTGGAAATTAAAACTCCCGACCTTACCGAGGTAGAGCGCGAGCTGAGCGCAAAAATCAAACAGGCGCCAGGTTTTTTTAAAGGCTCTGCTATTGTGTTTGGCTTCGAGCAACTTTCTGAAGAACAGCGGTCGGAAGTTGACCTAGCCGCCCTGTTCACACTGTGTAAAAACCTCGCTTTAGTGCCGACGGCAGTCCGCGGTGGGGATAATGGCATCGCAAAAAATGCTGAAAAACTCGGCCTTGCCACGCTCCCCAAAGCCAAGTCCGTCCGCTCTGTGGATGAGGATTCGGGGCCAACACCCACGACATTGGAACCCCCAGCCGACGCTGCACAACAAGTAAGTGCAGCGCCTGCATCCACACCGACCAAAATTGTCAGTACCCCCATACGTTCTGGACAACAGATTTACGCGCGCGGCGATCTGATCATTTTATCGTCAGTATCTGCCGGTGCCGAAGTTTTGGCCGATGGCAACATTCATATCTACGGGGCACTCCGAGGCCGGGCTCTCGCTGGCATCCAAGGCGATTTAAACGCACGCATTTTTTGCATGAGCCAAGAGGCAGAACTGATATCCATTGCCGGCCAATTTTTGGTTGATGAAGTTTTACGCAACAATCACTGGAAACAAGCAGTGCAAATATACGTAGCCGAGGATCGCTTAATTACAGCGCCTTTGGTCTAAAGTCGTTTTTTCGCTCCAGCTTGCATCCCAATATCATTCACGTTTCTATAAAGGGTTTGAGTTTTGACAAAAATCATCGTTGTTACATCAGGAAAAGGTGGTGTCGGCAAAACCACATCCAGCTCAGCCATAAGTTCCGGCTTAGCACTCAAAGGCCACAAAACCGCCGTTATTGACTTCGATATAGGTCTGCGCAACTTGGATCTCGTAATGAATTGTGAACGCCGCGTGGTTTACGATTTTGTCAATGTGATCAATGGTGAGGCCACGCTTAAGCAAGCTTTAATCAAAGATAAGCGCTGCGAAAACCTGTACATCTTGCCAGCCTCGCAAACGCGCGATAAAGATGCGCTAACCAAAGAAGGTGTTGAAAAGATACTAAATGAACTCAAAGAAATGGAGTTTGAGTTCATTATTTGCGATTCACCTGCGGGTATAGAACACGGCGCATTTATGGCACTTTATTATGCCGATGAAGCGATTGTGGTGGCCAATCCGGAAGTCTCCTCTGTAAGAGATTCTGATCGTATTCTCGGCATACTGCAGAGTAAATCTCGCCGAGCTGAACAAGGCGAGAGAGTGGTCGAACACCTGCTGATTACTCGCTATGACCCTGAGCGCGTTGCCAAGGGCGAAATGCTCGGAGTAGCTGACGTTGAAGAAATCTTGGCCACTAAACTGTTAGGGGTTATTCCAGAGTGCAAGTCGGTCTTAAAAGCCTCCAACCAAGGTGTCCCTGTGATTCACAACGACCAAAGCCGTGCTGGTAAAGCGTATGCTGACGCCGTCGCACGCCTGCTCGGTGAAGAAAAAGAACACCGATTCCTCAACCCAGAACACAAAAGCTTCTTTCAGCGCATTTTTAGGAGAAGCGCATGAGTCTATTTGATTATTTCACAAGGAAAAAAGAATCAAGCGCGTCGGTTGCCAAAGAGCGCCTGCAAGTTATTGTCGCTCACGAGCGCCGCAAGCGAAATCAGCCCGACTACTTGCCAGCATTACAAAAGGACATCATGGAAGTGATTAAGAAATATGTCGATATAGATATCAACAACATAGAAGTGCAGCTGGAAACTCAAGGCAATTGCGCAGTTTTGGAATTAAATGTGACTCTGCCAGAATAATGTACTCTCAGCTGTTGTTTTTTAACTGCAGAACTGCCCTAACTCAACCAAGTTTAGGGCAGTTATAAATCAGAATTCAATCCTTTACTTTTTCTCTTTCCGAGAACGACGATCATCTTTACGTCGATCTTGCATCACATTTTCCGGTAGCTCTTTGTTCCCCTTACGGCGATCTGGATTTTGCCGCTCTTCCAACACCTCTTCCAATTGCTTATAAAGCATATCGTCAGTCACCAACTTGTCTTTCATAATACGTTTGAATCTCCAACAGTTTTAATACACGCTCACCCTCCGATACAACACACGGGGCTCACAAACTTCGGTTACTCAATAAGTATAGACTAACAAGCGCAAACTGAAGCCATAGCGGACTTCGATTTGATGCCTTTTTGAAATATATAATTCCCACCCTTATAACCCAAGCCAATCAAAAATCCAAAGGCCAAACCCTGACTTCGGCCAACGATGATCTCAATATTTTATGTCGCCATACAACATTTCGACACTTCAAGCGCATCTTAACCCTCTCAAAATCATTCACGATTCTGTCCAATATTTTTAACCAAAAAACATCCGTACTCTCTCTATTAATCTGTTCATTACAGCTTTTAAACTTTCAAAAAAATGAAAATCACCACAAAAAAAAGCCCCTAAAGAGGGGCCTTAGCTTTTTGCCAATAAAATTTTAGAAGGTTAATTTTGCCGAAAACTGCAGTCGGTTCATATCGCCGCTGGCGCCACCTTCGAGTGTGCGTGATGCATGAGCAAGCTCCCCACCTAAAGATAAACGTGGCGTCGGACTGTAAATCAAATTCAATCTGGCACTCATAGTATCTTGCGTCGCGGCAAGACCATCTGGATTGTCAATCGCAATGGATGACACGCTTAAAGTTGACCGCAATTTTGGATCCCAAAAATGTCGGTAAGA
This sequence comes from Cellvibrionaceae bacterium, assembly GCA_050289365.1. Taxonomy (GTDB): domain Bacteria; phylum Pseudomonadota; class Gammaproteobacteria; order Pseudomonadales; family Cellvibrionaceae; genus JBNKFP01. The sequence continues at coordinate 2,568 of JBNKFP010000173.1, read as the reverse complement.
AACATACACTGCGCCAGTATCGATTGCCTGCAGATTATTGTTGTTATCCAAGGCTGCGCCGGAGGACACGTTTAAACCAACATATCGCCCCATACCGGAACCCGTGTTCACCATAAATTTAAGATCATCGTTATTGCTAAACTTATAGACACCGGAAACGGAAATACCATAGGCCATTTCCGAATCATCAACAGCACCGCCATTATTGTATTCCAATTGACGTAGTAACCCCGCAAACACCATACTCAAATTACCGGACTTTAAATTGTATCGCCCAACAATATCAGGAAGGGCGTTATCATCCGTTGCACCAACACCGGCAACAGTGGTCTCCGGATTTTCCACAGCAAACTGAAAATTGCCACTGGTATAGCGAATTTGGGCCTGCCGCACAAAGATCGTTGCGTCAGTATTGCCAATAAAGTCTAAAGTTTCTGGTAGTGCTCCTACATCCATAAATGTGGACCAGGTTTGACCGAACAACCAATTGTTATACTCAAGGAAGGCGTGGCGCATGCGCGGCACATACGAGTTGGTAACACGTTCATTACCTTCTGTAGAAGCAAGGAAGCCAACTTCGATAAATGTTTTTAACGTATCGCCACTAACATTGGATTTAGTGGCGATGGCAAATCGAGATTGTCGAGCATGAAAATCCGTAGTGGCGCCTTGTGACTCGCCGCCCACAGGTGTTTTGCTGGGCAGATAGAAATCACGACCTATATCTCCAGCACCTAAGCTGCCATCGCTGAAATCAGTCATCATGGCATCCATTTTCAAAAAGCCTTTTATGGAAACATCGGTTCCATTAAAACTCCCTAAATCAACAGCATGCGCTGACGCTGCACACGCGCCCACAATGACGGCGAGGCTCTTTACAGCCTTTCGATAAATTTTTTGCATGTTTCTCTCCTGAAGCTACCCAATGTGTTTATTTTTGTGAGGCAATAGTGGGTAGTGTGTTGCGAAAGAGGTATTAGCGATTGGTCGTATATAGACCATGGTCTAATCATGACCTTGGTCTAATTGAAAGCACCATATATTTAAACGAGCATTAAGTTACCTCGTTAAACGGTTGGATTGAACTTTCATATAACAGGTTAATTTAGAAACAATGTTTTTAAATTGAATATTTATTTCAAATAATGCGGACAAATTTACAAGCTTGAATTTATCTAACAGTCTTTTTTACAAAATGGAAATACATCATATAATTTAGACTAAAATTTGAATATTCCCATATTCATATCATAGCGATTTCGATGCCAAGCTAATGCCGTGTTTGTTAGCTGACCGTGTTCTGTTTGTGATACAAATCTGGTTTTCCTCGTACTTTTAGAGTATCTTTCCCTCCTAAAACCGCATCCAAGCGACAAGCACCTCCCTCTTATAACAAGAAATCATTACCGAGATGTACTATGTACCATTTTCATGTTGCAGATGATCATCCGTTGTTTAGGTCTGCCCTACTTCAGGTGATGTCCAAACATTACCCTGATGCCCGCATTTCACAATCAGTCAATTTAGAACAAACCTTGACGACGCTCATGGAATATGACGATATCGACTTGCTCCTGTTGGATTTACATATGCCAGGCAGCCAGGACTTATTTGGTCTGGTCAATATACGCGAGCAGTTTCCAAGTGTACCCGTAACCATCGTTTCGGCCTGCGAAGAGCAAGCTATGATCAACCGCGCCTTGAGCTATGGCGCCATGGGATACATAACCAAATCCTTGGCTCAGGACGACATTTTTACGGCAATTGATGCAATGCTCGCTGGCGACAAATGGGTGCCGCCCCGCTTTCGCACCCATCTGAAACCCGTAGCGCCCGAAGAGCACAACCTGATGTCGCGCATAGCGTCCCTGACCCCTCAGCAGTACAAGGTTCTGTGTCTTCTCAAAGAAGGGTGGCTGAACAAGCAGATTGGTTATGAACTGGGCGTGACCGAAGCCACCATCAAAGCTCACATCACCTCAATTTTTCGCAAACTGGGTGTATCCAACAGAACCCAAGCGGTCATTGAGCTGAACAAAGTCACGCCTGATGCAGCGGAGTATTACTCTGTCGCCACCTGAAACCCAAATGCAGCAAGTACGAAACAGCCTTGAAGTAACGGATTCAGCTTGAACTACTGAAGCGAAGCGCGCTTGGCCAATTGCTCCAGAACTGCTCTTAAGCGTCCCGGCTTAATCGGTTTGCGGATGAATTCAAATTGGTGGCGGGCAGCAAGCCCCGATAATTCAGGGTCAGGTGACGCTGACACCAAACAGGTCGGCACACTCTGCCCCCAAATTTCTCGCAATTCCACAGCCAATTCAATGCCATCGTGAAGGTGCTCCAACTGATAATCTATCAGCAACACGTCCGGCGCAGGTTGATGACCACTGCGGGCTTGCTCCAGCACCCGGTCAATGGAGTGTTCACCACGAACTTTACAACCCCAGCGCTGGAGCAATGACTGCATTGCATGAATATTGGCCTCATCGTCATCAATGTAGTAAATAAAACAGTCGTTTAATGGATTGGAAGTAAACTTATACTCAAAAGCCGGCGGCGTGGTTT
>JBNKFP010000172.1:0-6499 GCA_050289365.1 Cellvibrionaceae bacterium | reverse complement strand
AAGGTGGACTACAAGTACGCGCCCTACGTCGCCGAGTTCACGGACCTCGCGCTCCGCGGCTGCGCCGTCGGCCGCACCACAACCGGCGACACACCGGCGTGCGCTGGGGTGCCGGACGCGATGCCGCCCGCGAAGTGGTCGGCGATACCAAGATTGCCAAGGTGTCGATCGTAGGGGTGGGCATGCGTTCCCATGCTGGCGTTGCCAGCCGTATGTTTGGGGCCCTTGCCAAGGAAGGTATCAACATCCAGATGATTTCCACCTCGGAAATCAAAGTCTCGGTAGTGCTCGAAGAGAAGTACCTGGAACTGGCTGTACGCGCGCTGCATACCGCTTTTGAGCTGGATGCTCCGGCCCGACAGGGCGAGTGATGCGTTGCCAGGAAGGCGCGGTTTACCGCGCCTTTCATTTTTTTGTGGGGTACATGGTCTTTTGCATGGGCTCGACAATACTTAGCGAGTAGGGCTACGACCTTTTGGTTGTAGGTTGAATGCTTTTTTTTTGCAGACTGTTGTTCCTGAACTGAAATGCGTGAGGTGAAAGGTATGCTGATTCTGACTCGTCGTTGCGCAGAAAGCCTGATTATCGGTGATGGCGAAATCACCGTGACCGTGCTCGGCGTCAAAGGCAATCAAGTACGTATTGGGGTTAATGCTCCGAAAGAGGTGGCGGTCCACCGCGAGGAAATCTACCTGCGGATCAAGAAAGAGAAGGACGAAGAACCAAGCCTTTAATTTTTATCGTTTTTTATGTTTGCAAACGGGGAGGAACGTGGTTAATATACGCCCCGTGTTGCGGAGAGCTGGCCGAGTGGCCGAAGGCGCTCCCCTGCTAAGGGAGTATACCCTAATCCGGTATCGGGGGTTCGAATCCCCCCCTCTCCGCCATTGATTGCAAAAAAAGCCTGGCTCGACCAGGTTTTTTTGTGCCTGCAATTTCCTGATGCTTCTCACTGCTAGGCTAAATTGTAGGCTATGGTGCTGAGATCAAAATATTTTGTCCATGCTGGAAGGGTTGGCTCAATACATTTCTTCTGTTTTAAATGCATTTTTATTTTAGGCTGGTGCCCGCAAAAATTAGGGGACTTTCCAATTTATTAAAGTCGCAAGGTTATTGACTTACGGGTTTCGCCTGCCGGCGAGTTGCTTATATTTTCTTGTCTGCTAAATGTTCAGGAAACATTTAGCACAGCATTGCTACCCGAAGGGCGAGGGTCAGGACGGCCCGAGTGAAATATAAGTAACATTCTCTGCGAGCTTAATAAATTAGAGTATTGCTATTTCCCGTGCTCTGTGTGAAAACGAGAAAACCCTGAATGACTTAAAATTCGTATGTTGCCAGGTACTTACAATACAGAAAATCGCCAGATTCCCTATCAATAAAACCTAACTTAAACTGCTGTTCGCTTGCAATAATCTACTGACAATAGTCACCAATTAAAAACCAGCGAGTTTATTTACTATGATGTTTGATATGCCCAGCGCACAAAATCAATTCTTGAGCGATCATGTCAAGCTCATGCTATCCAGTTATCGTAAATTTGTTGGTAAAGATTTATTCGACGAAGACAATTTGCCTAACCCACTCAACTCACTGGCGGAATTTATCTTTCGCGGGCCATTTGTGCTACTTTCCCATGGCATCGAGTCTTCGCCAATATTTAATTATGCTAATCAGCAAGCACTGGCTTTGTTTGAAATGGACTGGCCAGAATTTACCAGCTTGCCGTCAAAGTATTCAGCAGAAGCTGAGTCTCAGGAAGCAAGAGAAGCTCTGTTGAAACAGGCGGCACGATGCGGATTTATAGACAATTACAAAGGCGTTCGTATTTCTCGCAGCGGTCGGCGATTTTTTATCAATAAAGTTCAGTTGTGGAATTTGGTCGATGATCAGGGTAATGCAAAAGGGCAGGCGGCATACTTTACGTCGTGGGAATTTATATAGAATACAGTTGCAGCAGCGCATGCCACTGCCACTGCAACTGTATTGAAGGATTGTTAAACTTTATTTCTGTGTCGACAATAAAGCAGTGGTCCGCCCAGTATTAGTACTAGAAACCACAATTCCAACGCACCTCCCGTATTGCCGCTACTGCTAGCGGAACTGGAAGATGAATGCGCCGCAACAGACGAAGAATTAGCTGCTTGCTTGCGAATGAGAATGCTGCTGAGGGTGCCATTGTCTGCAACCGTTGTCACGTCAATATTGAGTTGCCCATCAGTGACCGTCGTGCTGAACTCATCGCTCTTCAATAGGGTGTTGGAGCCAACGGCCGCGAAAATGTCTAAGCCTGAAATCACCTCAGTGCCCTCCACCGAGACGTTGAAAATACGGTTGTCAGGGCTGAGATGGTACATTTCAACCATACCAAATTGCACACTGTATGTGCCGTTGGTGACCGGAAATGAATAGCTGAAGTCGCCATAACGCTCCGAGCTAAAGACTGTGCTCTTGTCGCTGCCTGCAATGGGTTCGCTGGTGCTGCCGGGTGTACCACCGGTAAAGTATTTATCCTCGTTAAACCAAATATTGTCTGCTGAAACGCCTTCACTGCTGCCGACATTGATGGCGTAGACTACATCATCAGGAGGGGATAGGTGCCAACCGGTGGTCTGCTCCGTGACGATGCACATTTGGCCGTTGTTCTGCTCGCCAACTCCATCACCGTCTGGATCTGCTGACAGGGTGCAGCAAATAGGAGTGCCGTTTTCTTCGCCACAGCTGCCGGGCTCATAGTGTCCAACTTCCAACATTTTCGCCGCATAGCGTTTGCCCATTTCTATCACTGAAAAAGTGCTCCAATGAAGACGGTCACTTCTGTCGCCTAATATTGTGCCGTCAGGCATGGGCCCGGAGGATACCCAGTGACCATTTTCGACATAGTCCGGTATTTGTTGGACGAGCGGGTTATGACTGGCGGCGCAACACCCTGTGCGGGGCAGTTCGCCGGCGATAAAAGGCACTTCAGCGGGATCTAAACTCAGGTCATTGCGCAAGCTGGTTATAAATTCGTTGACTCGCGGCAACCATGTTGCTTCGCCTGCATTATTTTCACCATGGTGAAAAATGATGCCTTTTATTACGCCAACTTGTTGAGCTTTTTTGCCCAGATCGAGAATCCACTGGTAAATGGGGGTGGTGCCGTTCGCAACCGGGGCGCCACTGACATCGCCGTAAGGTGGTTTGCAGGCGCCATATTGAGCGCAATTTTTTAAATGAGCCTCAATATCTGTGCCACCATAGGCAGCTCCGACCAAGCCAATAGTCACTTCGGGTCCGGCAGCTTCTGCCATAGTGACGCCAAACATGTCTCCTGGGCCGAGACCGATTGGGCCTGTGCTGCCATCTGGTTTAGTCCGTGTGCCTTCTTTACAGCGAATTATTGGTTGGAAATGCTCACGCCATTGGCCGTAGGCTATGTTGTGCTCGGAGCAATTCTGACCTTGTAAGACGCGAACCCTTGGGTGCGAAATAGGTTGGTCTGGCAAATGGGCTGCTCCTTGCATATTGGATTGTCCCAAAAGTAAGTAGATATGAAAGTTAGGGTCAGGCGTCGCCTGGATGCACAAGGGCAGTAGGAGTACAATCCCGAGAAGTATTCTGGATGAGCGAAAGTTCATTATCATGGCTGTTGTTTTTTGTCTTGTTAGTGGTTGGTGTTGCAGTTTAAAGCTGTCCGCCAATTTCTAATGGAGGAGCTCTGATCTGTATTGTTATCGTCTGTTAAGAGGCATACTATGCACCAAAAAGAAAGGCGGTACTCTGTTATTTTGCACATGGATTAAATTTTCATGCTGTAATTGATTGTTAATCCATAAACTGAGCGCAGTTGTTCCTGCTTGGCAGCGATCGGTCCTTAAGCCTGAGCTTGATCCTTAAAAAGTGTTAAATAAATCTAAAAGATATTATGATGTTTTTAGATGCTCTGGTTGTTGTGCGAGGAATTTTTTGAAGTTAGTGAATGCAATTAACATGGAAACTAAAGTTACAAGTTGATTTGATGAGGTGTCACTATGCGGGGCAGTAATGCAACTTTGTACGTATCTCATGGTGGTGGACCCTTGCCTCTATTGGGGGACCCTAACCATCACGAGCTTGTAATCAGTTTGCAAAATGTCGCAGCGAAAATTCCAAAACCATCGGCAATAATTGTATTTAGTGCTCATTGGGAATCACCCAAGCCGATGATTACCTCGGCAGTTGCGCCAACTCTGGTCTATGATTATTCTGGTTTTCCCGAAGAATCCTACCACATCCAATACCTATGTCCCGGCCAACCGCAACTGGCGCAACAAGTTTATCAAATTTTGCAAGAAGCGAATATTGACGCGGATCTTGATTCGCAAAGGGGATACGATCATGGTGTTTTTGTTCCTTTAAAAATAATGTATCCAGCTGCGGATACTCCTTGTATTCAGATTTCTTTGGTCTCGAATATGAGTCCTCTGCAGCATATTCAAATTGGGCACGCTTTAAAACGTTTGCCACAACAGAATTTATTGGTGATTGGTTCAGGTTTTAGCTTTCATAATTTGCCTGCCTTTTTCACTGCGGCTAGTGCCGATGGTCGCGCTAAAAACCTAGCTTTTGAACGGTGGTTGAAGCACACGATGACATCGCGTGACATCTCTGAAAAACAAAGGGTGGAGTTAATGGTGGATTGGCAGGCGGCGCCTAGTGCGCGTTACTGTCATCCGCGCGAAGAGCATTTGCTGCCGTTGCATGTGTGTTACGGACTGACTTCAAGGCCCTGTGATGAGATTGTCGAGCTTGTTGTTATGAATAAACATGCCAGTCATTTTTGCTGGTATGCGCGCTGATATTTTTTCAGTGAAATACAATTCGTTGCTAACATTTAAAGGTTGGAGTTGAAACATGAAAGGGGAGGACGTCAAGGACTATTGCCTGAGCCGTCTTGAGGCCACGGAAGATTTTCCTTTTGGACCTGAAACGGCGGTATTTCGAGTGCGTAATAAAATATTTGCGTTGTTGTTTGGTGGTGAGAATGCCAGTGTGAATCTAAAATGCGAGCCCAATCAAGCTCAAGCTCTCAGGGATATTTTTCCAGCGGTTAAAGCCGGATACCACATGAACAAAAAGCATTGGAATACGGTGGTTTTGGATGGTAGTGTTCCATCTGGGGAAATACAACGGATGATCGATCACAGCTATGACATGGTGGTTGCAACAATGCCAAAAAGTCAGCGTCCAGCGGGTGGTAAAAACTTGCTGATATAAAATCCAGTTGGGGTTTCTCGCGATTAAAGCCAACCCTTTTGCCTTAAATCAAAGTTCAGTCTTCACGTCTATGGCAGCCTGCTATGTCGCCAACATTCTGGAGGTTATATTAACATGGCAGCTTTAAACAAGTTGTACCTCAGTAGCTTTCGTCGGTTGGTGGAAAATGAGCAGCATGCGGAGAGTTTTTTTAAGCTTTTTTATCAGCATTTAATGGCGGAGTCGCCCGATATTCGCTACAAGTTTCGGCATACGGATTGGGCGCGTCAAATCACTTTATTAAAGAATATGCTGATGTATTTGCAGCGCTATTATGAAACCGGCACAGTGAATGACCGTCTGCAGGAAATTGCCCACAGTCACGGCGCTAAACACTACGCTGTAACGCCGAAAATGTACGATCAGTGGTTAAACGCTTTTCTAAAATCATTGCGGGAATCGGATCCGAAATGTACCCCTAAGGTCGAGCAAGCTTGGGTGGAGGTACTTACTCCCGGTATTGAATTTATGAAGAGTCAATATTGAACTCTGGTTCGCCAGATGATCATTCCTGTTCTGCAATTTCGAATTGAAGATGGGACCTTATACAACGCAAAACGCTGTAGTCATAGACGCCGCCAAAACTTTCATAGATAGGCTTCAACTGTTGGCCTACGCCATCGTTGGCGAGCAGAGCGTCAATGATTTGATAAAGTTCATCGTCTTCTAAGTCTACTACCCGTTCCAGAGGGATCTTGCCATTTTCGATCAAAAGGCTGCAATGCTGGTAAATCGTCGACAATTTCAGGCTTCTCTCTTGTGCAATGGCCTCTAAACTCAAATTGGGGTTGTTTAACAGCGCTAGGGTTTCGTTCTCTGAATCACCTGGGGAGGTTCGCTTGGCTGAACTTTGAACCTGCATGTCAGCGACATGAGCTTGAATGGTTTGCAAAAATTGATCGCCATAGCGCTTGAGCTTAGATTCTCCAACACCCGAAATTTGTACTAAGTCAGAGTGGCTTTGCGGGACCCGTTCCAGCATCGCCATTAAGGTGGCATCGTGGAAAATAACATAGGGAGGCACGCCTTGTTCGTCCGCCAGACGCTTGCGCAATTGTTTGAGTTTATCCCACAGTACCGGGTCCGCAATGGAGCCCGCTGAGCTGGCTTTGCGCTGGTTTTTGGTTTTGCTGATTTTCGGTTCTTCACGCAGGGCGATGGTCTCGTTTCCGCGCAGTAAATCACGACATTTGTCGGTCAGAGTGAGCGCGCCAAAACGGTC
>JBNKFP010000171.1:0-6588 GCA_050289365.1 Cellvibrionaceae bacterium | reverse complement strand
ATCCTATAAGCGTGGGCAAATGGGCCTGGCTTACGAAATCGTCATCAACTCCAATCCGTGCATCGCCTACCTCATGGAAGAAAACACCATGATGATGCAAGCATTGGTCATTGCCCATGCATGCTACGGTCACAATTCATTTTTCAAAGGCAACTACCTGTTTCGCACCTGGACCGATGCCACTTCCATCATCGACTATTTGGTTTTCGCTAAGAACTACATTAGCGAGTGTGAAGAAAAGTACGGCATTGAAGCGGTAGAAAATGTGTTGGACTCATGCCATGCGATCATGAACTATGGGGTCGATCGCTACAAACGCCCCTACCCTCTTTCCACCCACGAAGAAGCGCAGCGCCAAAAAGAGCGTGAAGAATATTTACAACGCCAGATCAATGACCTCTGGCGTACCATTCCCATCGAAGAAAACGAAAAAAAGGATGCTGAAAAACCCCGCTTCCCAGAGGAACCACAGGAAAATCTTCTCTATTTCATAGAAAAACGTGCGCCGCTGCTGGAACCCTGGCAGCGAGAAATCGTCCGCATTGTACGCAAAATAGCGCAGTATTTTTACCCACAGCGGCAAACCCAAGTCATGAACGAGGGTTGGGCGACTTTTTGGCATCACCACTTAATCAATACTCTCTATGACCGCGGATTGATAACCGACGGATTCATGATGGAGTTTATGCAATCGCACACCAGTGTGATTTATCAACCAAGCTTCGACAGTCCCTATTACAACGGCATCAATCCCTACGCTCTCGGCTTCAGTATGTTTACCGATATCAAACGCATGTGTGAAAAACCCACTGAGGAAGATAAGCGTTGGTTTCCCGATGTCGCCGGCAGCGACTGGTTGGAGACACTGCATTTTGCCATGCGCAATTTTAAAGACGAGAGTTTTATCCTGCAGTTTTTGTCCCCCAAAGTTATGCGAGATTTAAAACTGTTTTGCATTCTCGACGACGACCTGAACCCAACCATTGATGTGACGGCGATCCACGACGATTATGGGTACCACCAAGTGCGCGAAGCCTTGTCTGCGCAATACAACCTTGGCAACCGGGAACCCAATATACAAATTTATGAGGTGGACGTGCGTGGTGACCGCTCCATTACCCTACATCACCAGCAATTTCAGCGACAACCTATGGCAGAAAACACCCTAGAAGTGCTGAAGCACATTCACCGCCTTTGGGGGTTTGATGTGCATTTGCATTCGGTAAGGGACGATGAAATCGTCGAGAGCTACCATTGTCCACCAAGAGCTGAGGATTTTGAAGAGGATTGACGCTGGCTGCATTGATCCAATTTTCCGTAAAGACGTATAAACGCCTTTTGATCTGAAAAAGGCATTTTGTGATGACAGCTTTGATGTGGTTTAGCTTGGATCTGCGCCTGCAAGACCTTCCTGCTCTAACCGCAGCCGCGCGGCATCATGAACAGGTTATTCCGGTTTACATTCTCGATGATCATGACCCCTGGCGACACAGTGGTGCGTCCCTCTGGTGGCTGCATCACAGTCTGAAGTCGCTGCAACAAAGTATTCAAGCTCAAGGTGGCAAGCTGATTTTGCGGCGCGGCGCTACCGAGGACATCCTCACTGAGCTCTGTGAGCAGCACTCCATTGAAGGGGTGTATTGCAGTCGAGCTTATGAGCCATGGCTGAACGCTCTACAACAACAGCTACACAAAGTGCTGCCGATCAAGCGCTACAGTGGGCGCCTACTGCTCGAGCCGGATCAAATTCTCAATCAACAGGGCCGCCCATTCCAGGTATTTACACCCTACAGCAAAAACCTTCGTCATTATTTGCCGACTCACTTTAGCCTTAGCAAGTGCAATGTTCCCTGGTCCCAGAAAAAGATGAAAACCGAAAAGCTGACCGATTGGGGATTACAGCCACGCCAACCGGATTGGGCTGCACGATTTAAAACACATTGGTCCCCAGGTGAGGCGGGCGCCTTGAACACCCTTACAAGTGCCATCGACGAAGTCATTGCCCACTACCAGGAAGCCCGCGACTTACCCGCCCAACCCGGCACGTCTCGCCTATCACCCCATTTGCACTTTGGCGAAATCAGTCCGCGACAGGTCTACCACCAGATCCGCCAAGATAAACGCCTTAGGGACTCTCAAAGAGAGCCTTTTTTAAGGCAGATTATCTGGCGCGAGTTCAGTCACTACCTTTTGCATCACTGGCCGCAGTTTCCTGAGCAACCGTTTCGCCCCAATTTCGCCCACTTTCCTTGGCGCAAAGATCAAGTCCAACTGCGTTTGTGGCAGCAGGGTCGCACGGGTTATCCCATAGTTGACGCTGGCATGCGTCAACTATGGCAAACGGGCTGGATGCACAATCGAGTGCGCATGATCGTGGCATCATTTTTATGCAAACACCTGCGTCTGCCTTGGCAGTGGGGCGCAAAATGGTTTTGGGATACCCTGGTGGATGCAGATTTGGCCAATAACAGCGCTGGTTGGCAGTGGGTAGCCGGTTGTGGCGCCGATGCTGCGCCCTACTTCCGCATATTCAACCCTGTACTACAGGGCGAAAAATTTGACGCCAACGGCGACTATATCAAGCAGTGGCTACCCGAGTTAGCGGGTGTCCCCCCAAAGTATATCCATAAACCTTGGCTGGCACCCTCGGAGGTACTGGAAAAGGCCGGCCTGGAACTGGGCGTAACCTACGCCACACCTATTGTGGAGCACAAATTAGCTCGGCAGGCTGCGCTCGACGCATTTGCGCAGGTGCGTCAAAGCCAACACAAATAGAATCATTGACCTTGACCAGGATTTAAATAGGCGGTCATCGCTTTCCGCATTGCCGCGACCAAACAGCGCAACCGATCGGTCCACTCGTCAGGATTAGAAATGCCTACCGTGCGCAGTTGCTGCTCACTGATCGCCAGAAATTCTGGTAACGCCCTAGCCCCTAGATTTGCTGATGCGCCTTTCAGGGAGTGGATTTCCTGCAAGACGTGGGTCTTGTCTGGCTCAGGTAAAAACTGTTCTATGGCACTCAAGTGATCATCCAGTTTATGCAGAAAAGGCGTCAACAAGGCTACCATTCGCTCCTCTTTGTGGCGCACCAACTTCATTAGGGCAGATTGATCCCAATGAAGCACTTCAGGCGCATTCTGAGGAGGCGTGTCTACTGGACGATTTTCTTGAACATTGGCGGCGCTCTGCGATGGCATCCAACGCAACAGTGCCTCCTCCAACAGGTCGATTTGAATCGGCTTGCAAACGTAATCATTCATCCCTGCAACCAAGCATTTTTGCTTATCACCGTCCATCGCGTTGGCGGTCATCGCGATGATAGGAATGTTTTTTATCCAGTCCTCCGGATGTTGGCGAATCATGGCGGTGGCGGTGTACCCATCCATTTCGGGCATCATGCAGTCCATCAAGATGAGTTCAAATCGATAACCGTTGATACATGCATTCTGCAGTTGCGCAAGCGCCTGCTTCCCATCTTCTGCCACATCGACCATCAAGCCCATTTCTTGCAAAACGGTCACGGCCACTTCGCGGTTGGTGGCATTATCCTCTACCAATAATATGCGCCGACCGAGTAACACCGACTCGCTATTATTTGCTTCGGCTAAATCGGGGAAATCGCTACGCGCCAAGATATCGCCCATGCGCAGCACCGTACCGGGTCGTGCCAAGGCCATGCTCACCGTCTTGTAAAGAAAGATAGGCTGTATGGGCTTATTAAGGTGGGCGCTAATACGCAAGCTTTGTAATACTGATGGCGCCAGTTCTTCGAGCAAGGAGGTTAGAATCACCAATACCAAAGCATCACATTGAGCCAGTGAACGCAGTCGCTTAGCCAACATCACGCCATCCATATTGGGCATTTGCATATCCAATATTGCTAGGTCAAATGCGCAACTTGACTGCAACTGGACTTCGGACAAAAACTCGAATGGATCGCCAAAGGTTGTTACCCGCGCACCGCGCGCGCACAATTGCTCACTCAGTATGAGACGATTGGTTTCATTATCGTCCACAACGGCAATATGAACGCCTTCAATACGAGCGTCAATTACCTCATCCCTATCCGTAGACCCAACCACCAAAGGCAAGCAGACTTCGAAACAACTTCCGTGTCCCTCTTCACTGACAAAGGAAATCGAACCATTCATTAATTCACACAACTGTTTACAAATTGCCAGCCCCAATCCTGTACCACCGTAAACACGAGTGGTAGAACCATCTGCCTGAGTAAAAGATTCAAACAGTTCTGATTGCTTATCCCGCGGAATTCCAATGCCTGTATCACTCACCTGCCAAAGGACACTATCACCCTCAGATTTAGATTCAATCACGACGCGCAGCACGACCTCACCCTGCTCTGTAAACTTCAAGGCATTTCCTAACAGGTTATTCAGTACCTGCCTGAGCCTTACAGGATCGCAATGAATTGATCCAGGTAAATCCGGTGACATATCGAGAATCAGTTCCAAACCTTTTTCTACAGAGCGCGCACTAAAAGTGGCAATAATCTCCTGAACAAAATGATTCAAATTAAAATCAATCGGCTCAATGTTCATTTTGCCCGCTTCTATTTTCGAAAAATCCAATATGTCGTTAATGATTGTGAGCAGACCATTGGCACTGCTTTGTGCAATGGACAAAAACCTTCGCTGCTCTGCTTGCAATTCCGTGCGCAGCACGATATCCAACATGCCCAGCACCCCGTTCATAGGCGTGCGAATCTCGTGACTCATATTGGCTAAAAAATAACTGCGAGCGGTCAAGGCTTCTTCTAGTGCCTCGTTTTTTTCACGCAAACGATTGCGCAAGGTCATCAAGGAATAACACAGCCGCGTCAGTGCGATGGCGCAAAAAGCAAACGTCAACCAATAAATCAGAGAACCAACCAACGATCGCTGTAACGGAAAGAGCGCATATCTTAAAAGAACCAACAGTATTGCGAGCGCAATGATGTACGCGCAGTAAGCATTAAACTTTTTCAGTTCAACCCGAAAAACACCAAACACCATGGTGAGGAGGACAAGCAGATAATAAGCTCCGTCCCAATGCTCGCTGAAAAACAGCGCCATCAAGGTGGACGTCGAAGCCCACAACATTTGTGGCATAGTCAAAGCCGGTTCACGAAAACGCAGGTTCCAGCCGAATTTGATAGTCACAATAAAAAGAAAATTAACCGACCAGAATAGTGCCAATATCCAACCTAAAAGGTGCCAGGATATTAACGAATCACCGTTAAAATAGGCGTAACTCACCAGCGCAGTCAAAACGGCTCCGCCTATAGCCGCGAGCACGGTATTGCCAAAACGAATTGCTTGTTGCTGCTGTAGAGAGGGCACTCAATGCTCCGAATCATTGTATTGCGGCTGAAATATAGTGCTCTAGCCTATTTTCCGTAATTACAGCTCATCTACTCAGTATAGATGAGCTCGTCGATGGGGGGCGAAAGCCCTGATCAGCGGCCAGAGACACAGGCTCTAGTGGATGGAAATACAATTTGCTGATATGGGTTATCATCTATATTTCAAACCAGCATAATAACTTGTTATCAATCTGCTGCAAGGTATTGAGTGTCGCCGAGTGACTGTGCGTGCCTAAAGGTCTTGACGGGAGTCACATTCAAGTCGCTGTGTAAAATGGGTTTCGATAATAACGCTTCGATATCTGGGGAGGAGGCAATTTGAGGATCGAGCCAATGACGAAGAAATGGCCCCTTCATAGGTAAAAAACAGGGTGTGGACTTGTCGTGAAAATTCGCAAAGCGAGGGTGAGCATCTTGCGTGATCACCGCCATAGATCGAACGATTTTACCATCCGGCCCGGTCCAATCTTTATAGAGTGCAGCCAAAGCCATACCTTTTGGCGCCTTCATCAAATAATGCACGCCACTCTTGGTCTCGCCCAGCTCTGATGCGAATACGACTCCGCGCTGCCACTGCAGGGCTTTTCGCCATATGGGACGGGTTAAATTCCGGGCATTAAAACTGGTGATGTTTTCATTCACACGCCAAGCGCCATCTTGCCACTTTAATGCGAACCACCAAATGGCGTCAGACAAATAAAGTTTATTTTCGGTCGCAGTAACAAGTCCTGACACAACACATCGCTGATAATATTGGCCCCGCGGATATGGTAATGGAATGTCAAGATCCATTAGCAAATCCAATACTTCGGGGCACTCATGTAAATTACCGAAATAGCCACACATATCGATCATTACCCGACATATTCTTCAGTTTGAACAGCATCTGCAGGTAACTTTCGTGGTTTTCTGAATAGCTGACGGTATCGGTTGTACAGCATCGGCAAGATTCCCTGATAAAAAGTAAGTCCAATCAGTATAGTCAATGCCCCCATCAAAGTTGCAGGCGAAAATGACTCGCCAGCTAACAATACGCCCCAGGTGACAGCCAGTACTGGCGTTATCAAAGTCACTAATGACACACTGACCGCATTGCATTTTTGCAACACATAAAACCACAAAGTATGACCAAGGAGTGACCCCATAGTAACCAAATACAACACACCTAAAATCGACTTTTGATCGACCGCCACGGGTATTTTGCCGTCCAGAAAAAACCAAGC
>JBNKFP010000170.1:0-6765 GCA_050289365.1 Cellvibrionaceae bacterium | reverse complement strand
TGCCGTCAGGATGAGTCATAGCATCGGGCTCTTTACACAAATCCAATAGGGTTCGGGCAACGCGACCCGTGACATCCAAGAATGCCAGATCCCCCACTTTGCGGGTTGTAGCCCTCAGGCGTCGCGCCATTTGCGAGCCCAAGGCAAACAAAAATTCTGGGTGATCTACAGATAATTCATGGAATTTGGTGTAGCTGATTTCAGCGATTTCGCACTCTGTCTTCGCGCGAACCCAGGCGCTTCGATTGTCCTTTTCATCAAACAACCCCATTTCGCCGAAGAAATCGCCATCGTGAAGGTAGGCCACGATCATTTCTCGACCTTCCTCATCCTCGATCAATACTGTTACTGAGCCTTTGATGATGTAATAGAGTGAATCACTTTTATCACCGGCATAGATCAGCGTACTTTTTGCTGGGTACCGTCGGCGATGACAGTGGGTGAGAAAATTTTCTAAATTCTTGACGTGTGGAGAGAGAGTCACGGAAACCAAAATCGCAGTCCTCGATTCTTCAAAAGTTGGTCCAAAGTCTATTGTTGTCCTGCTCTTTAATACCGCGTGAGCTCGGTAACAGCAGTATAACGCGCTAATTGACAAAATCGAAAGTCAAGCAACGCTTTATTTTTACAGTATAGACCTAATTTTATGTAATTGGCGTCTAACTCGCGCTATTTATAGGACCACAAACCTAGGCGACATGCTAGTGCTTTGCTACTTAAGTGTTATAAGGCACACAGTTTTGCCCAGAATAGTTTAACGATGTGATAATCTGCGAGTTTTATTTTAGATACAAGCAAGAGGTCGGAGATACATGCAAGCAACTGTAAAGTGGGCGGGAAATGCCATGTTTATCGGCGAGTCGGGTAGCGGCCACGCAGTGGTAATGGATGGCCCTGCTGATCACGGTGGACGCAATATGGGCGTTCGCCCGATGGAAATGATTTTATTGGGTTTGGGGGGGTGTGCTTCATTTGATGTGGTCAGTATTTTACAAAAATCTCGGCAAGCGATTCGCCACTGCCGAGCGGAACTGGATGCAGAGCGCGCCGATGGCGTCCCGTCGCCTTTCACCAAAATACACATTCGCTTTATTGTTGAAGGTGTTAACTTAAAACCGGCACAAGTGGAGCGAGCAGTGAATCTTTCTGCTGAGAAATATTGCTCAGCATCAATCATGTTAAGTGCTGCCGGTGTCGAGATGTCTCACTCTTATGAAATTGTAGAAGTGGAATAGTCCCCATTTGAATTAAATGTGCGACGAACTCCAGGTCATTAATTTGGATAGAGTGCGCATTGTTTGTTTCACCGGCTGGGGAAATACTGTGCCTCCGGCGCTGAGCGCATTCGCGCCGTGACGGTATTCATCTTCGAGCATTTGGGTAATGATCGCTTTGGACTTGAGGTCATTTTCGGGGATGCGTGTTAAGTGGTCTTCGAGATGATGGCATACTTGATCCTCGGTGGCGGCGACGAATCCGAGGCTGATGTTGTCGCTGATGAAACCAGCTGTGGCACCCAGGGTAAACGAGGAAATATACCATATCGGATTGAGCACACTGGGGTGGCTGCCAAGTTGTTCAAGTCGTTGCTCGCACCAGGCCAGATGATCGATTTCTTCTATGGCCGCATTTTCCATTTCGGTCCTGACATGCGGTAATTTTGCGGTGAGAGCTTGGCCTTGATAAAGTGCCTGTGCACACACTTCCCCGGCGTGGTTGACGCGCATCAGCCCGGTCGTTAGCCGACGCTCTGCTGAACTCAGTGGTGCTTGTTGCTCGACAGAGTCTGCAGGGGATGGCCTTGTAGCACACTGCGTTGCTGGAGATAATGTACGCAGGGCTTTGTCAAATTGGCAAATCAGCCTGTCTGTAAAACTTAAATGGGTGGTGAGCACGGATTGGGGGCCTGTTTGAGTGGCTTAGCTTAGCCAGATTTTATAACATAATTCACTTCTGAAGTCATAAATCAGCGAATCCAAGTGGGTTTGTGCTGTCACAGTAAAAATACCAAAATAGAGATTCGTTATGCCTAAGCTCTACCCCGAAGACCAAGCTCGAGTGAATCAAGTGCTGGCGGAAAACGGCAACCAAACCGAACGTCAACCCTTCAGGTTGTGGCGTTTAATGGCGGTACTGGTCGCCAGTCTTGCCACGGTTTCAGTGATCAGTATGATCATCGCCTGGGCTAATGATATTTTCTAAGGAGATCTGTTCTGGTGGTGTTTCTGTCGCTATAAACCCCTTCCGCGGCCGACTGCTATAGAACTTTACATTTAGCATAGATTGCTCGGTTGTCTTGCAGGGGGCAGCCACCGCAAGGGTGTGGTCAGAGTTCATGCTCCAACAATTAAAATACCAGTAGTTTGCTCCGAGATCTTTGTCTGATCCCAGTTTAATTCCACTGGGTTTTAGCTCAAAGTCGAAATGTTTCAGTCCTAGGGACAGGCCTTGTCCATGGGCTTTAATGAGAGCTTCCTTTAGCGTCCAAATATTGAAAAAGCGGCGTGGGAGGGCGGTTACATCGCCTGCAGTGACGTAGGATTGCTCTTTTTCGGTGAAGCAATGCTTGGCGAGTGATGGTAAATCATTGCCGCGTTGGAGGCACTCCACGTCGATGCCCACGGGTTCGAGTTGTCGTATGGCTAAGGCGACAAAATTGTGAGTATGGGAAAGGTTAAAGTGGATTGATGATTGGAGTTCTAAGACGATTGACGGTTTACCCCAGGCGTTAAAGTCAAAACGCCATTGTTCTGGCTTTATTTTGGGTTCGTATAAGCTGAGCGTGGTACGCAGCAGAGCGCGAGCCAGTATGTATTGGTTGCGGTCTTTCGCGAATGCAAATCGTTGCTGTCTCTCAAGTTCTTCAGGGGTCAGTAATAATTTGAGTTGCCCTATCTCTGCTTCGCTATAAGGGTGCGCATTGTCTAAAAGCCAAATATCAATTTGCTTTTCTGTTGGAGAAAGTAAAGGTGAGTTCATGATATCAAGCGGTGCAAAATCTTAATGTGATGTGCGCTGATGGGTTGCACCGATAGACGACCTTGCTTGAATAGGGTCATATCCTGCAGTTCTGCTATCTTTTTGAGGTCGGCAAGTAGGATCGGCTTCTCAAATGTCGTTTGGTGGCAAAGATCAACACAGTACCAGCGAGGATTATCCATACTGGATTTTGCATCGTAATAATGGCTCTCTGGGTCCCACTGGCTGGGGTCGGGGTAGGCTGGGGTGATAATTTTGGCCATTCCTACTAGACCAACAGCGCGGCATTGACTGTGGTATAGCCAAACGAGATCGTCTTGTTCGATCTCATCGCGCAGAAGATTCCGAGCTTGATAGTTTCGAATACCATCCCAGCGCGCAGTGTGGCCTGGGGATTTATACAAATCGCCAATACTGAACTCCGAGGGTTCTGTTTTGAAAAGCCAGTGTGCCATCAATTTATTGCGTATATGTGGTTAATCTTCGATCCAGACCCAGCGCAGCGGTTCGCCGAAATCGTCGGTAATCAGTTTTTTGCGTGGTCTTTTGGAAAGTTTGACATTGTTGTGAGAATATTTTTTACGCGCCTCAAGGGTTTTAACCACTTCATCTAGCGGCGTTCGTTCTTGACGCGGTGGGTTTTCTCCAAGGTTGCCAAACAAATTGCGATTATCTATGTGGCCGCTTTGACCACGGGGGATATCCTTGACTTCCCCCCCTTCTTGAAGATAACGCTGTACCTCTTGTTCAAGCTGAGATCGAATTTGCGCTTTTGTTTGCACCGGTTTCATAGAGATATTACAGGTTAATTACATCATCCTTAACCATAGCGCGGAAACGCCTACTTTGGAAGAGGGGAGGGGTTGGAATGGGTGACCTGTAACGGAAGTGCAGGTTTTAGGGGCGAATAAGGCGCCCTTTCGTTGCTGCGCTAATGAAGCATTGCCTCTGTTAGTGATCGACTTGTGGCTGCAATGGCCTTTGAATATCTCGGTCTCGCAAGCCCATCAAATAGAGTATCGCATCCAGGCCTAGTGTTGAAATGGATTGCTTGGCAGACGCTTTTACCAGTGGTTTTGCGCGGAAGGCGATCCCCAGCCCTGCGATGCTGAGCATGGGCAAATCGTTGGCTCCATCTCCCACCGCGATCACTTGCTCAAGAGAGATGTTCTCATTCAGCGCCAATTCTCGCAACAGCTGGGCTTTGCGGTTGCCATCAATCACATCACCGACAACACGCCCCGTGACTTTGCCGTCTACGATTTCCAGTTCATTTGCAAAAACGTAGTCAATATTGAGTTTTTGCTGCAGAAAACGGCCAAAAAAGGAAAATCCGCCGGACAGTATTGCGGTCTTGTAGCCGAGTTTGCGCAGGGTGTGCATCAAGTGTTCCGCGCCTTCAGTGAGCCTCAATCGCTCTGCAATGGCTTGCAAAACACTTTCGTCGAGCCCTTTGAGCAGAGCCATGCGCTGCGCAAAACTCGCTTTGAAATCCAGTTCTCCGCGCATGGCCGCTTCGGTTATCTCTGCAACCTGCTGGCCCACTCCAGCGGCCTTGGCCAGTTCATCAATAACTTCTGCTTCAATTAAGGTGGAATCCATGTCGAAACACACAAGGCGACGCGTGCGGCGGAACATGTTGTCTGCCTGGAACGCAACATCAATATCGAAACGTGCGGACAGGTCAGTAAAATCAGCACGCAGTTGGCCGACATCTTTTGGTGTGCCGCGTGCGGAGAATTCAACGCAGGCTTTGCTTTTTTCGTCGACATGATCGAGCGGAACGCGTCCAGAAAGCCGGCTGATGTTATCAATATTGAGGCCATGATTAGCCATAACTGAGGTCAGAGCTGCGATTTGTTTTGCGGTCACCTGACGAGCCAGTAGAGTGATAATGTGGCGCTCTTTGCCCTGCTGCTCCACCCAATCGTCGTAGCTGTGGGCTGAGATAGGCTGATATTTAACTTGCATTCCCATCTCGTGCATGAGGAACAGCACATCCTTTAGTGTTTCGGCAGAAGTATTTTGATTTTCAAACTCGACTAATAGGCCAAAGGAGAGGTTTTCATGGATAACAGCTTGCCCGATATCCAGTATATTCGCCTGGTTTTTAGCAAGAATAGACGTCACGGCTGAAGTGACAGCTGGGCGGTCGACACCGGAGATGGTCAGTAAAATGAGTTCGCGCACAATAATTGTTTGAGTCATAAGTGAAGTGTGGCGGCATTATACAGAAGGCAAGCCGGGTTTTGGTGTGAAAAAATGTGCTTCATTTTAGCTGGTGAGCCAATCGAAAAATTTAGAGCTTTGCTGCCACCAAACAGAATACCTGAGTTACACTAGTTCATTTCATGCTCATATTATTTGGAAACACATGTCCGCACTCCGACTCTTCCCTGTTATTCGTATCTCCTTGTTCCCGCCCTTATTTTTTGCAAGTTTGGGGGCGTTGCTTGGTGTGTTGATTACTGCCTTTGTTCTCACCCAACGTGCAGGACAGAAAAACGAAGAGTTATTAAAAGATTATGGCGAAACGGTAGTGGCTATGGCCGCGCAAGAACTTGTCGACGCTGCAGTTAACGAGGATTTGGTCAGTATGCATGCTCTGTTGCAGGCATTGATCGCCCAGCCACGTATTGTTATGGCTACAGTGCATAATTTGGAACAGCAGCTCATGGTACAGGCTGGGCAGAGACAAATTGATGGCCAATATCAGGTCTATTCGGCTCCAATTGCATTGCATGACACTATCGCCGGGCACGTTAGCGTTACTTTAGTGGGCGGGTTTGCAGATGACTCTGCCGTTATTTGGACATTGACCGGCACCGCTGTACTCTTACTCTTGATGGTGGTTTTAAGCGTGTACGAAAGTCGAGGCGTGGCTTGGGAATTGCGGCCTCCTGAAGTCGATGACGACCATTATGAACACGATGATTTCGATTCTTTGGGCGACAGTTACGCAAGTTCAGTTGATGAGCCGCAGTTAGGGTTTCACTCAGAGGAAGAATTTGAGCAACCAGTGCAGGACAGTGAGCAACCTGAGCCGGAGGGTGAACAAGAGGAAGTACCTACGCCTTCGGAATTTTACAGTGACCTGATCTTGGTGTTACCAAATTATGCGCGACTGGAAAAGCAATTAAATGGCGAGCGTTTTGGTCAGATAACTCAGGCATTTGAAGCGGGGTTGGATGATGTTTTAAATCTCTATTCGGGGCAACGGGTGGGCCAGCCTCACAATAATAATGTTTACTGTTTGCGATTTTCGAGCCCCGATAGCGTCGCTGAAGCCGGTTTTCGCGCTGTTTGTACGGCGCATTTAGTGGATCAGATGGTCCAAAAGCATAAAGTCCGGTTTACGGTGCTGGCGGAAATTTGTCACCCAGACGAAGATGTCAAGTTGGCCATGTCTCAGGCGGGTATTTTTTTACAAGGCTTGATCGTTGATGATTTACTGCGCAAACGCCTCATCCTGCAAGAGCGTGAAGACGGTCGCTTACAGCTCTCCGGATTTAACCCTCCATTTGCAGCCCTGCTCGCTCGGCAACTAGACCAATTGACCCAAGCCGTAGCAGAAATTTAAGGCGCGAGGCGAGCGTTTACTTTACGCTCGCCTACTCCTCCAATCGACTGACACATTCGTCGATTCATTCCGTCCCGGTTTGGTCAAAATTGCAAAGACCGTAATATAACCGCAAATAATTTGTCATCTGGCCGTCATCTTGTCGCAATAGCCTGCAAAGCTGAAGTGCCAATGTGAGACGATGACGATGATCAATATTGAGCAGG
>JBNKFP010000169.1:0-6845 GCA_050289365.1 Cellvibrionaceae bacterium | reverse complement strand
CTTGTTCCAGTGCCATTTGCGCCGCGGTGGGATCGACTTTTTCCAAGTTGAACACGTTCACAAGAAGCCGAAAGTCGGCCTGATCTGGGTCATCAACGAGTAAATAGTCACTGTCCGCATTGCTAAATTCCGTGGTCAGGTATTCACGAAAAGGGGCATCATCAAACTCTATGACATTACTGTGAATTTCGAGGAATAACTTGGCCGTTTCAGAAGACGCCAGTGGGTTCAGAAAAATCGCGCTTTGGGTATTGGTTTGCACATCCAGTTTACGTTTTTCCATCGACAACTTCATCGCGGCGCATCCAGTGCTTACTGATAATGCGATAAAAATCAACAGCCATTTCATAGTGTCACCTTGATAATCCCTTCTATCCATTTGTTCGCTGTGGAGGCTACGGACCATTCACCGTGTATTGTGTCGCAAATGGAGCCTAATGTAGCCCGCCAAAACCCCACTCATAACGACAAAGTCACAAATTGCGCCTGTTCTTGCCGCCAACCCTGCAGGGTCATATGACTTTATGTGAAGCTCAGAAGTTCCTTAGTATCGCCGTATCACTCGACAGATGCAATACGGCCCAATAGAGAGATCAGGGGAAAGAACAAACAGGATGACGACGGCTTAGCCTTGCTCGGCTCCCATAAACTCGACCGGCTTTTGCCATATGGCCAAAGCTAAGCAGCCTTGGGAGGAAAGGATATTGTGACAGGTTCCAGGTGTGTGGATCACCAACATGCCCTTAGAGTAGGTTTTTTTTCCATCCTGCTGACTTCCATCGAGAATCAGGATATGTTCAAACCCCTTGTGCATATGTGCCGGCACGGATGCCCCCGGCTGATATCGTATAAAACCCGCCATCGGAGCTTCATTATCGGATTCATAAATGATGGAAATATCGACTCCAGGCCGCAGGGGTTTCCATTCTCGCTCAGCCTCAAGGCGTTCCGTATCAAAGATATTTTGAAGTAGGTACCAAGCAGGTGCGTTTTGCATTTTCTAGCTCCCAATCGCCACAACGGTGTTGACTGTTATAGGTTAGTCCACATTCGATTCCGCCACCCCAAAACACATCCTGCGGTGACCTCGGTTACTGCTTCATTCCAAAGCTTGTCAGCGATATCACGTCAACTCATTTCGATGGTGCCCAAAACATAGATGGGATCCTCTGTGTAGACCCATCGAGAATATCATCGCTGCAGGCAATCTCTAGCGTGTTTAGTTCAGTGCCCGGCCATATGCTGACCGATGGTATTGATGTCTGCGTTTTGCACATAGGTTTCATAAACCAACTTACCACCAGACATAACAAGCAGTCGGTCACTCAGTTCGAGAACCTCATCCAAATCCTCACTTAGCAGCAATATTGCCGCACCCTTGTTGCGAGCAGCAATTATTTGGCCGTGAATATCAGCGACGGCCTTGAAATCCAGCCCAAATACCGGGTTGGACACC
Source organism: Cellvibrionaceae bacterium (assembly GCA_050289365.1). GTDB lineage: Bacteria > Pseudomonadota > Gammaproteobacteria > Pseudomonadales > Cellvibrionaceae > JBNKFP01. The sequence goes on along the minus strand of JBNKFP010000169.1, from coordinate 5,389 downwards.
ACCAAAACCGAAACCGCTTGCGACAGTTCACGGGCCAAAACCGCGCGCTGAACGTTGCCTCCGGACAAGCTGCTGATGTCCTGATCGGGACCCGATGTCCGAATACCGTATTGAGCGATCAACTTCGTGGCGTTGGCAAAAATTGCACTGCGATTTAAAAATACGTTTAACCAAACAAAAGGCGGCTGGTTGTACTTGCGCATGACGATATTTTCGCCAACACTCATAGTGCCAACACAGGCATTTTTTAACGGCTCTTCTGGCAAACAATAAAACCCGTGTTTTAAGGCATTTTTGTGTTCCGGGGTATAGCGTTGTCGATGCAATAATATTTCACCGGATTTATAGCTGCGCTGACCGGCAAGCGCCTCCACCAGTTGCTTTTGGCCATTACCAGAAACCCCGGCGATACCGACAATTTCCCCGGCTTTTACCGACAAGTTGAGATGATCGACCACCGTCATGCCAAAATCGTCGCGCACCACTAAATCTTTAATGATGAGATTTTCATCTTCTGCGACAGTGAGTTCTCGCGACGGTGGCATATTGATGGTTTCTTCACCAATCATCATGTCCGCCAAGACCTTAGGATTGGCATCGCTGACCGCCACCGAACCAGCAAATTTGCCTTTACGCAATACCGTAACATCATCCGCATAGGCCATAACTTCGCGAAACTTATGGGTTATCATAAGCACGCTCAATTCGCCTGTTCGAGTCATTTGGTAAATTTTGCTAAGCACCTCATCCGCCTCACTGGGGTTGAGCACTGATGTGGGTTCATCCAAAATCAACATTTCAGCATTGAGCAATAATTGTTTAACAATTTCGACTTTTTGTTTTTCGCCAACGGATAGCGTACTCACTTTGCGCTGCAAATCGAATTGAAACGGCATTGACTGCATTTTTTTCTGCAACACCTCTATCTCTGCAGCCCAATTAATTATTTTGGGCAATTTGGGTTGTGCTAACACAATATTTTCAGCGATGGTCATATTGTTGATCAGCGTAAAATGCTGATACACCATACCAATACCCAAGTGTGCCGCTTGCTGCGGACTGTTGATTACCTGTTGTTTATTTTTATACAAAAGTTCACCGGCATCGGGACGGTAGTAACCCATAATGCATTTCACTAGCGTACTTTTGCCGGCTCCATTCTCGCCGAGCAGAGCGTGCACAGAACCTTTTTTGATGCGAATGGACACTTGCTGTAAAGCCTTCACAGAACCAAAATGTTTATTGACATCAATTGCCTCTAACAGCACCTCTGTCATAGCGCTGCTACTGCCGCCATTAACGCACTGGAGTGGCTGATTGCACCAAACACCCCGCCCTGCATTTTTACCATATTGAGCGCCGCCTCATGGTTTGCCGGGTCCGTCGCTGCGCAACAATCTTCGAGCATCAGGCATTCAAATCCACGATCGTTTGCCTCGCGCACAGTGGTGCTCACGCACACATCCGTGGTGATCCCCGTAACAATTAAATTTTGTATTCCAGCTTTGTGTAACAACAATTCCAAATCTGTGGCATAAAATGAACCTTTACCGGGCTTATCGATAATCGGTTCACCGGGTAAAGGATAGAGATCTTCAATAATATCCCAGCCCGGCTCCCCTCTTACCAAGATCCGACCACATGGCCCCGTATCCCCTATACCGGCACCGATATTTGCGCTGCGCCAATATTTATTGGCTGGCAGGTCGCTCAAATCGGGTCGATGCCCCTCTCGGGTATGGATAATATGGAATCCTTTCTCGCGGAATAGCGCCAGCAGCTTTTTTAAAGGTTCTATGGGTGCGCGGGTGAGCGCTATGTCGTAGCCCATGGAATCGACGTAGCCACCGACACCACAAAAATCGGTCTGCATATCAATGATAATCAGTGCTGTGTTTTCGGGTCGCAAATCACCGTTGTAAGGCCAAGCATAGGGTTGCGAATCAATTGTTAGCGGTTTCATATCCTCTCCACATTGAGTTAGCGAATAAATTCGCCCGGCATACCGGAACTTTTTTTGGTCGACGACGAAGTGGCAATCATAATCACCAAAGTCAAAACATAAGGTGCCGCATTAAATAAATAATACCCCCAGTTGACGCCAACAGATTGCAGGGCTGGCCCCAATGCTGCGGCAGCGCCAAAGAGCAAACTGGCAAATAAACAATTGATGGGATTCCAGCGAGCAAAAATCACCAGGGCGACCGCCATAAGGCCCTGGCCGCTGGATAGACCTTCGCTCCAACTGCCGGGATAATAGAGTGACAAATAAGAGCCTCCTATGCTGGCTAAGGCACCGCCAAACATGGTGCTCAATAAACGAACTCGATTGATATTAAAGCCCAGCGCCAGCGCTGCGTCACTGCTCTCGCCAACGACACGCACTTGATTGCCCCAACGGGTATTAACCAAAAACCACGCAATTGCCGGAGCTAAGATTACGCCTATAAAAAACAGGGCATTGATATCCAGAGCGGCTTTAATCACCGGTGATTCACTCCAACCACCAAAACTGATCGAAGGCAGCCGCGGTGCGCTGGGCTGAATTAAGGGTTTACCCAAATAAAACGCCAAACCACTGGCAAATAACATCATGGCGATACCAACCGCAATATCATTGACGTTTTTATTTTGACACAGCAGTGCGTGAATCCCGCCTAAAAGCGCACCGCTGAATGCGGCCACCAAAACCCCCAGCCAGGGGGAACCGCTCAACAGGGAAACGCCATAACCGACCATGGCACCCATGACCAAATTGCCTTCGAGCCCCAAATTAATACGACCACTTTTTTCCGTCAGACATTCACCTAAGCTGACAAAGATAAATGGCGTGCCCACCCGCACGGCGCCACCGAGAACAGCGATCAATACCCCCCAAAATCCTAAATCACCGGTCATAATGGCGCCTCAGCTATTTTAGCGTGCCGCAATTTTCTGAAGTAATCAGCAACAAATCCGAGTTTTCCGCGCAGCATGTCACTGGCTAACACCACCATGAAAATAATCCCTTGAATCACGGCGACGGTCGCATCCGGTAAATCGTGCGCCCGCTGCATCAAACCGCCGCTGGCCTGAACACCACCCAACAACAGTGCAAATGGCACGATGGATAACGGATTATGACGCGCGAGAAATGCCACCAAAATGCCAGCGTAACCATAACCGGCGGCGAGAGAACTGTTAGCCCGCCCTTGCACCGCAGTAATTTCAATGGTGCCAGCAATGCCCGCCGCAGCGCCACCCAAGAAACACGACCACAATACAATTTTCATCAGCGGCAATCCGATTAATTTGGCGGTGCGTGGATTGCCGCCACACACATCTGCGGCAAAACCAAAAACACTTTTTTTCACTAAAAGCCACATGGTAAAACAAACGAATAGACTGACAACCAAACCCCAGTGAATGGAACTGTCGCCGAGAGTCCCCAGCATGTTTTGCTCGCCAATGCTGTAGGTAGAGGGGTTATTGAGTGTTGCAGGATCTTTTAGCGGGCCCACCACCAAAAAACTCAATACCGCAATCGCAATATAATTTAACAATAAAGAGCTGATGGTTTCGTTCACATCCCGCCGTAATTTAATCATACCGACAAACGCGATCCACAAGCCTCCGGTTACGGCCCCGGTAAAAAACATGAGTCCCAGTACGATCCACATCGGCCAATCGCTCACGCCAATCCCCACCATGGTGGCGCACAAGCCGCCCACCACAAAGGCTCCTTCCCCGCCGATAACAATCAAACCAACGCGTGCCGGAATCGCCGTACACAATGCGGTCAACATAAGCGGCGCGGCGCGAACTAAAGTGTTTTGCCAAGAAAACCAACTGCCGTAGGCACCCCGGTAGATGGTATAAAAGACTTCGCTTGGAGAGTTGCCAGTAGCGAGAAAAAAAAGAGCAATAATAGTCGCAGAAACCAATAACGCTAAAAAGGTTAACAACCACAATTCTTGAATATTTTTCATTGCGTGCATTGGTCCATAATAAGAATAATGAAATACATTTATTCGAAACAAACGATCCGGCAGTCATTCGCCTTCCTTGGCCAGTGACTTAGGTGGAACCGACTACACCTTCCACCATCCAATCCATACTTTCCAACCAAATATCGGTCTGCTCATAGTGTTTGCCTACCGGAATAACCGTATTGCCTTTGTTGTCCTTAATTGGGCCCGCGTACACAATCATGGAGCCATCCATAAATTTTGCTACAATCTCTTCTGCATGCTTTTTGGCTTCGGCAGAAACTGCCGAACCGAAGGGGGAAACCGCAACAATACCGTCTTTTAGTCCACCACGTACCAAGTTGGGAATGGGCTTGCCCTGTTTTATTAAAGTGGCGTAATTTTCATAAACGGTGCTCCATTTCCACTCTGCCCCGGTTAAAAAGCCCTTTGGCGCCAAGACACTGTTATTAGTGTGATAACCGCAGGAATAGACACCGCGTTTTTCAGCGGTTTCAACCACGACTTTCGGGCTATCCACGTGACAGGTCAAAACATCGATTCCTTGATCGATTAAACTATTTGCGGCTTCTGCCTCTTTTACTGGATCGGACCAACCTCCGGTAAATACCACGGTCGTCGTGATATCTGGATTGACACTGCGCGCAGCCAAAGTGAAATTATTGATATTGCGCAGCACTTGCGGAATCGGCATGGCCGCAATGAAACCCAATTTTTTTGATTTACTGGTATGCCCAGCAACTAAACCCGAAATATAAACCGGTTCGTCAATGTACCCGAAATAACTGCCGACATTTTTTGGGTGTTTACTGCCATCCCATAGGCCGCCACAATGCAAGAAGGTGACTTTGGGATATTTTTTTGCCATCTTCAGAATATGGGGATCGAAATAGCCGAATGATGTGGGGAATAACACTTGCACACCGTCCAAATTGATCATGCTTTCCATAGACTTTTGCACTTCAATGGTTTCTGGAACTTTTTCTTCGTCTACCGCCTTTACCCAGCCCAATGAAGCAACGGCAGATTTGCCTTCAAAATGCGCTTGATTATAGCCATAATCATCTCTCGGCCCGACGTAAATAAAACCCATTTTCACTTTGCTGGCGGCATTAACCAAAGTGTGATAACCCGTTATGGACAAGGCTGCCACACCCGCCAAGCCGTATTTTAAAACCTGACGCTTGGTCACTGCAGAAATTGGAATTGCTGCACTGACATCGGTATTGTTTATATCACTCATAATTGCCTCTCAAATTGACCAAACGATTTACCAAATCCATTTCACCATTAATTGTGGTGCGTCTTCATCGATACCGTCGACGTCAACATCGTCAACATCGAAGTCTACGTCACCGACAAGCAGGGCAACCGGGTCAAAGGCCTGACCAAGAAGGATTTCGAGCTCGAGATCGAGCGCA
>JBNKFP010000168.1:0-6880 GCA_050289365.1 Cellvibrionaceae bacterium | reverse complement strand
TTTCCCGTCGCTTCTTCGTAGGATTCGTAATCTTCAGTCGCTTTCGGTCCTCGTGTTGCTGGAATGCCAAAATAACCTCGCTCGTCAATCTAGTTCGTGTTTGACAATGTCTGCACCCACCGTCCCGCAATTGAAATTTCGGTCCTCTTTTTTCAACAGCAACATTATCTGTGTGACAATCCAGACATATTTTTGCTGTATGGGCGTCCTTTAACCCCAACTTTTGCGCAATGATTTTTGATTCATCTGAGAGCAAAGTCTGAAATGCTTTAGCGTGATCATCTTCAGTGACCCAAATTCGATATTCGTTGAGCATGACATTATTGTCAGCCACAGATTTTGATTTGCCATGGCAAACACTGCTTGCACAGGTCGCGGGCCCCAAATGTTTTTGCTGATCGAATTGAGGCAAGTTTGTTGAGTGGCTATTCAAACTCGCCAACGACATTGCAATCAAACAGATAAACAGGAACGATTGCTCTAAGAACCCATTCAGAATTTGATTGTAATCGTGCGGTTTACTGCTTTTCATTATTTATTTTCCGGTTTTACGTACCAAGGTTTTCCATTTTTATCCAAATATAAGTTTTCCATTTCAGAGCGGTTCAGTGGCCTTGAACCTCTACGGCCAAAGACGGCGATTTGACCGCCGGTTTCGTCCACCGCGCGATCTCGCTCCAGAGGTCGGGAAAGGCTTAGTGCTGGTTTTGAGGTGGCGTATGAGGCAATTACTACCGGCTTAGGTTCTGGACTGAAACCGTAAAATTTGGGTTGAATGTCGGGCGATGTCAACTGCACCACCTTTAATCCACCTAACCCGTCCGCAACATACGCGAATAAGGACGCATTGGTGGTTGCCACAATAACGTCGCGACTGTCTTGCAATGTGCCATTGCCATTAAAGCGCGTAAGGATTTGCATCTGTTCAGGGTCCGTAATATCTACAATGACAATGCCTTCATCACCGGCTGCAACATAGGCATAAGTTCGAGCCAAATGCATCTTGTACGCGGATTTAATCGATATTGTATTATTACTTATGACTTTAGGCTTTTTAATATCGGTAATATCGACTGATTTTAAGCCTTCGGCATCGGTTACAAACAGATATCGGAATTGCAGTGCAGTGGCAACCGCACCCGGTAAATCTAGAGTGGCAATAACTTTGGGCTTTAATGGATCGTCTAAATCAAGAATAACCACACCCTTATCGGCGGTGACATAGACATAGTGACCACCAATCGTAATATGTTTAGCACCGTTTAAAATTCCATTTCCATTCCAAGTTAAAGCGCGGTCAATAAAATTATTGCGTGGCTCACCATCGGCAAAGGTATTGATATCAATTAAGATCAAACCTTCTTGCGCATCCGTCACTAGGGCATAGCTGTAGATTGGATGAAATGGCTGTTCCAGATTGTCCTTGCGCATTAAGTCGCCGGTATTTTTCGTCGGATTAATGGGTTGATTGGATGGCAGAGCAATACAAGTGGCGTTTTTCGTATCAATATGAGCATCGTGTCCCATAAAGCTAAAGGGCGCCGTAATGATACGCTGGGATACTCCTTTATTGGCGATACTGGCGACGTCATAAACTTGAATACCATCACTACCTTCAGCAACATACAAGTATTCGCCACGCAATTGCAAACAAGAACTGGTTCCAGCGGCGTGGCTGTGGCCCGTGGTTAATTGTTCGTTGTTGGCTTTGTGCTGGGCAAACCACGTGGGGTAGGCATATTGATGCAAATAACTGCCAATTACCGCTTGCGGTTCATCCCATTCGGTCACTTGCACCGCATTGATTTCTCCGTCGCCACCGAGCCACGCATGGTAACCAACAAAGTTAATAAAGTTGGTTCCCTGCATTAATAGTTGCGCCATGATGGCGTTATTGTCATTGGATAAATGGCAATCGTCGCAGGTTTTCGTTTCCGTTTTACGCACTGTATGCGGAAAATGAGGATTAAACGCTTGCGAACTAAAACCACTGGCAGCAATGGGCGGTTGTTGAATATAGATTTTTTCGCGGTTGGCATTGGTGGACGACAATACCAAAGCTGAAGTAGAGCGGGTAGGTGCTATTTTACCGCCTTTGGCAGGACCTCTGCGTCCTAGCATAAAAGCTTGTGTGCGCGCTACTTGCGGATTGTAAGTGGCGAAGTTGCGGCTTTCGCCGCCTTCAAAATGATGTCGCTCGGTTTTGTTATTGGCTTCAATCGGTAAATGGCAACCACCGCACGTTGTGGTCCAGGAGGTATGACAGGTATAGCATTCCATCTCGTCATCGGAGTGAGCTAAATTGTGCTCAGGAATATCCAGCCCCCAATTTTGTTTGTTGGTATCCTTGCTCATCAATTTAGCACGTGCGGCTTTGGGGTTGTATTTGGGATTACCCTTGGTAACGCTGTCTTTTACCAAGCTTAACTCCCATTCTTTATTGGGATCTAGGGCAGAGCGTTGATAGAGTTTATTGCCCACCCATTCAAATCGTCGACGACCATCGGGAGTGCGCAACACGGTCAGGTCAGCTCCACCTTCTAAGGCTGCGGGACCCGATGTAGCTAATTTCGGATATTGGCTGATCGTACCGTGGCAGTCTTTACAATCTATTTCGACCGCCAGTGCCACCTCGCCATACAAATGGCCATTGCCATGATTATCCTGGGAGAAATGGCAGTCGACACAGTGCATGCCAACATCCGCGTGAATAGAAGACATGTGCACTGCTTTATCGAATTTTTTAGGGTCTTTGTCGCTGACTATTTTACCCTTTGCATCCAACAAATTACCTTTTCGATCACGCTTAAACACCGCGCTAAAATTCCAGCCGTGCCCGTGATAGTCGGCAAACTGCGTATCCTGCATTTTGTCATTGTTATCCCAGACCGTTTTCAAAAAGTCGGTATCGGCCCAGAGTCCTCTTGGTGCTGCGCCTTCGGGGTTGCGATCCAGAACTTCCCGTGTTGTTTTATGGGATGGGAATTGCTGTTCTTTTGGCCACATATTCGGCGCATCCGCCTCGTAATCCCACATGGTGTAACCGAGAAAGGTATTCATAAACATGTTGGGTTGATGCATGTGGCAAATCATGCATTGGCTGGTGGGGATGGCGCGGGTAAACACATGCCGCAGAGGGTGGCCACTTTCGGTTTTATTGATGGTGGGATCCGCGGTAATGGATTTACCGTCATGGCCATATTGTGCATAGGGGCCAGAATGTTTTATTTGGCGATCGTTAGCATAAACGACATGGCAAGATGCACAACCGGAATTGCGATAGTCACCGGGTTGATCATTGGTGCCCATAAACCAGGCTAAGGGGTCATTTAAACGGGTCTTGGTAATGTTAATCAAGGGCACCGAAATACGTCCCCCTGTGCCTGGCCCACGATTGGACTGTTTGATGTCGGGACGGCCAGGTTCCTCTAAACGTTGAATTTGTCCTGTATTACTCGGTATGCCCGTTTCTGGAAATAAATTGCTAATATTGCGGCCACCGCGCTCAAACACGCGAAAGATATCACCGGGCTTTACGGTTTCCCAGGCGGGAAGGGGAAACAACTGTTCAATAATTCCTTTGCTGGCGGCAATCGATTTTAATTTATCTGGTAAAACCGGCCCCTTAAGAATCACACTTTCGCCATCGCGATTGTAGGATTCCCCCAACAAATAGTTTTTATAAGGCAATATACCGTTGTTGTAGGCTGCGCCTCCCCATAACATGGCACCGGTGGAGTGCATACTGCGAATGGCGGCCTCAATCGTTTCTTGGTGGCAGGCACCGCAAGCCTCAGTGACGACACGATAATCTGAAGGATTGATAAACCGGATAAATTCCGGGCTTTCGTGATTGAGTAGGGCATAGGTGCGCTCAGGATTGCGACTGCTTGGCAGGGGCCATTGATCGGGGATTTTTGGCAGAACATGAGCTTGCTGCATGGCGATCTGATATTGTTCATCACCCTGTTGTGAATTTTTCGGGCGAATGATTGTTTCGCTACCGCCATGACAATCGATGCAAGCCAATTTTATATTGGGATTTTGATGCATGGTTTTCGCATCGCTCTGGCTATGACAGCTGACACAACCGCGATTCTTTGCCAGCATGGACTCATGCGATTGGGATTTAGGTGCATTGGCGGCGGTTTCATAGTGCCGTTCGACTTGGTGATAAAGACTGCTACTGAAAGCCGGCGCGCCGGTCACCATAGCGAACACACTCAAACTCCAGAATAGGAATATCTTGAGGATTCCTCTCAACTGATTATTCATGAAAACGACATCCTGCAAGAAAATATTGCGGTTTATGATCATAATGGGGCTCACCGCTTAATATGTCAGCACTAAATTAAAAAGAAAATAATCCGCCTCTTCTTCGTTAAAAAGGGCTTCATAGGCGGAACCTGGAAACAGCTTGGTGTAGGAAGCTCTAAACACAATATTTTGACTCATAAACGGTCGGTAAATTGTTGAAATAGAAAAATCCTGACCAATGTGGTAATCAATATTCCCTTGGTTTCGCGCCGCTTCAATAACAGCGGTCTCAGCGAAATACAGTTGATTTAAATTGGCACTCAGGCGAAGCTGCGGGGTTAAATCAGCGTCAAAGCCAAATCCAATTAAACCTGTGCCTGGATTGGTAAAATTGGATTGGCCCTGTTCTTTTGATGAGCGCAGGGAATTTAAAACCCCGTTGCGGGAGGATAACGCGACTCGGCCACCACCAATAAGAGGAACATTTTGACGTATCCAATAGCTGGTATCGCTGCCGGCAAACTGTGGGTTTTCAAATATCGCATCAAACCCTGTGGCTTTATCGTCATAGGGATTTTTATCGCCACTGGCGTAGAGCATTGAAAATCGGGTGCGGATCCAATCAAAATCCACCGACAATTCGGCGGCAAAAAAGCCCGCGCTAATATCAACTTTGTGATCAACAAAAACACCCGGGTTCGATTTGCCTATAGCGTAGTAAAGCGAAGTGGTTAAGTTTAAGCGGCCAAAGTGACCGTCACCACTGTAACCCAGGTAGCTGACATCATAACCGCGCAGCGTTTCTCGTCCCAAAGACGCCGGGCGAGCGATAAACTTGTTGTTGTCGAAGTAGAGTTCCGCATCCTCGTAATTTTTGTTGTAGGTGTATGAAAATTGCGACGTAAAACCTTTGACAAAGAAGTCCTGCCAATAAAGATTCGCGGTAAAAACAAAATCATCGCGCAGGGGAGCGCTTTGATCATTTAATCCACTATTGGTGTCCTTCTCCAGCCGTTGAAACAACGCAACGTTGTATTGAAAGATATTGTTGTCACGAGTACCGAATAACCTTATTCCCAGTTGATTATCTTGGAATAGAAAACCGCGAAAATCAGAGCTAAAAGGCTGAATGCCCACTCTAAGGCTATCGAAGTCGTATTTCTCGGACACATTGCGTAAATGCGCATCAAAAAAAGCCGCTTGCAGACCCAAATGTCCGTCTGAGCGAGTGATTCCTTTACTTGGGTCAACATTAATGGCTTGCAACTCATCCGCTTCCACGCGGTTGTAATTTAGCACGGGAATAAAGCGAAATTCGTAATCGGGGGGGCGAAATACGGTATCACCTTTGTACAGCACAAATTCCATGGCTAAATTTTGATTGAATATAGTCTGATCGTAAGAGCCAAATACATCGATGCTACGGGCATTTTGGGTGGAGCTGCTGCCCACAGGTGTCGCAACTTGGCGAAATTCATAGACGGTGTCGGAAATTACGCCTAAATTGATAAACCAATCCTCACCCATAACGGGTTTATCGCCTTTCAGTGCATTGCGATTATATGGATCGTACCAACGTTCCTCATAGCCCAAGGTGTCAACAATACGCCAGCGATCTGGTACCGGAATACTGGCAACATAATCACTCAGTTTGGGCCTCGGTATAGGTGAGACAGCTTTGCTTTTATGGTTTTTAACGTCGCTCTTAGGTTTTACCGTTGCCGTTGCGTGGGGTTGACGTAACAGGCTACCTTTTGCTTTCGGCTCCGCGACCTTGTCGGTCTTCTGTTCTAGGGTGCAGGGCTTGACCTCTTGGCCCGGTCTGCGCCGTTTCGCCGTACTGGTCGTTGCTGATGCTTTTACACATTCTTCAGTAGCCGAATGTACAGTTGAGGTAAAACCGGACATCATGGAAAGAAATAGGACATTGCATAGAAATTGCTTTGACATTATAAGGTCCTATCAATCAGCACAGACATTGTCTTGTGTATTGTTCAAAAAAGGCGCTTGAGGGCATTGCACGTAGCGTAAGCGTACACCTTGCGGCGATAAGGTATTTGCGCGCCTATTTTTGGGGGCATTGTTGATGCTACCGCTTAATTTTAACGCTGCGCGTTTCACCCCGAGATAGCTGATCATATCGTCCTGATCGACACCGTCGCCGGAAACGCCTATGCCTCCGACCAATTGATCATTGCGATAGATTGGCACACTGCCAGGAAATATTTGATTGCCATTGGCGAGTTGTTTAGTGGTTGCAGTCGCATTAAAGCTCAAGGTTTCGGGGTTGAAATCCACTCCCGTACAATTGTCTGTAACATCCGCAATAGCGCCACTTGATGCGACGCTCAGCACATGTTGAATAATGGCATTAAAGACCAGATCCAATTGCAGCCCTGTAGAAAATACACTCCAAGAACCGGGTGCTTTGCTCAGCGGTCCAGGATTGGATCCGGCTATGCCATCCGGATAAAAAGGGCGTGATAAATTGCCACCAGCACGATCTGTGAAAGCAAAGTCTCCCGCGCTTAAAGCATTGGGATCCCCTATAAAATTACGCACATCATCTAGGTATTGGCTAATATCAATAGCAGTGCGCGTCGTCAGAGCCAAGTTGGTGTTA
>JBNKFP010000167.1:0-6887 GCA_050289365.1 Cellvibrionaceae bacterium | reverse complement strand
ACCTGATGGTGGCGGTGGTGATAGTGGCTTGGTATTGACCGGTGGTTTTCGAGGATTTGTTATGCCGCAAGTCGAAGGCGTATTCGAGTTGATGCACAGTACTACACACGACGGTACTACAGCCATCAACGTGGGTGGTCGTTATTGGTTTAGCTCAGCTTTAGCCGCCACAGCAGATTTGGGTTTGAGTTCGGATTCAAACACCATCCAAATTGGTGCGCGGCTCAATTTCTAAATTCTTATCAACGATCTTTCGCCAACTTGCCAGGTCTGAGCTTGGCAAGTTGGCGTTGCCGAGCGCTGATTAGAAGCTGGCGATGACCGATTGAATACCTTTGTTCAGGATGTTCTGTAAGTGATTGACGGTCGCTGTGACCAGTTCTGAATGCTTGGCCAGGTCTTGGTCAAATATGGATTCCTGTCCAAAAAATGCTTGCACGTATGTGGGTACGTCTTTGGCGTGGTTTTGCCACAATTCACGAAATGAATTCGCTAGCGGATCCGACACATTAATGGATTGTCCCCGCTCGTCCTCCCCCATAGTGAAGCGCATCCACGCGGCCAGCGCAAACGCAAATAGGCTAATGTCCTGCTGATTTTCCACTAAATGTCGCAAGCTATTGAGCCAGCGCTGGGGCACTTTCTGCGATCCATCCATGGCGATCTGCCAAGTCTTGTGTTTCAAGCTGGGATTGCTAAAGCGCTCGATCAGCTGATTTTGATAGTGTGCTATATCGAAGTTTTGAGGGGTTGTAAATGTGCTCGCAGCGCTAGCCATAAAACGTTTGCACAGGGCTCGTAGTTCGGTGTTTTGCATGGTTTGAAATACGGTTTCGCACCCGGCTAAATAACCAGCATAAGCGAGCAGACTGTGGCTGCCGTTGAGCAGCCGTAACTTCATGGTTTCATAAGCGTCGACGTCATCCACTATGAGAGCGCCAACACTCTCCCAGTTGGGGCGACCATGGCAAAAGCGATTCTCAACCACCCATTGGCTGAACGGTTCCGCTACAACTAAACCTTCATCATGGTACCCGAACTGGTGTTCGCACAGCTGAGTGTCTTCCTCCGTCGTGGCTGGTACTATGCGATCCACCATGGTCGAAGGGAAGGTGACATGTTGTTCAATCCATTGGGCCAGCATGGGATCAATCAAGGTGGCAAAACCGGTTACGACCTTTTGAACCACTTTGCCGTTATGGGGCAGATTGTCGCAGCTAAGCACAGTTATCGGACCCAATTGTTTTTTCCGCCGGGCATTGAGGCCCGCTACAATAAAACCGATGGCGGAGCGTGGTTGCTCAGGGTTGGCCAAGTCGGCAATGATGTCTGGGTGCTGTTGGTTGAGCTCGCCGGTCGCCGGAAAATGGCAATAGCCTTTTTCTGTAATAGTGAGACTGAGAATTCGTGCAGTTGGTGCCGCAATCGCGTCGATAATCGCCTGCGGGTCTTGCGGGCCAACCAATACCGCTTTGATGCAGCCAATAATGCGCGCAGATGTCTCTTCACCTTTCTGCATTACCGTGTAGAGTCCATCCTGTGGCTGTAATTGTTGTTGCACGCTGTCACTGCGTAAACTGCAACCCACTATGCCCCAGCGCCCACCTTCCTTGTTATTCACGTCGTCGGTATAGACTGCCTGATGGGCCCGGTGAAATGCGCCAATGCCAAGGTGAACAATGGCCACATCGAGATTTTCACGGCAATAGGCCGGTTTGGCGACGTCAGTGACCGAGGAAAGAATTTGGCTGGACAATCTCTTGGACATGGAGTTACCTCACTGCTTAAAAATCGTGTACTCTGTGGCTAAAAAATGAGCAAAGTCTAGGGGCGTGATGTTTGCGTCTCATTAAAATGCCATTTCTGTCTTATTTGATTAAACCGAAGTAACGCGGCAAAAACTCACTGATGTCCGGAATAAATATGACCAATAATAACGCCATAAACATGGCGAAATACATTGGCATGAGTGGTTTTATCAAATTGCCGATCGAGGTTTTGGCTACGCTGCAGCCGACGAATAAGACACTGCCTACCGGTGGCGTGCACAGACCTATACATAAATTCATAACCATCATAATGCCGAAATGCAGTGGTGATATTCCGAGTTTTTCGACAATGGGTAAAAATATCGGTGTGAAAATCAATACCGCAGGAGTCATATCCATAAAGATGCCCACCATCAACAAAATAAGGTTAATGGTCAACAATATGATGATGGGGTTGTCGGTTAAGCCAATCAGAGCACTGGACAGCGATTGTGGTATATTTTCATAGCTCAATATCCACGACATCGCTGTAGATACGGCAATCAACAATAGAACCACGGAGGTTGTTTCTGCGGAGCGTATAAGTAAACCTTTTAGGTCCTTCCACTTCACCTCGCGGTAGACAACAATGGATAGAAAACCAGAGTAGAGTACGGCGATCACGCTGGCTTCTGTGGCAGTAAAGGAGCCATTTACAATACCGCCAATGACAATCACCACCAGTGCCAAACTGGGTAGCGCTTGCCAGGTTTTTAGTAACGCGTCCCTGGCCGTTGGGAATTCGCCTACGGGGTATTTTTTGATTTTGGCGTAAACCGCACAAACCACCATTAAACCAAGCGCCATGAGCATGCCGGGCAAATAGCCCGCTACAAACAAGGCGGCAATGGAAACTCCGCCACTGGCGAGGGAATAAATAATCAAGATGTTACTGGGTGGAATCAATAGACCGGTTGTGGACGCGGTGACGGTAAGGGCCGCATTAAAGTTTTTGTCGTAACCTTCTTTATTCATGGTGGGAATCATAAAACTGCCAATCGCAGAGGTGGCCGCAACCGCGCTGCCAGAGATCGCGCCGAATAAGGTACAGCTAATCACATTGACCAAGGCGAGGCCACCGGGTAGAAAGCCAATGATGACCTTGGCAAAAGCCACCAAGCGCCGGGCAATACCGCCTTGGCCCATCAGCAGTCCGGACAGCACAAAAAATGGAATTGCCAGCAAGGCAAAACTGTTGAGCCCGCCGGCCATGCGCTGTGCTGTCGTAGTCAACGCTGGACCAGGGTCAATGGTCAGTAACATGGTCAAAATGGTGGTAAGACCGATACAGATCGAAACCGGTGCCCCCAAAATCAGCAACACGACAAAGCTGAACAATAAAACAAAAATTGACAATTCCACAAAAAATTACTCTTTTTCGATTTGGCTAAGGGTCTAACGAATTGCTATTCCGCTTCTTCATAGTTTGGCTTTAAAGCGGTTTCCGGGTAGAGCAAAAATTCTAAAGAAAACCAACAAATCAGTGCCCCGCTCAAGGGGATGCAGCTGTAGATATACCCCATGGGAACATTGGTGGCTGCGGTAATCTGATTTAACTCCATGGTCAACGTCATTAATTTAACACCGCCAAAAATCATTGCAGAACCGGCAAAGGCCATGGTGATTAACTGAATGATTCGCACTAAGATAAGTTGCTGAGCCCCATTGAGTTTGTGAATCAACAAATCCAGGCTCAAATGGGAATGTTTACGGTAAGCGTATGCTGCGCCCATCAGGCCAATCCAAATTAACAAAAAGCGGGCGATTTCTTCGGTATAGGAGCTCGGATCGTTCATTGCAAAGCGGGTCACTACTTGCCAAGTCACATCGATCACCATGGCTGCCATTAATAAAGCGATAAAATGGGCGAGCAGATGCTCAAGTTGCATGGAAATTTTTTTCATCACTTCGGTCCTAAAGCAGCGGTCGTGGTTTCGACGGCTTTAATTTTTTGCATGAGTTCGTAGGCGGGTGTGCCTTGAAACGATTGATGCATCGCCTGCACTTTGGCTTCAAATAGGGATTTATCCGGGTAAATCACTTCAACGCCGGCGGCCTTCACTTTGGCCAAGGCTTCTGCTGTTGCCTGGCTCCATAAATTGCGCTGATAGACCACGGCTTCGTCCATCGCTTGCTGCAGCCACGCCTGCTTTTGCGGGCTCAATTTATTCCAGATGTAGCTGCTGATGATGAGGATGTCGGGTACGCGAGTGTGTTCGTCCAGCGAAAAATATTTGCACACTTCGTAGTGTTTTGAACTGTAAAAGCTGGGCGGGTTATTTTCTGCGGCGTCAACCACACCTTGCTGCAAAGCGGTGTAGAGTTCTCCCCAGGATATGGGGGTGGCGGAACCGCCCAGGGAACGCACCATTTGAATGGAGGTTTGACTTTGCTGTACCCGAACCTTCACGCCGTTGAGATCATCGGGCACATTGATTGGTTTGTGGGTGCTGTAAAAGCTGCGACTGCCCGCGTCAAAATAGCCTAGGCCGCGCAATTTAACCGCTTCACCGGCGAGCAATAGGTTCTTGCCAATTTGGCCATTTAACACTTGCCAAAAATGCTCGGAATCACGAAATACGTAGGGGATATTGAACACTTTCATGGCTGGGACGAATCCTTCCATGGGACTGGACGAAACTTTGGTCATGGCCAAACTGCCTATTTGCAGCAATTCCATCATTTCCCGTTCCGACCCCAATTGACCGCTGGGGTAAATATCCAATTTCATCGTGCCATTTGAAATCGTTTCCAGGCGCTGGCTCATAAACACAATGGCGTGGTGGACAGGATGTTGGGTATCCAGGCTGTGGGCCAACTTCAGAACCGTGACATCATTGTGTTTGGCACAGCTGCCCAGCGTCAGCAGAACGAGAAAAAGACAAAAAATACGATTAAGCATAGTTGTGATCTGCGTCTCGCTTAGTTATTGATTTTGTAAGAGGAAATCCCGTCGGCGGCTGCGGAAATGCGCCTCTAGCGCAAAGAAGGCAAGATCCTAAGGGACTCGGGCTTTAACTGCAAGCGAACAATAGCAGAATTTCTAGTATTGGTCAGGCCAATGATTGTGTTTGAGCCCAATGGATCTGTTTTTGGTCGTCCAGGTCGCCCTGGATGTTTTGGGTAACTGTGGTGAAACCTTCTGGGGCGCACACTCGCTGCCTTCCCCCACCGCAAGTGGCTGGAATTTGCTTTACAACATGTCAATTTGCTACGTTTTTTGGAAATGGTTTTTTGTAGACTGAAGATTCGATACCCTCACAGGGACTTACACCATGGAATGATTTTGTAATACATTCGCTCAAAAGGATAAGACATTGTTCGGTTCACTCGACTTGGTTTTGTATTGAGTCGAGTTTCATGCTCCGCTTTTTGATGATGAGCTGCAATTTAATGAGGAATGCGTACACTATGACTTTCTTAGCCTAAGTGACTGCTTTATGGAATCATTGAACAACCCTCAAGTGTTTCAGTTTCCGCGTGTGCAAGACACCGTTAAGCAAACGCTTGCCCGGGGGTATCTGTTGCTGTTGGTGATACAGAGTATTCTGTATTGCCTGGTGGCGGCCATGGCCGCCGGAATTTTTATCTTGGCAAATAGGGAGCAAATGGAGCCAAATTGGCATCTCTTGTGGCTGGTTCTGGCTTTAGCCGCAATCATACTGCCTTATTCGATTGGCTACTTTCGAACCCTGCATTTTTTTGTGCGCGAGCAGGATTTAGGCTTGTTTTCCGGCGTGATTTTTCGCAGGTTGGTGGTGCAGCCCTACAGTCGCTTGCAACACATCGAAATCACCCGAGGTCCATTAGAGCGGATGTTAGGTCTAGCGACCTTGAAGTTGTTCAGTGCCGGTGGTGCTATGCATTCGCTGGCCATTCCCGGATTGCCGGTTGAGCGGGCAGAGGCCTTGCGCGAATACATTTTGTCCAGCCGGGGCGTTCAGATTGAGCAGTGACGGTTGGCGCAGATTATCGCCATTTGCCATAGTCTATTTCACTGGACGGACCTTTGCTCAACTGCTCAATGGTTTGCCCGTTGTCGCTGCGGGTGTGGTTGCTGTGATCAACTCCAGTTGGTTGTCGGTGGTGATGTACGCGGGTGCTGCGCTTGTTTTGATCGCGCTTTTTGCTACTTTGCACTACCTCAATTTCTATTACATCCAGGAGCGCGATCGTTTTTTAATTCGGGACGGAGTCTTGTCCCGCAATCGCACCGAATTGCCATTCAGTAAAATCCAAAACATCAATATTAAATTACCCTTCTATTTTCGACCACTCGGTTTGGTGGTGTTGAGTATGGACAGTGCCGGCTCGGCGCAAAAGGAAGTGGAGATCGCTGCGCTCAGTTTAGAGCAGGCCAACCGCATCAAAACGCAGGTGATGAATTATCAAAAAGGTGCGGAGGGGGGCGAGGTTCTGGGTGTCGGTGCCAATGAAGCATCTCCGCCTCTGCAGACGGCGCTGATTACACGCACCATGACCGATATTCTCATTCATGGGTTTACCAACAATCGCGCCTGGATTTTTCTCGCCTTTGCGGCTCCGGTTGTAGGGCAAATCGATCAGTGGTTACTCCATGTGTTATCTGTTTCAGGGCTGGACGTCCAGCAGTGGGTGGCCAGCGGCGGAGCTGTTGTCTTCGTGCTGTTGTTCATTGCCGGGGCAGCACTACTGTTTGTGCTCACCAGTCTGTTTTCCGTATTGGGGTCAACCCTAGCCTTGTTCGACTACCAGTTGTGGTTTCGTCAGAATACTTATACCCGCATCAGTGGGCTGTTTAATCGCTATGAAATCCAGGTCAAGCGCAGTCGCGTGCAGACCTTAAAGTTGGCCCAATCGGGCCTGGATTTGCTGTTTGGTCGCAGTA
The DNA here is from genome assembly GCA_050289365.1 of Cellvibrionaceae bacterium. Classification (GTDB taxonomy): domain Bacteria; phylum Pseudomonadota; class Gammaproteobacteria; order Pseudomonadales; family Cellvibrionaceae; genus JBNKFP01. Next base: position 212 of record JBNKFP010000167.1, on the reverse strand, counting down.
ATTTATCCTTAGAACCTTTTTCCGCCGGCGGTGCCAACCAAAATCGCAATCAGTTTATGCAAAAAATTTTGGTTCCAAGCCTTACCGATGCTGAAGTTGAGCCTTTGCTTGGCCATGTATACCCAGGAATGGCGCTGGAGCAGGTCACACTGCACGGTATCAGTCCATATTACATTGTGCGCAAAGTGCTGACGTTGGTTCTGCCAGTGGTG
>JBNKFP010000166.1:0-6890 GCA_050289365.1 Cellvibrionaceae bacterium | reverse complement strand
TTAAGGAAATTAATGATAGCCTGGGACACCAAGCCGGAGATGACCTCCTCAAAGCCACCGCCAACCGTTTGGCCAGTTCTGTGCGCGAAGTGGATACAGTCGCGGGCCTCGGCGGCGACGAGTTCAACTTAATTCTGGTCGATGTACAATCCGTCAGTGGCCTCAATAGCCAATTGGCCCGCTTGCGCAAAACCTTGCGTCAGCCAGTTGCTGTCGATGGCAATAAAACCTGCTCGCCCACCGCCAGCATTGGCGCAGCAATCAGCACCGGCCAAGAGAGCGCAGAAGATTTGATGAAAAGAGCAGATGAAAGTCTCTATTCCGTGAAAGAGAGTGGCCGCGATAACTTTTTAGTCGCGCCTTTGGTCGAGGTTTGAGCTAAACTCGAGCAGTCGATGAGCAAAAGTGGTGGGGTGACGGGAGTCTAAATAGAGCTGGCGCAAGCGGGATTCACCGGTATCTTTTTTATCATGACATCGATCTAATATGCTGATCAATGAGTCTAAATAATCACCTCGGTAAACCATTAAATCAATTGCCAGCAGACGATGATTAAACAGGACAAAATCAAATAAGTCCTGTTTAATTTCACCACATCCATAGGCAGCAGTTTGAGCACAGAGACTTGAATTTGTAAGCAAGCTAGCCGTTAATAAAAACAAGCATCTCAAACTGTTTCTCATGGGTGTTACTCTGCTGAAGCAGCACCGCCAGCGATAGGCTGCATCTCAACAAAGAAATTGTTTGGATCGAATTTCATGCTCGCCCCGGTGGAAAGATCAATGGACGAACCGATCAACCCGCCGATCAAGATATTCCCCCAAAACCAGCCATTCATTTTCTTCACCATAACGACATTTGTGTCTTGGTAACCTTCTTTTTTCAGGATAATTACGGCATTTTTACGTGCAATTGTCACTTTTGCGGGGGTCACCATGCCGGTATCCATCATTTCAACGACTTCAGTTCCACCGCCTTTCTTTTTCACTATTTTTGCGGTCCAAATTTGTGCACCTTCCGGTGACGAAGAAACGTCAATGATTTGAGTCGGGCCACCACCAACAATCGTCGCACAGCTTGAAAGCAACAAAACAAATAATCCCAGGCACGAAAAAACTAAACCTTTTTTAAACATTGGTACTCCTATTATATATATGATTTAATAGCTAGCTCGATTGCTGGAGAGGGTCAACAGCCTGGGGATAATAAACTGTCACGTAGATCTACACAACAAAACCTAATTAAAACATCAGATTCTCCTTATACTCATTTGTAATATAATTCTTGAAGACACTCATTTTCACCTTAATTCTCTCTGTTATCTTACCTGGAGCATTATTACAAGCCGCTCCAGCTCACATTAACTACGACAAGCTATCGACTGATCAAAAAAAGACCTGGCAACATTTGCTTTATTTCTCAGATGATAAAAACGAATCCACTTCAATGGTGGATAGCACACAATTTTTCATTTCAGCACAGGGGCGATCGAACCCACAGATTGAATTTGACCGTTTTATACAGGCGATCGCGGACAATGAGCAGTTGCACTGCAAATACCCTGCACGAATAAAATGGATCAAAAAACAAACAGCAGAAACGTACCAAACACCAGAGATTTGTACGGAATACCTCGCCTGGCGAAATGCCTTATTGGGCTCAAGAATCTCTCTGATTTATGCAGCGCCATCAATGGAATCACCCTCCGCAATGTTTGGTCATACATTTCTTCGGTTTTACAATCCTAAGACGCCTTTATTGTTGAGCCCAACTTTAAATTTTAATGCTGTTATAACCGAAAATACCGGAGGCGTTCACTATGTGCTGGGAGGGCTTTTTGGTGATTTTTTTGGCAGCTTCGATATAAAACCCATGCACCGACGCATGCGCGAATACAAAGGCAATCAATCTCGCGATTTATGGGAATTTGAATTGAAACTCAATTCGGAACAAATAGAACAAATTATTGATTCCGCATGGGAAACCAAGGACTCCGCATTTCGATATTTCTACACCAGCGAAAATTGTGCGTATCGCACCTTGGCACTACTCGCAGTTTCGAATCACAAAATATCGTTGACGACTCATCTGCAAAAAGTGATTCCGGTCGACACCGTTAGAAGCTTAATGAATTTGGGATTGATTCAGAACATGAAATACTATCCCGCACTGAAAAAGACGCTTCAAAGCAGAATTAGAACCCTTTCAAAAAAGCAAATCAGGGAAATAAAACAGATAGTAGAATCGCATAAAAAACTAACACCAGAAAACGTTAGTTCTTTCTCTTCAGATCAAGCTATCGCACTTCTGCAGATAATCGACTATAAAATTTCGCACTCACCAAAACTAGAAAGTCATTTGCAAGATACATTTTACGACGCAATTGCATTCTTGCCGAACATCAATAGCGATACCACTGAGCAGGCATTTCACATAGAACAACCCTCTCCACTGTCAAATAATGCAAGCACAAAATTCACTGTTAGCGCCAAACATAGCGGCTCGGCACAGTACTTGAATTTGGGCTTTCGATACAGTGGCTATCGATCAATTGAAAACTTACCATACCTTTCAGAACCAGCAAATTTTGAATTTTTTTCCGGCGACGTTCAGATAAAAGATAATTCCGTTAAATTGAATAAATTCATCTTTATTCAATTGGATTCATCGCCCCCCATAACTCCATTTTTCCCCAAACTGTCTTGGCATCTCAATTTTAGTTATGAACCTAATATTCTCGATCAAAAATTAGAAAAATCGATGCTGTTAAACTCCGGCCTCGGCGTCACGATAGGGACACCTACAATAAACTTAGCCTCGTTAGTTACGGGTGAACTTGTATATGATAAAGATTATCAAAACAAACCCATGGCCAATTTTGGCATATCCAATTCTCTGTCGATGAATGCGCAACATTTGGCGCTAAATGCATTTTGGCAATTTCAGTCAACGCCCTCACTGCAATACAACACGAGACAGCAATCGAAAGTTGAATTGATAATACGCCTCAAACACAATACTGAATTTGGTCTCAGTTATCATCGCTGGCAAAACTCAATTCATCATTTTAATGAAGTCAATTTTAACCTTGGTATCTACTTTTAACGTCGGAACTACTGGGAGTTATTTTGCTGCGAGGTTTCTCAAATTGAACACATGGATTTACTGCCCCTGGTGTGGTGCGAAGTTGACCCAAAAGACCATCGAAGACCAAACCCGTCAATGCTGTCCCGCCCATGAGTGTGATTTTGTTTTTTGGAATAATCCCATACCAGTGGTAGTGATTTTGGTGGAGTACCAAAATCGCTTTGTGATCACCAATAACTGTGACTGGCCAGAGTGGAAATATTCATTGATCTCGGGTTTTGTCGACGCAGATGAAAATGCCGCTGTTTGCGTGAAACGCGAAGTCAAAGAAGAGTTAAACTTGCAAGTCGATCGCTGTCAGTTACTGTGTGTCAATCACTACCGGAAATTGAACCAAATGATGCTGGGCTACAAGGTTAGCGCCAGCGGTGAGTTGCAACTCAATCACGAAAACCGCGCTGTGCGTTTGCTCAGCCGGACTGAGTTAGCCAATTGGCCCTTTGGGGCTGGAGCCACACCACTGGTTGAACATTATTTATCACGTTCGACCGGATAGGCACAGAGCATAGGTTTCGTTTTACTCTGTCCATGGACTCTTGTGAGTATCTTGTGAACCGAGTCGCTAAGCCATCGGGCATACCAACGGCGCACTGACTATACTTGTGAATCACCGTGATGCACCTAGTCGCCAGAGAATGACCATGCGAATGAATTACCTAGCACTCTGTTGCCTGGCCCTCGTGCTCGGCGCCTGTGGCGACAAAGGCAAATCCACACCTTCTAGTTCAGCAGCAACAATAGCGAGCTCTTCGACCAATACAGTCTCATCTGTGTCCAGCGCCACCAGCTCCTCCTCTGTCATTAGCAGTAGTAGCCTTCCGGCATCTTCAATCAGTAGCGCAGTCACCAGCAACAGTCTAGCCAACAGTTCAAGTTCACTGTCGAGCAGTAGCCAATCCAGTGCCAGCAGTGATTTGTACAGCGACTATGTTGAACCGTTGGTAGTGCAGGCGCGCTGTGCCAATTGCCATGTCAGCAGCGGCCAATCTGGTGGCACCCGTTTGGTTTTCAATTTTGGCGATGGCCAAGCGCAACACAATCGCCAAGTGTTCAGCGATTTTGTCGCCACCGTCACCGGCGGTGACGAACTGATTCTGAATAAGATCCGCGGAGGCGAAAATCACGGGGGAGGGGCGATCTACGCCCTGGGCACACCGCAATATCAGGCAGTTGCAGAGTTTTTAAGTGAATTGAATGGCGGCGTTATTGTCAATCCCAGCGAAGCCACAGGGTTCAACAAATTGACCTTGGGTGACCAACAACAGACTTTGCGCCGGGCCTTGTTACTGCTCGCAGGCCGCGTGCCCACAGATGATGAACTGGCCGCTATCAACAGCGATAACAGCGCCCTGCGCAGCCTGCTGTTGCAGGCCATGGCCGAACCCGGATTTCACGAATTTTTAACTCGCTCAGCCAATGACCGGTTACTCACTGAAGCCTTTAACAATGGCCGTTTTTTGGAAGTGATGGACCCAGTTACGCCACGCTATCCTCTATTAGCGAATATGCGCGTAGAGGCCTACAGCGGTGATCAAGCCAGTCAGACCAGCTTTAACCGCTGGCAACAAAAACTGATTTATGGCGTCAGTCGCGCGCCACTGGAATTGATTGCTTATGTGGTGGAAAACGATCGCCCCTACAGCGAAATCTTAACCGCCGACTACATCATGGTGAATCCCTACAGCGCGCAAATTTACAACGCCGAAGTGCAATTTAATGATCCCACCAACGTCAATGAGTTTGTGCCGGGACAGAATCGTGGACAAATTTTGGCTGACAGCAACTTGCAGGCAGAATACGTGCAAGAGCTGGGTTCGGTGATCACCGCCCACGGCGATTTTATTGACTATCCCCATGCCGGTATTCTCAATGATCCGGCGTTTTTAAACCGCTACCCGACTACCGACACCAACCGCAACCGCGCTCGGTCCCGCTGGACCTATTATCACTTCTTGGATGTGGACATCGAAAAGTCCGCAGCGCGCACCAATGACCCAGCCGCCCTCGCGGACACCAACAATCCCACCATGAACAATCCCAATTGCACCGTCTGCCATCAGGTGATGGACCCGATCGCTGGGACCTATCAAAACTACGGTAACGAAGGTTGGTTTTTGAGCAGTTGGGGAGGCTTGGATTCTCTTCCCGACGCCTATAAATGGACTCAGGATTCACCCTATGTACCTGGAGACACCTGGTTTCGCGATATGCGCACACCGGGCTTTAATGGCGCAACGGTACCCAATGCGAAAACCAGTTTACAGTGGCTGGCCCAACAGATTGGTCAGGATGACCGCTTTGCTCGCGCCGCCGTAAAATTTTGGTGGCCGGCGATTATGAGCGAACCCCTGCGCTATGCGCCGGAAAGCAGTGGCGACCCTTTTTACCAAGCGCAGTTATTGGCATTTGAATATCAAGAATCATTGATCGACCAATTGGCAACGGATTTTCAGCAAAACAATTTGAATTTGAAAAGTTTGTTGGTGGATATGGTGATGTCGACTTGGTTCCGAGCCTCTGGCACCAGTGCGGCTCTGACCGCAGACGAAGCGGTTGAGTTGCAGGGTGTAGGCTCAGCGCGGCTGTTGACCCCGGAGGAACTGGAAGCCAAAACCCGCAGCCTATTTGGTTTTGTCTGGGGCGAAACCACCAGCGCCGAATGGGTTGCCGACGGCCACTGGAGCATGCTTCAAGACAATCTGCGCATCTACTACGGCGGCATAGATTCCATGGGCATTACAGAGCGCGCCGAGGCGCACAACAGCCTAATGGCCAACGTCGCCCTGAGCCACGCGTTAGGGATTGCCTGCCCCAGCGTGCTGTTGGATTTCAATCAAGCACCACCACAACAGCGATTGTTTAAATATGTCGACCGCTATACCACCCCCACGCTGCAAGCGCGCGCCCAGGTGGAAGTGACCGGCACAGATGAGCAGACCCGCAGCGACTATCAGACTGTGTTGGACCTCAAGGCTGGCAATCAAACCCTGCGCTTCGGTTTCGACAATCCCTATTGGGACGCCAGTTTGCAGCAAAGTCTCAACTTGGTCATCCACTCGGTTTTGGTTCAGGATTCGAACGGCAACACGCTGTTGCAGTTTGCCGGTCAAAACCTTCTCCAAGTGCCCGGTGCTGTCCAGTCCACCAATGAAAATGGTGATTTCACCAGCACCGCGTTTTGGGATTCCAGCATCCCCGCTTTGACTGGCTGGCAAATGTGGGCCGGTTACATCGAAGTGCCGCTGACACTGGCGCAGGACACGCAAGTTTCCATCACCGTCAATGCCAGCAAGCGCAATCTTCTGGATCGCCAAGCTTTCATGAGCGTGTCTGCCCAGGTTGAACTTGGCCAAAACAGCTACGGAGAACAACAGTTACGCCGCCAATTGCAATATTTGCACGGCCACTTATTAGGCGAATGGCTGGAACTGGACGCCTCGGAAATTACTGCCAGTTACGACTTGTTAGTGGACCTGTGGACCCTTCGCCAAAACCGTGGCTTTCCACGCAATGCCATCGCCTGGGATATCGAAAGTTGTGAAATTCCCATCGAAGGATGGTGGCAACAGGACCGCAGCGCCGAATTTGCCGATCCCAATTTTATGCAGGGCACTTGGATGTCGATTATGGTGTACCTGTTAACCGATTATAAGTACCTACACGAGTGAGTGGCCTGACTATGCAGCGACGTCAATTTATCCACCACCTGCTCGCCGGCAGTTCCGCTTTAGCTCTGCCAGGAG
>JBNKFP010000165.1:0-6894 GCA_050289365.1 Cellvibrionaceae bacterium | reverse complement strand
GGTGGAGAGTGGGCGGAAATGTTTAACGCAGGTGCTGCGCCTGATTCGACCACAGAGATACCCGAGGAGCAGCGGGCGCTGTTATTGGAGCTTGCCCAAGCTCGGGGAAATGCACTGCGTAGAACGCTGCTGCAAGAAGGACTGGACGAACATCAAATCGTTATCTGTAGGCCCAGTTTTGAAATGGATCTACGCGGACCCTCTTATGTTAGTGTCGCCCTGTAACTTGACAGTAGGGTCTGTACTGTCACCTAACCGATTAAGTTTCTATTTATGAGTGAAATGCTTCCGCCAACGGCTGATGAATTTATTCCTTTAAAACAATTTACTGAAAAAGCGTATTTGGACTATTCCATGTACGTGATTTTGGACCGTGCGTTACCCCATATCGGAGATGGCTTAAAACCTGTGCAGCGGCGCATTGTTTACGCCATGAGCGAGTTGGGATTAAAAGCCAGCGCCAAATACAAAAAATCCGCACGCACCGTTGGTGATGTTATTGGTAAGTTTCATCCCCATGGTGACTCAGCCGCCTATGAAGCCATGGTGCTGATGGCGCAGTCGTTTTCGTTTCGCTACCCACTGATTGATGGGCAGGGCAACTGGGGTTCTCAGGATGACCCCAAATCCTTTGCAGCTATGCGCTATACCGAATCGAAGCTGACCAAATTTGCCGATATTTTATTGGCAGAATTGGAACAGGGTACGGTGGATTGGCAGCCCAACTTTGATGGGACGCTCGACGAGCCCAAGGTGCTGCCGGCGCGCGTGCCGACCATTCTGTTAAATGGTACGACGGGCATAGCCGTGGGCATGGCAACCGACATTCCACCGCACAATTTACGTGAATTGGTGGCTGCGACCATTCATCTGTTGGATCATCCCAAGGCCCCATCGGCAGAGTTGTGCGACCTGTTATTGGGCCCCGATATGCCCACGGACGCCGAGATCATCACACCCAAAGCCGATTTGGTGAAAATGTATGAGACCGGTCGCGGCAGCTTAAAAATGCGTGCTAAATGGATTAATGAAGAGGGCGATGTGATTATTACAGCGCTGCCTCACCAAGTCAGTGGCGCCAAGATATTAGAGCAGATTGCCGGGCAGATGCAGGCGAAAAAATTGCCAATGGTGGCTGATCTGCGCGATGAGTCGGATCATGAGAATCCCACGCGATTGGTGATCGTGCCCCGCTCCAATCGAATTGATCTAGATGGCTTGATGAACCATTTATTTGCTACCACGGACCTTGAACGCAACTATCGCGTCAATATGAATTTAATTGGTATTGATGGCCGTCCAGCGGTGAAGAATTTGGCCACGCTGCTGGGTGAATGGTTGCAATTCAGGCTGTCCACTGTGCGCAGACGGCTGCAGCATCGACTGGATTGGGTTGATCGCAGGTTGCATTTATTGGACGGGATGTTGATTGCCTACCTCAATTTGGATGAAGTGATCCACATCATCCGTACCGAGGATAAGCCGAAAGCTGTGTTGATGAAGCGCTTTGAGCTGACCGAAGAGCAGACCAACTATATTCTGGACACCCGCTTGCGCCAATTGGCGCGCCTAGAAGAGATGAAAATTCGCGGCGAACAGGATGAGTTGGCAAAGGAAAAGCAGCACTTGGAAGGAATACTGGGATCGGATCGCAAATTGAAAAATTTGGTGCGCAAAGAGTTGGAAGCTGCGGCTAAAGAGTTTGGTGATGATCGCCGCAGTCCGCTGGTAGAGCGTGACGAAGCCCAAGCCTACAGTGAATTGGATTTGATGCCGAGCGAGCCAGTTACGGTGGTGTTGTCGGCAAAAGGTTGGATTCGCTCTGCCAAAGGTCACGATATCGATGCCAGCAGTTTAAGTTACAAAGCCGGTGATGAATTCAGTTTGGCGGTGCACGGTAAAAGCAGTCAGTATGTTTACCTACTGGATTCCACTGGGCGTAGTTACGCATTACAGGCTCACAGTTTGCCTTCAGCGCGTGGCCAGGGAGAGCCGATTTCCAGCCGCCTGAATCCGCCGAATGGAGCGACCTTTGCTGGTTTGCTTATGGGCGATGATCAACAACCCATACTCATCGCCTCTGATGCTGGTTACGGCTTCGTCGCTACCATGGCCGATCTATTCACTAAGAATAAGGCGGGCAAGGCACTGTTGAGTTTGCCGGACGGTGCTCGTGTATTAGAGCCCTGTATTATCAATAACGTCGAGGCCAGTCAGTTGGTGTGTATTACTGTCGATGGACGAATGTTGGTGTTCCCAGTAACAGAGCTACCCGTGCTGACGCGGGGTAAGGGCAATAAAATCATCGGTATTCAGACCGCCAAATTGAAAACCCGCGAAGAGTTTGTGGTTGCCGCAGCGGTGATTCAGGATAAGCAAGCCGTGAAAATTTGGGCGGGACGTAGGCACTTATTGATGAAGCTGAAAGATATGGAGCACTATGTCGGCGAGCGCGGTCGGCGTGGTCACAAGCTGCCTCGGGGCTTTCAAAAAGTCGATAGAATCGAAATCGTTGACTGATGATACCCCTGGGAGAACCCGTTCTCCCAGGGGTATTTGCCTTAGACTTGATTGAATCTGTTAAATTTTCCGACTATATCCCGCCTATTTTTCTTCTTTTTTACGTACTACAATTAAAAATGCACCAAAGTGGTTCGTTATTGTTGTTTTAGCACAAAAATAGTGTTTCTTATGTGTATTTGTTGCAAATAAATTCGACACTTTTCGCTAAGAATTCTTGTATCTTTGGTCAAAAAGCGTAGAATCGCCCTTCTGGTACTTACCAGGTTCCCTTTTTAACTCACTCTTGGTTCGAGAATTGCGTGGCGGCAAAGTGACTTGTTGGCTCGCTGTTTCTGTGTGTCAACGAAAAGTCAAATTGGGCGGTGAGGTGTCCTGTGCCTAAGGCGCGAGAGCCCCAGGGTTTTCAATTTATAACGAGCAGCAGCATCTTCTTTGGAGGTGACCAATGCCGAACAATTCGATGAAAAAGGTTTTGCTTATGCGAGGATTAGCCATGTTTAGAAAACATGGGCGCACAGTGATTAACTGCCCAATGTTGTTAAAACACAGGACTGTGGGTGTGTTTGAAGCAATTACTCGGGACATTAGTGCGTCAGGGGTGTTTATAGCGGGTACACCATCGTTAGATGAGCGCGTACTCAGTGAAGTCAATTTGGGTGATGAGCTTATCGCCAGGTTAGAAAATGTTGAGAGTGGCAGTGAGCGATTGCGCTTAAAAGTGGCGCGTTTAGCTCAGGATGGCATTGCACTCACGTTTATCTGATTTGTTGCCAACCCTGTTATTTTTCCGGCGAGGGCGCTGCTTGGTTCTCGCTGGTCTTCTTTTGATTATTTCTGTCTTCCAAGCGATTTTGTCGAATGATACGTGCTAAGTCTTTGGTATAGACTTCCCCCCTTTCGGAATATTTTTTCAGGCCTGGCAACAGGTCACGGGCCGTCACCGGTTGATTTTGCGCATAAAGTGACTGACGCAGAACGCGAAAGTCGCGGTAGGCAGAAAAGGTGTTGAGGTTATTGAAGTAGGCACGCACAGAATGAGCCGGGCTGGTGAATTTAGCCACTTCATGAGAGGCCGATTCATCGCGTTTTAAGGGCACTAGGCCGCAGCCTTTACTAAAACACCACTGCCCGAAAAAGTTATTACCCTGGCGTGCAAAACGCGACGTTCCCCAAGCCGATTCGGTCGCAGCCTGGGCCAGGACCAGTGCTGTAGGCAGTGGTCTAACGCGGCGATCCAGCAGTTCCAAGCGCTCATCTGTATCTTCCGTTTTAACCGAAAACTCAGCCGCTAACTGATTCAGTAAATTGAGTTGGTGCGAGCTTAGCGTCTGGTCTTGATCGGCGTATATTTCTGTGAGTTTGTCGAGCACTACACGCATTTGCTCCATACGCTGATTCTCCGCCTCAATAAGCGGCTCAAAATAATTAAAAAAAACGCTCTTGCGCTCTTTCGTATTTTTAATAATCTGAAAATCGGGCGGCGCAGAGGTGTCCAGATCCGAGTTGGGTAATTTCAAGCGGGCAATTTTTTGATCGCCTTCGGCGTTAGGATCGGGCCAATCGTCATGGGCTAAATAAACGCAGCCAATGAGTAATAAGGAGCAGTAGAGTGGTGCTAAGAGTCCAAGTAGGGTGCGTGTAGTCTGTTTCATTATTTATTTTTATTGTGGTTGAGTGGGTTGAGAGTGTCGTATTACAGGTTGAGCGATTTACGCAGAGCCGACAACCGTTGTTGATTACTGGTGCGATCCAAGCTGGGTTGTTCTTGTTGGGTGAGCGCCGGTGGTGAGGGTGGTTGCAGTTCCAAGCCGTTGCGCACGTCTGCGCACAGCTCTTCATAGGCTTTGCGGAAAATTGGAAAGGCCACGGATTCTGGGCTGCTCTGCAAAAAATACCAATCGCATTTGCGCCCGGTGTAATACACCGCCAAGTGCGACCATGCATAAGCGGCTTTGGGTGATGGTGCCCGACAGGCTTCTATATAGGCACTGTGTGCGTCTGGAAACGCTTGGTCGCCACTGGCGCGTTCGCAGTGATAAATCATGGTGCGAATGGTTGGTAAAAACTCGCTGCTTTCAATGACCGATTTAGCCGCTTGCAAAATGGTTTTGGCTGAAAACTTGTGCAGCATTTCGAGCCACAGGCGTTTCACTTCATTGAGCTCTTCACTGTTGCCAAACGCCTTTAAATATTGGTTGTGATAATTTAAACGGAATAGCGTGAAGACCTGATTAATCGCATCGATCAGGGCCAGTTTCTTTTGTTGGGCGGATGGATCAGAGTGCCCAGCTGCGGTCGGTGAGTTGTTCGGCAAGGCTTAGCTCCCTAGTTGATCTGGATGGAGAATCAGTGTGGCTGTGACGTTTGGCCCAGCGTTGTTTAACGTACTGTAAAAATCGTGTATTCCACGAGTGGTGAACCTGATTGCTGTCACGCCAATAAATCACAAACTCCGCGATCAGCGATTGCGCAAAAGCAATATCGATATTGGCAAGGCGCAAGACCTCAAAAACGTCTTCCGTGGGGCGCCAATTTTCGGCAATGCGGCGGGGTACAGTATCGTGTTCAAGTGCTGAACAGTAGCGCAGCCATTGGCGATGAACGTGGTCGCGGAATTTTTTATTCCAGTTGTCTGACGTTGCACCCTGTTCCCGCCAGTAGAGTTCAAACTCTGGAATGGCGTCTTCAATAAACGATTTGCTGATGCCCGCGTGCACGGTGAGTACATCCATGGCGTCGGCGCTGGGGCGCCAGTTGCGGGTCATAGGTTGCTCTTTACTCAAGGCATTTTGTTGTGCTTGGTGCTCACGCCAGCGATGCAACACATGACGCATAAATTTGGAGCCCCATGAGGTGGCCGTCTCGCCGCTTTCCCGCCAGTAGCTGACAAATTCCGGAATCAATTCACGCGTGAACGTCTGTGGAATATTGTGCTGTGCGAGTCGGGCTAGGGTTTCGCGATCGGGTTGCCAATTGGGCGCAATCAAGGTTTTACCGCCAATGGCGGTGGGCGTCATGGGTTGTTGTGGTGCCGCCTTATGGGTTGCTGTCGGTGCAGCCGTTGCGGGTGAGCGCTGGTTGAAAGCAAATTTCAGTTGTGACGAGCTGGTAAAGGGTGCGGAAGCGATCAGCAGTAAACCCTGTTCACGCAAATTGGTACAGATGCGCTGGATATCTGCCGCCTGCCAAAACGGGGTGAGGCTCGCAAATGCTGCCGCATCCAGGCTGTACCAAGTGAAGCCGTTATTTTGCAGGCCGCGGCCGGTGCGAGCTGTGGCTGACAGCACCGCCAGTAAGGTCGCTTCTTCCAGGCCAATGGTCGCGGCGATGGAAGGGTATACCAGAATCGGGGGTTCTGGTATGAGGGAGTCTAAATTCGGTATTCGGCTCATGTCATTCTCATAGTTTGGGCCACTCTACCATCTGCGGTCATGTCTGAATAGTATCGGCATATCAAATCTGGGCAATGATCAGCCGCCCAAAAGCGCTTCGCTGCTACGTCATTTTGGCGGGCTTCGATCTGCAAAATTGTGGGCTTTTGATCCGTTTTCAAGCGGATCAATGGCCCCAAATTGGATTTTCCGCGGGTCCGTAGCCAAACGTGTTGCCGTTACGGTATTCAAGCGAGATGCTGTATAGCGGGATCTGATCGGATTGTGATAGTGTTCTCCGCCTATTTCGCAACAATTTCGGTGGGTTATGCCCTTTTTTCAACACCCAACCAAATTCGATAATGCGGTGCTTTTTGGTCGTTTTGATGACCAGCACCTACTGTCGACAATCTCTGCTCATGGTTTTGTTTTAGATGATATTTCCTGGTCAACAGTGGAACACTATTATCAGGCCAATAAGGTCTTGGGTGAACAACTGCGTGAGCGTATTCGCCATACCGAATCGGCTTTGCAAGCCTATAAAATGGGGAATCGGTGGTTTCGGCGCAAACGCGCCGACTTCAGTAAAGTCAGGGTGTTATTGATGACACGTGCGCTCTACTGTAAAACTCGCCAAAACCCGGAAGTGCAAGCATTTTTACTGGCCACTGAGGATCATCTGATCGCGGAAACGTCACAGTACGATCACTATTGGGGTGTTGGACGCGACCAGCGTGGAGAGAACCAATTGGGCAAAATCTGGATGGATATTCGCCGGAAATTGCGGCAAGACGCGCTTCATCCGCAGCAAGAGCCGAGCGCGGACTGATCGCACAGCAACAACCTTGAGGAGTTGACGTGGCCAAAGCCAAACAAGCCACCGCCCGCAAAAAGCTCATCGAAAAACTGACGGTGGACGAACTGCCAACCAGTTCGCGCCGTTTTCCGTATGTGGGTTTTGAACCGGAACGGCCGTGTGGCAAAGTCGTTTTACGCGTAG
>JBNKFP010000164.1:0-6922 GCA_050289365.1 Cellvibrionaceae bacterium | reverse complement strand
AGTGACAGTACCGATCAGATCACCGTGCGGTACTACTTCCTGAACGACGATCCGGCGAATGCTTACAACCCAGTGCAGGTCATCGAATTTGCCGATGGTACCCAGTGGTTGCCGAGTGAGGTTTGGGCTCTCTATTTGATTATGACCCCCAGTGATGACATTAAGGTCGGCTCGGCACAAGCGGATACTCTGGCCACAGGGGAAGGCAACGACTCGCTTAAGGGACAAGGCGGTGACGATTACCTTGAAGGCGAAGCGGGCAATGACACCTTGGTTGGCGGTGAAGGTTCAGACCAACTCTTTGGTGGTACGGGTAGCGACACCCTTAAGGGTGACAATGGAGATGACCTACTCGATGGCGGCCCCGGCAACGATGAGCTCACCGGGGGTGCTGGCAGTGACACGCTCATCGGCGGCCCCGGCAACGATACCCTGCAAGGCAGCAATGGCGATGATCTGTTTGTGTTCAACAGCGGTGATGGTCAGGACCTTATTGCCTCTAATTACGAGAATCGGACCCCCCGCAATAACATTCTGCGCTTTGGAGCGGGCATAGACCCGGCGTCGGTGGTGGTCAATCGCGATAACAATGACTTGGTGCTGAGGTTGAGTGACAGTACCGATCAGATCACCGTGCGGTACTACTTCCTGAACGACGATCCGGCGAATGCTTACAACCCAGTGCAGGTCATCGAATTTGCCGATGGTACCCAGTGGTTGCCGAGTGAGGTTTGGGCTCTCTATTTGATTATGACCCCCAGTGATGACATTAAGGTCGGCTCGGCACAAGCGGATACTCTGGCCACAGGGGAAGGCAACGACTCGCTTAAGGGACAAGGCGGTGACGATTACCTTGAAGGCGAAGCGGGCAATGACACCTTGGTTGGCGGTGAAGGTTCAGACCAACTCTTTGGTGGTACGGGTAGCGACACCCTTAAGGGTGACAATGGAGATGACCTACTCGATGGCGGCCCCGGCAACGATGAGCTCACCGGGGGTGCTGGCAGTGACACGCTCATCGGCGGCCCCGGCAACGATACCCTGCAAGGCAGCAATGGCGATGATCTGTTTGTGTTCAACAGCGGTGATGGTCAGGACCTTATTGCCTCTAATTACGAGAATCGGACCCCCCGCAATAACATTCTGCGCTTTGGAGCGGGCATAGACCCGGCGTCGGTGGTGGTCAATCGCGATAACAATGACTTGGTGCTGAGGTTGAGTGACAGTACCGATCAGATCACCGTGCGGTACTACTTCCTGAACGACGATCCGGCGAATGCTTACAACCCAGTGCAAGTCATCGAATTTACCGATGGTGCATCTTGGAAAATAACTGACGTTGTTGAACTGGCGGGGGCAATTCAATAACCCTGGCACCGGCGGAAATCGCAATTATTAAGCGATTGGCCCGCCGCGCGTTAGTTGGGTTATCGTCTTTATGGCGTTTAATCCAAAGCAATTACTGCGATGGATTGAGGTTTTGCAGTGAAAGTGACATTGCCCTTGCTCTGCAATAGTGGTGCTTCCGTTGGGCTTATCAGATCGGGTTTATTAAAAGTATTGACCGCGTCTACAGTATCGGCATAAAGGGTTTGGCCTCGAGCTTTAGTAATTTTTTTACCTTTAAGGGAAATCACAATCTCAATTGGATTGTTGGGATCAATATTCGTTAATGCCAGCCAAATGCGGCCATTGCTATCCTTTGCTGCGACTGCATCAATGCGTGGTAAGCGCACGTTTTTGGCTTGATAAAGATCCGCTTCGTACTGAAGGTTTAAACGCGCGGCATTCTGAAAAGGCACGTATAAATGAAACGCATGATAGGTGGGGGTAAGTATCATTTGCTCCTGCTTGGTTAATATCATAGCTTGCAAGACATTGATCATTTGAGCAATGTTGGCGCCGCGCACGCGCTCGGCATGGCGAATAAAAATATTGAAGTTTAATGCAGCGACCACGGCATCTCTCTGCGAATTTTGTTGTTCTAAATAACCTGGATCGGTTCCTGGTGTTGGGGCATACCAAGTGCC
This sequence comes from Cellvibrionaceae bacterium, assembly GCA_050289365.1. Classification (GTDB taxonomy): domain Bacteria; phylum Pseudomonadota; class Gammaproteobacteria; order Pseudomonadales; family Cellvibrionaceae; genus JBNKFP01. The sequence goes on along the minus strand of JBNKFP010000164.1, from coordinate 4,892 downwards.
CCATTCGTCCACCATGATACTGACTTTTTGGCTCGGATCGTATTTGTCCATAATCGCAGCGTTGCGCGCAATAAATTGGTCCATCCCGAGAGTTTCTTTAATGACCTCGGCATAGGCTTGTTCGCCAAAACCCGTGGCAATAATATTCGGTGGCCAACCGTTACGGGTGTAGCGGTGCAAGGATAATCCTTGAATATCCCAGGCCCAACTCTTGTTCGCCCAGGCTTTCATAATGACTTCCGTATATTCGGCAAAATCATCGCCATCTGGGCCTACAGCGACTTGCTGCATAGGTGCGGCACTATTGTAGTTGGAATTAAAATTGGAAAATTGTTTGAGCTTGGTGAGGTACTCTTCCGCAGTAAAAGGTCCACCACAACCCCAAACTTCATTGCCAATACCCCAAAACGCAACTTCATAGGGATCTGCATGTCCGTTGGCTTTACGCTCTTGAGCTAAGCTGGAATTTTTGGCGGTTAAATATTCAAGCCAGTCTGAGGCTTCCTGCACGGTGCCCGAACCCACATTGGCTGAAATGAAGGCGTCAGCGCCGATTTGTTGTATGAAGTCGAAGTATTCATGGGTGCCGAAGGTGTTGGGCTCGGTGCGTCCGGCCCAACTGGCATTGATGCGTTGCCGGCGTTGATTTCGACCGCCAATGCCATTGCGCCAGTGATATTCATCTGCAAAACATCCTCCGGGCCAGCGCACATTGGGGACCTTTAGTGCTTTTAATGCCGTGACCACATCTGTTCGAATTCCGCGGGTATTGGGAATTTTGGAATTCGGACCCACCCAAATACCCTCATAAATACCGCGCCCCAAATGTTCAGCAAACTGTCCAAAAATATGACGGCTGATTTTCGGCCCCTGGTTTTCCGGATCAATGGTGATGGCTATTGTGTCTGCTGCTAAGACATGTGTTGGCAAGCCTAGAAGGATTGCCAAAATGAGTGACGCACCTGAACGCAATGTGCAAAATTTTCGATCACCAAGTAACGAGTTTCCCCTCATAGATACAAACCTTTTTGCTTGAGTAGTGAAAATAAATTGACGAGTATTTTAACTGGCGTTCGCAGCCTTGGCTCAGCCTGTGTAATATTAAAATCGGATTTTCGCAAGTCGGGCTATATCGTATAAGGTATAGCCATGAATACGCGAGCGATGATTGACCTCGATCTAGACTATTCTGCGAGGCTCATAGATACAAGCAACCCGTGCAGGCTAAAACGGTGCTCTCTCCATCAGTAAAACGGTTAATGGTGTGTGCTTCAACGTATTTGCTTAATGATGAAATGACAGGTGAGCACGCTGGAGTCCAAGCAGCGTAGGGAGTATCGCGTTGCTGTCACCGATATGATGGCGTATAAGACACTTGGAAAATTTCACTGCTGTAATGAGGTGAGTATCATTAAAAACCAAGAGGTTTCGAATTCAGTGCGCAGTCGCCATCCGCGTCCTATTTGGCAGCTTGTGTAAAACAAGGCCGTTATTTTTATGTTGGTTATACTGCCCATTTAGATCGGTACGGCTGGGCGAAACCAATTCACCCAACCGTACACGACATCTATGCATTTTGCTACTCATGCCTTAGTCAAGGATAAATACCGGGGTGAGTTCAATCGCTTGATCTGCAGTGAGCGTTAAGGTTGCCTCGGTCTCTTCTGTGTCACCCTCCCAGTGGGAAAAGGTGTAGCCTGGATTGGGCTCGGCAGTGACAGTAACAGGGATTTCAGCAAAATATTGTCCACTCCAATTAGCCGTGTCAATGGTCAGTGAATTCACCACAACGGATCCAGCATCAGTATCGAGATCGACAATACTCAGTGATTCTGGCGGGGAGAGTGCGAAGAAGCTTTGTAGGTGTTGCCATACATACTGTGGCCTACTGTTGCCGTAACTGATCAGCTTGCTAATTTCGCCTTCCCAATTCCAACCGCCGCGACCGCTCACCCAGCGCTCTGCTTGGTTTGGGATTTCACTTCGAATTTGGTCTGCGAGCCGATCAACGACAGATTTAATATTGCTTGGTAGAAAGCGTGAATTCAATTGATCTGCGAAATAGCTAATAAATTGTTTTTCAAATTTTGGATTTTGCAAAAGTTTACGTAATAGCAGAGTGGACCAGGGCGGGTTGGATCCGCCGGTTGAATTGGCCGAAGTGGCATATCTCAGCGTATTATCGCGCACACTGGAGGTATAAAGCCCAAAGCCATGGTCTGTATCATATAAGAGCCAACGCCACTTGGTTCCCGGTGTTTTCCAAAATTTAATATTTCGTTCGGGCCAATCGGTATTGCTGATGTAAATTTCCAATATCTGATAGGCAATAAAGTTTTCGATGTCTATTTGTGCGGCGACGGCTTCATAAAAATCAGGTTGGCTGGGATCTTCATGAGTCGATATGAATTCGACTAAATCCAAATATTCTTGGTTGGAGCCCTCAACGATTTCGGCATTGCCTTCCAGTAAATCAATTTCACTTTTCTTAACATCGTGTTTGGAGTCGATAAAGTGTTCATTGATTTTTTCGCGCAAATTGTGGAGCCCAAAATATTCTCCGTTGAGGTAAACCGCGACGGGACGACCGGCTTGATAGTCGACTGTGGTGCCTTCCATCAGTGAGGTGAGGGCACGGTCACGTATCATAGTGCGCAGCCAATCATTACCGGATGCGCGCAGAACGAGATTTTCAAATTTACTGTAGGGCAACTCTGGAAAAAAGGGATATTCAAACTTGTCTGCACCGTAACGGCCGCGAGCGTAAAAGGCCAGTGCCTTTTGCGGGAAGGAACGGGTATAACCGCCGAATATTTTGACGCCGGTATCGAATTCAGTGCCTAGACTGCCATCGGGTTCATAGAAACTGAAATGAATATCGCGTTCCCAGTCCTGCCAAAAATTAGCACCTTCATTTGGCGCAGCGCGGTCGTACTCACGACCTAAAACGTATATTCCGGTGTCTATATCGAAAAAATTGTTTGGCGCCGTTGCTAAGGTTACCACTGCAATATCGTGGCTCGCACCGGGTAAGAACGTACGCGATTGCGTGATCGATGGAATATAGTGTTGGGAAAATATGCGCGCTCTAACCACAGCATTACCTGTAGCAGGTATTGCGCCCATATAACGGGGTGATGTCTCTGTGGGTATTGTGCCATCAAGCGTGTAGTGAATGGTTTCTTCGCTGTTGGCGCCACTCAACATTATCAAATCAGAACTGTTGATGCCGCCCTGATCGGAAAATTCGACTTTGGTGTTGACAACACCCAAATATTCAGTATCACTATTTTGTACGCCTGGTGTCGGGGCGTCGTAGTAGACGGTCGCTTTATTGTTTGCCGATAGGCCTACAGATGTTCCTGTTCGTAGACCTTGCACGTCAAGTGAATGTTTTAACGAAAGCGAATCATCGTAAAGGCTAATGGTTTCGCCATCTGAGGAAATTTTAAAATTCGCGTGGAGCGGCTTGCCGGCAATGGCCCGATCTTTTTTTGACGCCCAAACGATTAAATATTCTTTGGCCTGCAGCTCCACATCTGGAAAAACCCATTTGTTAGGCTCTAATGAGTCGTCTGACAGGCTCCAGCCCGCGAGTGATATGGGGCTATTGCTGTTATTGAACAGCTCAATCCAGTCTTCAGCGTCATTGTCTTCATCTTCAAATTCTGAATTGGACGAAACGGCTTCGTTTATGACCAAGCCGGTGCAGCTGGTGCAGGGAGTTGTTACGATGGGGGCTGCACTGCTGGAAGAGCTGGACATTGCAGATGAGCTGGACATCACAGATGAACTGGACATTGCAGACGAGCTGGACATCACAGATGAACTGGACATTGCAGACGAGCTACTGTTTAGGCTGCTAGAGCTGGAGTCCCCGTTATCGGCACCGCAAGCTGTCAGCAAAGCAAAGCAGGTGATCAATCCGTAGGTTTTTATAGTCTTATTGTTAAACGTTTGCATGTCGGGTATCGAGTTCCTTGGTGGCGCAAAGGTCAGATGATACCGAAACATTGCGTATGTTTAAGTGACAACAATAAAAATATGACAAATATGTGAACTTGTCCCGCGGTCGATAATTTAAGCTGAATATAAGTGCGCTTTTGTCCTTTGTTGGCGATTGTCCGTCTGTGATTCGTGCTTTGGATATTCACTGTCAGCAGTTGTGGTTTGCGAGGTTTGGTTTTAAGCTTCCGCAGGACAAAAGGCCCACTGCAGTGGGATCGGATATGTTACGTGGGGCTGCAGGACCTTGGATTTTGCGCCACATTAAAATTAAGTTTGGGGGCCGTACCGTGATAAGAATAATGGCTTTGATCGTAATGTATTTTACGATTTGCGACGCCGCTTGGTCAGATACTTTTCATTTCAAATCGCCAAATGGAAGGGTCGAAGTGCAAGCATCTAATATGACCGAGGGTTTTCAGTACTCGGTCAAATTTGACCGAAATGATGTGATTCTGCCGTCAAAATTAGGTTTGGTTTTGAATTATCAGACGCTTGGTGATCAGCTTCAAACAGTCCAAAGCCACCAAAGTCAAATGGTGAAAGAACACTTTAATCTGGTTGCTGGCAAAACCCAAAACGTCATCAATCACTACAATGAGGCGGTCATCAAGCTCAAAAACAGTCAAGAACCGGCGCTGCAATGGAATCTGGTATTTCGCGTTTTTGATGATGGCCTCGCTTTTCGCTACGAGCTGCCACCTCAACCGGGTTTAGACGATTTTACCATTCAGTGGGAGTTGACGCAGGTTCGCTTTGCTCGCGATTTTGCCTGTTTTGGCCTGAATCTGGGTAAATTTGCCAATGGTCATGAGGGTGAGTTTGATCCGGTGCAGGCCTCAAAAATTCGCACCCATCATCTCTTCGATGCTCCCCTAGTGTGTAAG
>JBNKFP010000163.1:0-6931 GCA_050289365.1 Cellvibrionaceae bacterium | reverse complement strand
CTAGCGGCTGTTAGATCCTCCCCCCCCGCAACGATAGAACGTGTCACCGGCAACATGGCATCCGGTTGCTTTTGCAAAATCGATTGTGTGGCGAGAAAACGCTCCGCTACCCACGGCCCCTCATACAATAATTTCGCCGCATCCATAAAAGGTTGAAAATTCACTTCCACAATAGTAACGCCAGAATTTCGCAATGTTTCGACAGCGTCCTCAAACAAGGCTCTAGCTTCATCGTCTTTAAAAAAATTGAGTTGATCTTGACGAGGTACACCCATAGTCAACGGGGGTGCCACGCACCCACCAAAGCGTGGGCCATTGGGAAATGGATTTTTGCGCGAATAGGGATCCTCGGGATCAAACACGCAGGCTAAATCGAAAACCAAATTGGCGTCATCCACATTTTTTGTGAAAACACTGATGCAGTCCAACGAGCGACAAGCTGGCACCAAGCCAGTATTACTGAAAACACCTCGGGACGGTTTAAGTCCCACTAAATCATTGAGCGCGGCAGGGACTCGACCAGACCCTGCCGTGTCCGTACCCAAACTGAAACTGACCCAACCTTTTGCCAACGCAATAGCAGAACCCGAACTCGAGCCCCCGGAGATATATTGTTCGTTTAGCGCATTTTTACAAATCCCATAGGGTGAACGCACCCCAACCAAACCTGTGGCAAATTGATCTAAATTGGTTTTACCGAACGGAATAGCACCGGCGTCCAGGAGTCGCTGAACTACGGTTGCAGAGGTCGAAGGCGTATAGGCAAATTCGGCGCAGGCGGCTGTTGTCGGCACACCCGCTAAATCAATATTATCTTTGATGCCAAAGGGAATGCCATAAAGCGGTAAATCCTTTGGCATTTGTTCCAGTCTTACGAGGTAAGCTTCAAGTTCTTCTGCACTTAAAAAAGAGATCCACACTGGGTTGATGTTGCCACCCATTTCCTTCAATACGTGCTGATGCAGGCTGCGAATAAACTGTGCCGGAGTAAATTCCTCCGCCTGATAACAACGCTTTAAAGCCGCAATGGATATATCCATGGTACTTAAATTCACATTATCCAACCCTGTTAGCTCTTTATTCATTGCAGATCCTCTTCAATTATCAGCAAAGTTTGGCCTACCTGGGCGGCTTGCCCCTGACTGCGAAATATTTTTTTTACGGTCCCTGCAACGGGAGCCACTATATCGATTTCCATTTTCATTGATTCCAGAATACAAACCACCTCCCCTGCCGCCACCTGGGCGCCTTCGTCGACGGTAATTTTCCAAATATTTCCAGCGACAGGGCTTTCAACAGAACTGCAGCCATCGGGCAACGCCTCTTCAACCTGTACCTGCGGATCACTGTTTTCATCGGTTTGAAAATGTATTTGCCCACTGGCATTCCAACGTGCCAGCTCGTCCTGAAAAGCGTGATTGCGAGCAGTGACAAACTCATCAATAGCCACCTTTTCGTCAGCTAAAAACTGCTGGTAATCCTTCAAGCAAAATTCGGTTTGTTCAATTTTTAAAGCGTATCTGCCCTGGGGAAATTGACTGCGAATGTGCGTTAAAGATTGTGCATCCACTTCGTAAAATCGGATCTGATCAAAAAAGCGCAATAACCAGGGGCGACTAAACTCCGTCGTTGCTTTGTAGCGATTCCACATTTGCAAGGTGCGACCGACAAATTGATAGCCGCCGGGGCCCTCCATACCGTATACGCACAAATAGGAACCACCAATTCCAACCGAATTTTCCGCTGTCCAAGTCCGCGCGGGATTGTATTTTGTGGTCACCAATCGGTGCCGCGGATCCAGCGGTGTCGCCACGGGTGCGCCCAAATACACATCCCCCAAGCCCATCACCACATAGCTTGCATCAAACACGATACGCTTGACTTCTGCCACCGAGGACAAGCCGTTTATACGACGAATAAATTCAATATTGTCGGGACACCAAGGAGCGTCCTTACGCACCGACTGCATGTATTTTTCCACTGCCATTTGACACGCGTCGTCGTTCCAACTCAGAGGCAAATGGACAATTCGAGAAGGAACCTTTATCTCATCTAAATTCAATAATTGCGATTCAATTGCCTGCAATAATTCGATTAAGTCTGAGCGATCTAAAAGCAAAGGGTCAAAATGCACCTGCAAGGATCGTATTCCAGGAGTAAGGTCTTTTATGGCGACCTGCAGATCCTGTTCTAGCGTCATTTTCTCCTGTAATTTGAGCATCATAGCGTGCGCGCGAAAACGCAACTCTATATCCAATTTTTGCGGCCCATACTCAATCAATACATTATTTTCACCCGCCGGGCGATACACCACCTCAACGCCATACTGTTCTGCGGGGATACGCAGAATAATCGGGGACTCAGGAAGGTAAGATGGTACAACTGGAGGCTCTATATTACCTAATTCGCCAATGGCTTTACTTTGCCATTGCAATAACTTGATAGCATCTTCATAGGCCACAGGGACAAACTGCACAGCATCACCTGCGCGTAATTGGCCCAGCATCCATAAATCCGCCATGATCACCGTAACCGGACAAACAAAGCCGCCGAGGGATGGACCGTCAGGTCCTAAAATGACCGGCATATCTCCGGTAAAGTCAATGCTGCCGACCGCGTAAGCATTATCGTGAATATTCGATGGGTGCATTCCCGCTTCGCCACCGTCGGTGCGCGCCCACTGAGGTTTCGGTCCAATTAGGCGCACACCGGTGCGACTGGAGTTGTAATGCACTTTCCAAGCGGTTTTAAAAAAAAGCTCAATGTCATCAGCCGTGAAAAAATCCGGTGCCCCATGGGGACCATAGATCACACGAATCGACCACTGCTGAGGAATTTTCGGGCGTGACGCCAAAGGAATGTGTCGTGGACTCAAAACCGGAAATTGGTTCAAAGGCAAATAGTGCAAGGTATCCCCTGTACACAGAGCTTTACCGGTCAATCCACCAAACTGTCCTAGAGTAAAAGTTGCCCGCGAGCCTAAATAGCGCTGACACTGAAAGCCACCCCGAATCAATAGATAGGCTCGCGCACCATCGGCTTGAATTTTTCCGATTTGCAACGTCTGATTGGCTGCGATATCAATAACGCTGTATGGGTCAACGGGATCACCATCAAGTCGAATACTGATTGCAGCTCCCGTCACCGCAACTTGAGTTGCCGTATGGAAGCGCAAGCTGGGCCCGTTCATAGTGATTTCTAAACCCGCGGCATCCTCAGGGTTTTGTAACAGACAATTGCCTAAGCGAAAAGCGTAGTCGTCGAAAGGCCCCGAGGGTGGCACCCCCACATCCCAATATCCTAACCGACCAGGATAATCCTGAATGGTGGTTAGGGTACCCGCGATCAATACATCACACGCGTGCGCTTCATAGGGCATGGTGCTCAAGTAGCGGGTATACATAGCACCATTTTTCAACGGCTCCGTTTGCAATACCGCCCGTACATAATCTTTATTGGTCTCAATGCCTTCAATAATGGTCCCATCGAGTACCTTTTGCAATTTTGCAATGGCGGCATCGCGAGTATCGCCGTAACAAATCACCTTGGCTAACATGGGATCAAAAAAGGCCGAAACCTTTGAACCAGATTCGATCCAGTGATCAATACGGACACGTTTGCCATCTTGCGCGGGAAACTCGACGTAGTTTAACAATCCCGCACAGGGTTGAAAATCTTTACTCGGATTTTCGGCATAAATTCGCGCTTGGATAGCGTGACCTTGCGATTTTAATTGTTCACTAAGCTGACTTAAATCTGGCAAATTCCCGGCAGCCAATTGCACTTGCCAACACACCAAATCGACGTCGTATATTTGCTCCGTAACGCCGTGCTCTACCTGCAAACGAGTATTCATTTCTAAAAAATAAAAAGCATCCTGCAGTTGATCGTAAATAAACTCCACTGTACCGGCGTTGCGATACTGAACGCTTTCCACCAACTGTTTCGCAACTTGATGCAATTGGGCTCGCACAGGTTCGGGAATATTCGGTGCCGGCGCCTCTTCAATCACCTTTTGATGGCGCCGCTGGGCGGAGCAGTCGCGATCACCTAAAATTAATGCGCTACCCAATCCATCACCAAATACTTGTACTTCAATATGACGAGCAAATTCGATGTATTTTTCTAAAAAAATCCCAGAATTCGAAAAATTATTCTGACTGAGCCGCAAAACACTCTGCCAGGCATGACCTAATTGTTCTGCGTCGTAACAGATCTGCATACCAATACCACCGCCACCGGCTGTGCTTTTTAGCATGACGGGATAGCCGATACGTTCCGCCTGAACCAAGGCATCGTCGACATCAACCAACAAGTCAGTGCCGGACAGTAGAGGCACGTTATTTTCTTGAGCCAGAGCACGTGCTTTGTGTTTAAGGCCAAACAACAGCATTTGCTCATCAGTCGGTCCAATAAATTGAATGCCTTGCGCTTCCAAATTGCGGCTGAATTCGGCATTTTCACTGAGGAAACCATAACCGGGATGCACGGCATCGGCACCGCAGCTCTCGATAATTTCAAATATTTTTGTTTGATTTAAATAGGTTTCAGTGGCGCCGCCACTACCTAGTGAATAGGCTTCATCAGCCAAATGCACATGGGGGGAATCGGCGTCAGCTTCAGCGTAAATGGCAACACTCTTTACGCCCATACTTTTGAGTGTACGCAGGATGCGCACAGCAATCGCGCCACGATTGGCTATCAAGACCTTTTGCAACATTATCAGCCTCTGTTATAGGGTCGTCCCTACAGGATTCACCAGAGTTTTGTCGGCCGTCCAACAAAATAAAATTTAGGTTAGCGAATTAATCCCAAACCAATACGTCGATGGGTGTAGGGTTATAGGCATTACAAGGATTGTTCAATTGCGGGCAATTCGAAATCAGTACAATGACATCCATCAAGGCCAGCAGCTCCACATACTTACCAGCTCCTGAAATCCCATCGGCAAACGTCAAACCGCCTTCGGGGGTTATAGGTACATTCATAAAAAAATTAATGTTATGCCCTATATCTTGCTTACTTAAACCAAAGTGTTCATTTTCTGCAATGGCCAACATCCAGCTATCGCGACACGCATGCATGCAGCGCTTATCCAATGCATAGCGCACGGTATTACTCTCCGTGGCGCATGCCCCCCCAAGAGTGTCGTGACGGCCACAGGTATCAGCAACAATTTTCAACATGGGCCGATCCAACGTTGAGATTAATTCGCTGCCAGCGGTAAGATACACGTTGCCCTGATGCCGAATCGTATCGCTCGCACTGTAGCGTTCACTGGGATCTTGTGCATTATAAAATAAGGTGTCGGCCGCTTGATTGCCTTCCAAGTCCAATATGCGCACAGTTTGTCCACATTTCACTATTTTCGCCCAATAACCGCCGGCTTCAACGGTTTCACGCAAGCATACTTTTTCTTCGTCTAATGTGCTTTGCAGAATCATAAAGCGCCCCTTTGTTTAATAATACGCATCATCTCATCCCCCCAAATAATAAAGATGATTATTGTCGTATCCACGACGATTTTCCGCACATAAGTTAACACAGGGATCCGTGGCGAAATCGATTGGATCACTGGCAAATAATTCGACCTTAACCGGCTTATAAGGATAGGATGCCGCGATACTCAGAGGATGGGGACAAGTGTGCATCACCACCAGCGTATCCATTTCAAAGCGCAGCGTGACACTACTGCCCGCCGGCGAGAAGTTTTCCTGCCGTTGGATATCACCCTGCTCATTACTTATCACTTTGGAAAAAAAATTCACATTCGCGGCGAGATCACGTACGGTTAAGCCGTATTTCGCCAATTCCACCAAAAAACTGTCGTGGCCGTTTTGATGCCAATCGTTGCGATCGCATTGATAATTGCGTCGCCCCCATTGATCTGCGACAAATTGTGCGTGACTGTTGCCACTCACCGTTTCGTGCCAACCCAAGGTATCCTCTGTAATAGAACAAAAAATACGCCCCATATCAGAATACAAACAGTGGCCCGTTGTTAATTTAAAGGTGTGTTGACACTTGAGCGTGTCGGGTGCGTTGTAGCGTTCAACTAAATTATCGGGATTATAAAAAAGCATACCGAAATTGGCATCGCCCTCAATATCCGTTAATTTCATAGAAAGACCGCGCCGCAAACGCAAAGACCAGTGGCTTGCGCCGGGCACGGTATATTGGTAAAGACTTGTCTTCACTTTAGGCTCCTTTGATTGCTTGTTTTACCTTCAACCTAGAATGTTTGGATGCGATGACATCTCTCATTTGCGCTCCTTTGATCATATTCAATTTCCTTTTCATGCGACATTCTTAGGTTGCTCGTCAGGCTCAGCAATTTTATTTAATACAGATTGATCCACCTCCCCAACCGGCAGATCATAAGTTACTTGGGCACCAAACGCGTTAGGAGCGTGTGGATCCACTCTGTGCTTATCAAACACCCAGAGCCGTGTTCCCAAGTAAAAACCTTCTTTAATGTCGTGAGTAATCATAAATATGGTTAATTTGAGTTCACGCCATAAAGTGAGAACCAACTGATGCATGTCCGCACGGATACCGGGATCCAATGCACCAAAGGGTTCATCTAACAACAATATTCTGGGCTTTTTAATCAGCGATTGCGCTAAGGCCAAACGCTGCTGCATACCGCCAGACAGTTCATGCGGGTATTTATTGGCAGCATGCTCTAGCCCCACCGCTTTTAACATGTCCTTTGCAGCATCTTCTGCTTGTTTGCGTTTATGGCCAAATAAGCGAGACAAAATCGGACTCTGCTCAAACTCTTTGGATATGATGACATTTTGCAAAACAGTCAGATGGGGAAATACCGAATAGCGTTGAAACACAATACCGCGTTCGGCACTTGGCTCAGCCAATAGCGCTTTACCCTCAAGTCTTATTTCCCCTCGAGAAGGAGATTCGGTACCCAACA
>JBNKFP010000162.1:0-6993 GCA_050289365.1 Cellvibrionaceae bacterium | reverse complement strand
CCGATGTCAAGATTTTAGAGCCCAAGGTTTTTGGTGATGAGCGCGGCTTTTTTATGGAAACCTTTCGCGCGGATGCATTCTCGACGCTGACGGGCGGAAAACCCTTTGTTCAGGATAATCACAGTAAATCGGTAAAGGGTATTTTGCGTGGTTTACATTATCAATTACAGCAAACCCAGGGTAAATTAGTGCGGGTTGTAAGTGGTGCTGTATTTGATGTGGCCGTCGATATGCGCCAAAGTTCACCGACCTTCGGCCAATGGGTTGGAGTGGAGCTGTCTGCGGAAAATAAGCGGCAGCTATGGGTTCCTGAAGGCTTTGCCCACGGTTTCTATGTGACCACGGAATCGGCGGAATTTGTTTACAAATGTACGGATTATTACCATCCGGCTTCCGAAGTCTCTTTGCGCTGGAATGATGAATATGTGGCTGTTGATTGGCCCATTTTGGATGGAAGTACGCCCTCATTGTCGCAAAAAGATGCCGACGGCTTATCATTTAGTGATGCGCCAAAATTTGATTAGTTAAGTAGGACTCATGAACGTGAAGGTATTGATCATAGGTAAGCACGGACAGCTCGCGTGGGAATTACAACGTACCGCGCCGTCGGGGGTGGATTTCGTGGCCTTGGCCAGCAGCGAGCTGGATATTTCTGATGCGGCTGCCGTGAATTCTGTAATGGAGCAATATCAACCACAATTGCTCATCAATTGCGCCGCCTATACGGCCGTGGATAAAGCCGAATCGGATATTGACGCCGCTTACGCTGTAAATCATGTGGGAGCCAAAAATTTGGCTTTGGCCTGTCGTAGCGGTGATGTGCGCATGCTTCATGTATCGACGGATTTCGTCTTCGATGGTAAGCAATCGTTCCCCTACACTCCGGACGCTGAGACCAACCCAATTGGCGTATATGGCGCTTCAAAATTGGCGGGAGAGCGAGCTGTATTGGAAGTATTGGATAATGCTGTCGTTGTTCGAACCGCTTGGGTTTATTCCGCGCACGGTAACAATTTTGTTAAAACCATGTTGCGTTTGATGGCGGAAAAACCACAGTTGGGCGTGGTTTATGAGCAAGTGGGAACGCCGACGTGGGCGAAAGGGTTGGCCCAATGGCTTTGGGCTATTGCAGCAAAAAGTGAAATTTCGGGCACTTACCATTGGACGGATAATGGTGTTGCTTCATGGTACGATTTTGCGGTTGCGATACAGGAATTGGCTGTGCAAAAGGGGTTGCTGAAATCTGTCATTCCAATCTTACCCATAGCCGCTAGTGCCTATCCGACACCAGCGAAAAGGCCTTTTTATTCTGTTTTAGATAAATCGTCAGCGGAGACAGCAGCAGGTTTAAAAACGATTTATTGGAGAACTTCATTAAATAAAATGTTGGATGAATTAAATAATGGCAATTAAATTTCTTGTAACTGGGGCAGCTGGGTTTATTGGTTTTCACGTTTGTCAGCAGTTGATTCAGCAAGGGCACAGAGTCATCGGATTAGATAATTTGAATGATTATTATGAAGTATCCCTTAAACAGTCACGATTAGAGCAATTAAACGAGGAGAAAAATTTCAGTTTCGTAAAAATGGACTTAGCGGATCGCGATGGAGTGGCTTCGCTTTTTAACGAGCATCAATTCCAGCGAGTGATCCATTTGGCGGCGCAAGCCGGTGTGCGCTATTCCTTGGATAATCCAATGGCCTATGTGGATAGCAATTTGGTGGGCCATATGACCATTCTGGAAGGATGCCGTAACCATCATATTGAGCACCTGGTTTATGCCTCGTCGAGTTCGGTCTATGGGCTCAACAGTAAAATGCCTTTCTCCACCCAGGATTCCGTTGACCATCCTGTATCGCTCTATGCGGCAACGAAAAAAGCCAACGAACTTATGAGCCATACCTACTCGCATCTCTATGGTCTGCCCACTACGGGGTTGCGTTTTTTTACGGTATATGGCCCTTGGGGGCGACCCGATATGGCGCCCATGAAGTTTGCCAAAGCCATACTCACTGGTGAGTCTATAGATGTTTACAATAACGGCAATTTGTCACGTGATTTCACCTATGTGGACGATATAGTCGACGGAATTCTCGGTGTGCAGGCGGTTATTCCAGAGGTTAGTGACGATACTCAGTTAAATAATAACCCCGGTAGCGGTTGCGCTCCGTTTCGAGTTTACAATATAGGCCACGGTAGTCCGGTAAAATTAATGGATTTTATTGCAGCCTTAGAGTCGGCTCTAGGGGTCGAAGCCCAAAAGAACTTCCTGCCCATGCAGCCTGGTGACGTTTACGCAACCTATGCTGATACCACCGAATTAAGCCTGGTTACTGGTTATAAGCCTAAAGTGAACATCGCTGATGGTGTTGAACGATTTGTGCAGTGGTATCGAAACTATTATCAAATATAATCACTGCGGAAAATGTTCTCCGACACAAGAGGAATTTCTATGAAGATCGCCGTAGCCGGAACGGGATACGTAGGTTTGTCCAATGCCATTTTGCTGGCGCAACATCATCAAGTTGTGGCACTGGATGTGCTACCGGAAAAAGTAGCGCTGATCAATAACAAAAAATCACCGATCATTGATGCCGAAATCGAAAGCTATCTAGCAACACACGATCTCAACTTAATCGCAACTTTAGATAAAAATGAAGCTTTTCAGGATGCCGATTTTGTCATTATTGCGACCCCCACAGACTATGACCCTGTCAGCAACAAGTTTAATACGCAAACGGTCGAGTCCGTCATTAAAGAGGTTAAAGCGATCAATCCGCAGGCGGTGATGGTGATTAAATCCACGGTCCCGGTAGGATTTGTTAAAGACGTGTCCTCCCGTTTAGACTCGCAAAATGTATTGTTTTCTCCAGAGTTTCTGCGAGAAGGGCGAGCGCTCCACGACAACTTATATCCGTCGCGCATCATAGTTGGCGAGCGCTCGGAACGGGCCGAGCGCTTTGCGCAGTTGTTGTTAGAGGGTGCCATCAAAAAAGATGTGGATGTGCTGTTTACGGATGCCACCGAAGCCGAAGCCATTAAGTTGTTTTCCAATACCTTTTTGGCCATGCGGGTAGCCTATTTTAACGAGCTGGACACCTACGCAGAGACTCATGGGCTGAACAGTCGGCAAATTATAGAAGGTGTGTGTCTCGACTCCCGAATCGGAAATCACTACAACAATCCGTCATTTGGTTATGGCGGCTATTGTCTGCCAAAAGATACCAAGCAGTTATTGGCGAATTACAGCGCTGTACCGAACAATTTAATTGCAGCCATTGTGGATGCGAACAGCACGCGGAAAGATTTTATTGCAGATTCGATCATTCGCCGTAAGCCCAAAACGGTCGGTGTCTATCGCCTGATCATGAAGGCGGGTTCGGATAATTTTCGAGCCTCATCTGTGCAAGGAGTAATGAAACGTATTAAAGCCAAAGGGATTAATGTGGTTGTCTATGAGCCGGTATTGCAAGAAGAGAGTTTCTTCAATTCTAAAGTGATTAACGATTTGGCACAGTTTAAAGAATCTTGTGATCTGATCTTGGCCAACCGAATGGTTGATGAAATTAAAGACGTCGCTGAGAAAGTGTATACTCGAGACCTATTTAATAGTGACTAAATCTTGAATCCGCCTCGAACTCACGGATTCAGGTCAATAAAAACGAATACTTCAGTTATGTAAAACTATTGGGCGATCAAAAAAGAGTGGCGAATTATGAGTAAATCCTTGATGGTGACAGGCGGTGCCGGTTTCATAGGTGCGAATTTTGTGCATTACTGGCTGCAAGCCTATCCCCAGGACAAAATATTGGTGGTGGATGCACTGACCTACGCCGGTAATAAAGACAGTTTGCGAGATGTGCTAAGCAGTCCGCAACTGACCTTTGAGCACGCCAATATTTGTGATATGGACAAAATGGCGTTTTTGCTCAGCGAACATAAAGTGGATACGATTGTGCATTTCGCAGCGGAATCTCATGTGGATCGCTCCATCGTGGGGCCAGATGATTTTATCGAAACCAATATTATAGGGACATACAGTCTGCTGAAAGCGGCCAAAAAGGTTTGGTTGGATGGGGATGCTGTCATACCACACCGGTTTCATCATGTTTCTACGGATGAAGTCTATGGAACATTGGGGCCAAATGATCCGGCTTTTACAGAGGAAACCGCCTATGCTCCTAACTCACCTTATTCCGCGAGTAAGGCTGCATCCGATCATTTGGTGAGGGCTTATCACCACACCTATGGCCTCCAAGTAACGACCAGCAACTGCTCCAATAATTATGGGCCTTTTCATTTCCCAGAAAAATTAATCCCGTTGGTGATCATCAATATTCTGAATAACAAAAACTTACCGGTTTACGGCGATGGCATGCAAATTCGTGATTGGCTCTATGTAACCGATCATGCCCGAGGTATCGATTTGGTCATTCAGAAGGGGCGGATTGGCGAGAATTACAATATCGGCGGGCACAATGAATGGGCCAATATTAATATAGTGAAGTTGATCTGTGATCTTCTGGTGGAGGAATTTGCAACCGATTCAAAATGGTCGGAAAAATACCCGCAGGCTCAAGCAGCCATCGCTGGCAACGCGCAAAGTTTAATTACCTATGTCAAAGATCGTCCCGGCCACGATCGTCGCTATGCCATTGATGCGCGCAAGACGGGAGAGGAGCTGGGTTATAAGCCTGTTGAATCTTTTGAGAGCGGAATACGTAAGACCGTGCAATGGTATTTGGAAAATGATGGTTGGTGGCAGGCTGTTGTGGACGGATCTTACCGTCAATGGGTTGAGCAGCAATATCAGGGCTAGAGATTAACGGACATTCGTAGATTTTATGAAGGGCGCAAATCGGTATCGATTTGCGCCTTTTGTTATTTCACGATCAGGGTACTGAACCCCAAAAATAGCGCAAGCCCCCAGCCGGCAAGGGCGCAAAGACGCCAGAATAAAATAGGATTGCGTTCAGCCAGCGGCAAATTTCGAGGGGAATTCCACTCAGGTTTCGGGCGCTTCAAATCTTTTATCCATTCGGATAACGCGCTATAGCGGCTATTAGGCGGTATGCTGACGGCTTTTTCAATGGCTTTGTCCATCCAAACGGGCACCAGTGGGTTGTGGTGAGAAGCGGGAACGTAGCGCAACTTTTGGAAGCTTTTCAAATCTTTTGCGTCTGCATAATGTTCGCCAAAGGGCTTGTGCCCGGTAATCATTTCATAAAAAATGACGGCGAGAGAAAATTGGTCGGATCTCGCGCTTTTAG
The DNA here is from genome assembly GCA_050289365.1 of Cellvibrionaceae bacterium. Taxonomy (GTDB): domain Bacteria; phylum Pseudomonadota; class Gammaproteobacteria; order Pseudomonadales; family Cellvibrionaceae; genus JBNKFP01. Next base: position 1,723 of record JBNKFP010000162.1, on the reverse strand, counting down.
GACCGCCAAATCGGTATTCTGGTGCAGAGTAGTCTAAGGTACCTAAAATAATATCTCGCTGAAATGGGGCCTTAAGCTCATCGATACCCGCTACCCAGCATGAGCCAAAATCGATTAAAGTCGCTCCGCGACTGCTTACCACGATATTTTCCGGCTTAATGTCTTGATGTAATGTGTCTTTTCTATGAAACGCTCTCGCGCCATGAACAGCCTGTTCAATTAACTCAATCGCATCGGGAATGGCAAAGGGAGCGCGCTGGCGAATGAGCTCAGCAATGGTGGGGCCGGGAATGAATTCCGTAAGATAGTACAGAAACGTACGTGCGTGAGGTGGCTCGACGACGCGGACGACATTGTTGTTTTGTATCCGTGTTCCAATCCAGCTTTCCAAGACGAATCGTTCTATATAGACTGGGTCGTCTTCATAGTTTACCGATGGGGTTTTCATGACAAAGGGCATCCCATCCGAATTTTCCACTAAATACACTTGGCTGCGCTCAGATTCGTGCATGATTTTTTTGACTTTAAATCCGTCGAGAACTTGGCCCACGTCCAAGCAGGGGGGAAAAGGTAGCTTGGACAGAGCGGCAACCGCATCGCTTTTTGATGAAGTGCCTTTATTCAGGATACGACAAGCTTGGATACTGTAGTTATCGTCGCTTTTGTTCTGCTTAGCGGTATCTATGATTTTTTGGACTAACCGCTCCATATCGTCAGCATTGTCACTGATTAATTGGCTCAAAGTCGCATGGCTCATAAATTGGTGTATGCCATCCGTGGTGAGCAAATAAATATCGTTCAATTCAACTTCTTCACTCAGCATATCCACTTCTAGGGTGGGATCTGCACCCAATGCACGGCTTAAATAATGGGTTTTCCGGTCAATGATTTGTGTGTGATCACGGGTCAGCTGTTCTAAATGCTGATCGCGGAAGCGATAAATTCGACTATCACCAATATGGAAGCTAAAGGCCGTATCGCCTTTTAAAACCAGCGCGGAAAAGGTTGTAAGGTGCCCCTCTTGGCGAACACTGTTCTGACTCTGAGCCCATAGATATCGATTGAGTGACTGAATGACCTGAATTGCAGAGCGCTGGGTAGTCCAGGTGTCCGGTGTCGCATAGTAGTCTGTTAGAAATCCCGTTATGGCCAGTTGGCTAGCCTGGCGAGCGGAGCTACTGCTGCTGACTCCATCGGCGATGGCAATGGCGATACCCTTGCAGATCAAAGCTGGGCCTTCGGGGATGCGTGCCCCAATCGTATCTTGATTTTCCTCTTTAATGCCCGCGTCACTGTGCTGAGCAAAATCAATGTGCAGTGCGGATTTAAGATGAGCCAGTTCGTCGGTCATTGTGAGATAGTCGAATGAAATAGGTCGTCAATATACAGTAAAGCGGTAGGACACAAAACCGCGTCAGCGTGGGCTGGAAGGGTCCTTAGAGGCAAAAGAAACCCCGCCGAAGCGGGGTGCTTTAACCTAAGTTAATTCAATTCGTTGAATGGTGCCGTCTTCCATTACTTCAGACATATGGCCTTCGGGTTCTTGTAGGAACTGCACTATGCCAAACACCAGTAGAGCGGCGCCGCCGATGACCATAAAAAACGTACTGGCATCCACAAAACTGTAAATCGTTAAAAAAGTCACTGCGCCGACATTACCGTAAGCACCAGCCATTCCTGCAATCTGGCCCGTCATACGTCTTTTGACCAGAGGCACTATGGC
>JBNKFP010000161.1:0-7008 GCA_050289365.1 Cellvibrionaceae bacterium | reverse complement strand
GCTGCGGCAAAAAGGGCTACCAAGGCCAAGCCAATCAAACCGATGGGCAGTGACTTCAGCATATACAGGGGTACTGCCAGATTGTAGTTGGGTTGGCCATTTTGCGACGGGAGGGAGACTATAAAATCGGGATTTTGTAGAGCGAATGCCGCGATACCGACTCCGATGAAACAATAGAGCAGTACCAGCGGAAAGCGCAATAAACCGTTCAGAAATAGCGCCTGTCTCGCATCATGGATATCCTTCGCGCAGAGTTCCCGCTGAACTTGGCTTTGATCACAACCATAGTAAGATGCATAGAGGAAAAATCCACCAATCAGCATAGGCCAAAAAGCAAAACTGTGACCATCGCCAATACCATGATGGGTAAAATCCAGAGCCATGGCTCGCTCTGCAGGAAATTCAGCCATCATCCTTGTCCAGCCACCGATATCATCAAGCAGCAAGAAAAACAACAGAATCAGTATTAACAGTAATATGACCATTTGCAGCACATCGCTGTAGATAACGCCACGCACGCCCCCAAAAATATCGTAAATCAATGTAACGGTGCCGATGATCATTACCGACCAGAAAAAACTCAGGCCTGTTATCAGCTCTACTACCAGTGAAATACTATAAATAGTAACAGCTGTAGCAAAGGCCCGAACAAATTGAAACAGACCGCTTAAGCAGAGGCGAGTATTCAAGTCAAAACGCTTTTCTAGGTATTCGTAGACTGAAACAAGCTGCAAACGGCGAAATACTGGCAGGATAAAAATCATAATGGCGAGCATGGCCAAGGGCACAGCAAGCTCATATTGCAACCACAATAATCCTCCGCCAGCAGAAAATGCGACGAATGCAGGGGCTCCTAGAATAGAGTTGGTGGAGCATTGGGTGGCCATAGTTGAAATGGCAATTGGCCATGGTCCAATGGCGCGCCCACCCACATAGTAGTCGTCCCGAGTGCATTGGCGCCGAGCTAAATAGATGCTAAAGGCGATAAGAGCTATCAGGTAACCGCCAATTACCAACCAGTCGAGCCAATGAATGGCGTAGTGAGATTCGTTGAGCATGACCTCATACAACCGTAAATACCGTTTGCTGTCAATAACCGCGAGGTGATTGATTGCTAAGGGCGGGAGGCGGAGAGCGGGATAGGAGGTGAATGCCTGAAATGGAAACTGTGGCTGGGGTGGTCGAGTTGTCGATTCTATTTGACGCTGAATCTATTCGTTTAGAGGTGGCTGATCAGTTCAGCAATCGCTTTACTCGGCTTTCGTTAAATCCGTTGATACGCACGTCGTCTATAAAAATAACGGGGATTCCCTGGCCCCCGAGCGCATCGTAGCGCTGCTTCGCATCAGCGTCCTTTTCAATATCGTATTCGGTAAAAGCAATACCCTGCTTTTTGAAAAAACTACGCGCCTTAGCGCAATATCCACACCAGGAAGTGGCGTACATAACCACAGATTTTACCTGTGTGGATTGCATGGTATTGATCTCCGGATTCACTTCTTCAACAGGTAAATCCAGTGGTTTTTTATCGCTGAAATGGGTTTTACCCTTTGCGTCAGTCCATTTATAGATTTCGCCGGATAGGCAGAAGTCGCTGAACAACAGCGACAAAACACAAAGACAATAAACGATCGTTTTGTTCATTCTATTTTCCGAAAAATCCATATCATAGGTGCGTTGGTGAGCCCAAAAAGGCATTGCATAGCTTATTCTTCCAATAACTTTTTGAGCGCTAATAGACGTTTATCCCATTGGCTTTCAATGTTCGCTATAAATTGTTGAGCCGCGTCCAGCGACGATAAATTTAATGTCACTTGGGTTTCTCTGCCGACGGGATTTAAGCTGATCACATTGGCCGAGACTAGCACTTGAATTTGTTTTCTGGCACCCTGACGGGAAATACCCAAGTCCTCCGTTAAGCCGCCAAGGGTATTGGATGATCCGCTGGCCAGTCGTCGGACTATCTCCAATCGAATCGGATCACCCAGGGCTTTAAATGTTTGCGCTACTGCCACTTATTGTTCCGCAAAATAGTGGGTTAATCTGCCCAGCATAAATTCCCAGCCGCCTGAATTTTGAGTGAAGCTTTTTTCAGCTATCGCTGGCGCTAGATTTGTAAAGCCTGTTTCTGTCAACACTAAGGTACACGAGCCGTCATCGTTTTCAAGAATATGAAATTCGACCAGAGTTGTGGTCACGCTTAAGACGTCACCAATAAAGTGGTTTCCGCCCGGCACCCAGCGATAGGCAAAATAATCATAGGGTCTTGCGGCTTCCACATAGATTTGATTGCGCCCGTGTTCCCCAAAGCCAAATATGGGTTGCTGGCCCACTGCGTAGGTTCCTTCCAGAGTGCTGGGGAACCATAGCACGACTTCTTCGGGATTGGCTATGGCTGAATAAATTCGCTGCTGACTCGCTTTAATCGTAATTTCACGCTTAATCTGATTTTGCATAAACACCTCCCAAAAATATTGAACTGTTGCCAGTAGAACACAAGCCAACCCATTATGCAACCATATGGTTGCATAATGGGTTGGGACCACTTTGATTGGCGCCTGAATGATGGGTTTATACGCGTTATGGTTTTCACGTTTGGCAAGCTTGCCACTAGAAAAGCAACTCGCTGATGGGCCATACTATCGCGCTTAAGTGGCCTTATTAGATCTCAGCGAGGAAACCAATGGATCTTCACCGATACGTAATTGATTGGAATAAACAGAAGTGGGAATCAAAAAATGACCGGATGTACAAAGAATCTGGTGAAGAAAATCAATGGCCCTGGTTTTGTCCTAGCTTAGACCCTGATATAGCACGATATTTAGCGGTTCAACGAACGCCTAATGCGAAAGTATTGGATTTGGGTACGTGCAGTGGTCCCCAAGCGATTGAGCTTGCTAAGCTTGGTTACAACGTAGTTGGTACAGATATTTCTGAAACTGCGATAGCCAAAGCATTGGAGGAAAAAGCCAAGCTGGCGGATGATGTTCAGCTGGAATTTCTGATCGATGATATTTTGGATAGCAAGCTCGAGAATGAAGCATTTGATTACGTGTTTGATCGTGGCTGTTTCCACTGCATCTGCTTTTTTGGTTTTGAAGACTACTTAAACACCATTCACCGCATTTTGAAGCCCGGAGGTGTATTGTTGCTGAAATGCATGAGCGACAAGGAACAGCGCTTCAGGGATTACAATCAATTTGGTGAAGTGAAAGTACCCATGCCTGCGCACTTGAACGCTGAAGAGATTCACAAAATATTTGATAATGATAAATTCACTGTAGAATCGATAAAAGACAGTTATTTTTACAGTTCAACAATCAATCCAGCGGCTCAAGCGACACTCTCCATTATCCATAAGAAATAATTGGCTATAATTCGGAGCTATGTTGATCGGGGGTGTTGATCGATAGCTTTAGACCAATGCTTGCCAGAGTTAAGCAATGGGGCTTGCCTGTTTTACTGTCGCACGAGCTGTAAGATGAGCAGCTCGATGGGCCTGAAGGAACGTATTAACCAACCGCTGTCCAGTCCGAAGGCCTAGCCGCGGTTAAATGCGCCCGATGGATAGTAATTTAAATTGGCTTCCCCATAAATGCGCCATATTGTATTCCTGTTCTTGTTGCCCCAGTGTGCTTCTGCCTGGGTAGGAAGGCGAATGAATAACGCGATATAACCGAAAATCATTGTGAATGCCTTTTTCCCTTTGACGTCAATTGATAGAAATCATTCTTGTCCGACTTCTATAGCGTAATCATCTCCGAGTTCATATTTCAACCACTGATCGTGTTGCGGCAATTTTCTGAGACCAATTTCAGTTTCTTTCTGGACATAGCGTTCTCGTGCTGAAGGAGGCATTTGCGGGGCTTTTAGGAAAGGGTAGTGAAAATCCATTCCGTAGAGAATGTACTCATAGTTAAGGTGGCCGAATACTTGAGTGGCATCATGAAAATCGGTAAATGAGCAGATTTTTGATTGCCATAATTCCAGCATATCGAGCAAGCCGCTTGGTATCCGATCACGACACTGCACTTCGGTCCAAAATGTTGAATCCGTGCGTTTAGACAGACAATAATGCAGCGCAATAAAATTCAAAATTTCATCGTAGCGGGCGTTCACTAATGCATTGAATTGATTCGCGAGGGGTTGCTGGTGCGATGTGTGCGGGAAGAATTCGCACAGGAGTGCAGCGGCAAATTCCACCATAAATATTCCGGTGCTTTCCAGCGGTTCTAAAAAACCAGAAGATAAGCCAATGGCGATACAATTGTTTTTCCAAGAGATTTTGCGGTGACCACTTTGAAAACGCAACTGCTTAATCGGCAGGTCTTTTGCGTGATGCCCTTCCAGTTTGATTAATTCTGCCAGCGCTACGTCGTCCGGGATAAATTGGCTGGCATAAACATAACCTAAACCTCGTCTATCTCGCAGAGGGATATCCCAGGCCCAACCGGATGATAGCGCGGTGGATGTGGTAAATGGTGGCCGATGAGGAGGGGTTTTAAGCGAGTAGGGTACTTGAAAGGTTACGGCCGAGTCACACAATAACCATTGCGAATAGTCAACCCATTCGACTTCCATGCGTTTGCCAATCAATTCAGCTTGAAATCCACTGCAGTCGATAAACAAATCCGCCTGGTGCTGAATATTCTCTGAAGTGATGACCGATGTGATATTCCCTTGTTCATCGAGTTGAGCGTCAACGATACTGGCGAAAATTCGCTTTATGCCGCGTTCTCTACCGTTACGTGAAAGTAAATCAGCGAATTTTTCCGCATCCAAGTGGTAGGCATAGGCCATAGGTGCGGTAAACTCCGCTTGACCTATGGCTTTGGGAGACAAGCCCGCCTCACAAAACGTGGGTTGAGATGAGACCGTATCGGCAAAGCTTTTTTTGCGATTGCTTGCGGCCCAAATGACTGCGGCATCGTCGCTTGGTCCACTCGGGCGCCGATCAAACGCATGATAATAATGTTCCCCTATACGATGCCAATTTACGAATTTAATGCCCTGCTTAAAGCTCGCACCAACGCATTTCATAAATTCTTTTTCGGAAATACCCAGTACTTGCAGAGTATTCAGAAGGGTGGGAATGGTGGCTTCACCGACGCCGATTCGATTTGGAATTTCGGGCTCAATGACGGAAATGTCAATGCGACGACCATTGTGAAAGTGATTGAGTTTTGCATTGAGGTAGCAGGCCGTAATCCATCCAGCTGTACCGCCGCCAACAATGACAACTGATTTGATCAAAAATTGGGTACCTCTGATCGCTTGACGGGAAAGTCAGGCGATGAATTTTGCAGAATGTTTGACTAATAGACCTTATTTCTCGGCAAAAAACAAGGGGGAAAGTAGCTTTCCCCCTCAAGCGTTCACACGGGTAAAATCGGATTAAAAGCGGGCTCTTAACCCCAGAGCAATACGAGAGCCGGTTTGCTGCAGTGACAGGAAGCGGCTTTCGTAAATAGAGTACTCGCGAACTTCCTTATCCAGCAGATTCACTCCTTCCAGGAAGATGGAAAGGTCGTCGTTGATGTTATAAGACGCGCTCATATCCCATTGTCCATAAGCCCTTCTGTGCCGTGGTTGACCTTGATCTGAAGACAGGGCACGCAAATAATTGTCACGCCAGTTGTACGCCAAGCGCACGCCAAACCTGTCTGTCTCATAAAAGCCGACAATGTTGTAAGACGTGGGCGAAAGACCTTCTAAAGCAAATGTTTGTCCGGCGTTGGCGCCACTGTATTCAGCGTTGCTGTCTACGTAGGTGTAGTTAAATTGTCCGCCGAAACCATTATCAAAACTGTGGACCAAAGCCAGTTCAAATCCCGTTGCTGTCGCAGATTCTTGGTTTTGAGGTTGAGCTTTGTTAAATACCAGAGTTTGATTGGGCGTATCCGTATCCGGGTTTTGATTCACAGAGTACTGTGGAATTGGCACTGGTGATGTTTGATTGGTGATCCATTCTTTTACATCCTTGTGGAACACGGTTACACCGGCAAAGCTGCTATCGGAATAATACCATTCAAAAGCGATGTCCATATTGGTGGATAAGTAGGGCTCAAGATAGGGGTTGCCACCGGACATTTCTGCGTTGTTCTCACGCGCGCTGATGGTCAAGGCGGGATATAAATCCGCAATCGTCGGGCGCGTTAACGTCTGCGCGAAAGCAGCCTTTAATTTCATGTCCTCGGTTAATTCAAGTGATAAATTCACCGAGGGTAATATGTTGCTATAGGAGCTTGATACTTCTACTGGGGCCATGTCCGCGTAATAGGTCAGCAAAGTATCATCACCGTCTTGCGATTGCACGGCAAGTAGCTCTCGATCCGTTCCGGACGCGGTCACATCCGTGGATACATAGCGTAGACCCAGATTCGCAGTCCAGGGCATATCGCTAAATTCGCCGGTCCACAAACCTTCTACGTAGAGGCCCGTTACGGTTTCTTCGACGACCGCAGAATTGGACGCAACGAGTTTTGGAGCATGACCGCCATTCGCTTTGTAGGCATCGGCTTCGGCTTGTGTTTTGAGACCCATATCGACGGCGGATTGAATCGCTTCGTCAGAACCGTAATAGGCGAGTAATTCCGCCGGGTCAAACGTAATCCATTCGCGAGGAATATCACCACTGTAGTCGGACAATAAACCATCTGCCTTAAACGGTTGGAACAGTGATTCCGGCAGTATTAAGTTGTAACCACAATGAAAGCAGGTGAATTCTTCATTAGGGGTTTCGATTGCCCGTTTTTCTTTTTCACGATTGCTGAAAATGGCGCCGGCGCGAACATTGGAGAGTGCGCCGTCCAGTTCCCATAGAGCGTCAAACTTGGCTTCAATAATATCGTCATCAATATCATCGCCGACGATTTTACCCCAGTGTCCACGATATAAGTTGGAATCGTTCAGTGGTCCGGTATTGGTATAGGAAGGTAGGTCATCTCCAGGGTTCAAATCGAATTGTGGGTCGGATACAGTCGTGGTGGCGATGCCGGGGAAAACCCT
>JBNKFP010000160.1:0-7078 GCA_050289365.1 Cellvibrionaceae bacterium | reverse complement strand
GATCTCTGCCAGCTCTTCGATTTCCGCGTCGTAGTTGTGTGCTAAGGATTCCTGTTCTATCTCCAGGTCCGCTTGCTCCGTATCCGCTTGGGAACTGACAGATACGAATTCACCCGCTGCCATCGACATAGCACCCGCAACCAGCCCGGCTATACCCGCTAGCAAAATTTCGTATTGGCTACTGCCCGCGGAGGCTATTCCAATGATCAAGCTCGCCGTTGAGACAATTCCGTCGTTCGCCCCCAGAACGGCAGCCCTTAGCCAGCCGGTGCGATGGGATTTATGGTTTTCTTTGTGCTTCATATTGTTCCGATTCAGTGATTTTGCTTGTTGCTGCGAAGGTATGTCACCACCTTGCCATGCTCCACTCTCTGCTCGATTCATTTCGTGATGAGGTCAAGTCTAAAGGTGTTTTTTGACGTAGGGTTTGATTTCTGTCTAGAACAGGATTTTCGAATACCGCCCCATATTAACAGGGTCGAGGCTTGGTATTGAAAACCAGGCAAATCAATGGTGATTGTGAAAGCGGTATAGCAAGAGCATTCAAGCTCGGTTGTTGCTCACTTTATAAGGGGATGCTGGATAATCCCGGCCTGAGCGATTACCATGCGGCCTCAGTTTGCGGAAGCGCTTGTGTTCTGTATAACCATTACATTTTTTGCGGTTACTTACTCGCCAAAATTTTAATCAATAGAGGTTGTTTTATGCTGCTTGCGGGCTTGGCGATATTCATAGGCTTCGTGTTACTGGTGTGGAGCGCTGATCGCTTTATCGATGGCGCAGCGGCTACGGCCAATCACGCCGGTATGCCAAGCCTGTTGATCGGTATGGTCATTGTCGGTTTTGGCACATCTGCCCCAGAAATGGTGGTATCCGCCATGGCGGCGTTAGACGGTAACCCGGATTTGGCACTGGGCAATGCGTTGGGCTCCAATATTGTCAATACGGGGCTGATTTTGGGGATTGCAGCGCTTGTGGTTCCTCTGGTCGTGCACTCCAAAATAGTGCGGCGAGAACTGCCCTTGCTGCTGGTCATTTCCTGTGCGTTAGGCGGTTTCCTATGGGACGGCGTGCTGAGTCGCCTAGAGGGCATTGTGTTGTTGTTTGGTTTTTTTGGGTTGATTGGCTTTTCCGTCATATCGGCGCTGCGCGGCAAGGGTGACCATTTGGAAGGGGACTTTGATAAGGCGTTAACAGAGGCATCCATGCCGTTGAATAAGGCGATTTTTTGGCTCGTTGCCGGCCTTTTACTGCTGGTGGGTAGCTCTAAGCTCTTGGTCTGGGGCGCGGTGGAAATTGCGACCGCATTGGGGGTGAGCGATTTGGTGATAGGTTTGACCATTGTTGCTCTGGGCACATCCTTACCGGAACTGGCCGCTACCGTGATTGCGGCGCGCAAAGGCGAGTTCGAAATCGCTATTGGCAATGTTGTGGGTTCCAATATGTTTAATTTGCTGGCGGTGGTTGGTATCGCTGGCTCAATTTCGCCAATGGACCATGTGCCGGCTGAAGTGTTAAATCGTGACTGGCTGGCGATGATGTTGTTGACCGCGGCATTAACCTTGATGGCGATTGGTTTTCGTGGGCCGGGTCGTATCAATCGGTTAGAGGGCTGTTTTTTGCTGATCATTTTTGTTGCTTACAATATCTATTTAATTGATAGCGTTGTGCGTGTGTAATTTCCATCAGCCTTCCTTTCTATAGTCCTGCGGAGCTCCTATTGTTGGGCCGGTATAATCGGCTGTGCCAGTGTTGGGTTGCCCCGCTGATGATTTCCCCTGCGTTTGCATAACTTCGAACAGCGTCGAAGTCCTATGACCTCTAGAGTGTTTGTATAGTGCCAATTCGAATTTTGTAATAAACCCTACAATAAAAATTGGCAATAGAACTTCACTTTCATTTTGTTGTGTTTGCGACACAAGGTCTTTCCCGGAGTAAATCAAAAAAAGCCTATGGTTACAGCTGTTTAACGAAGATAAATGAATTTTCTGGTTGGCCCAATACCTGCACCACTAGGTAAAAATGACTTGTCTTGTTACAGAATTAACGCCTTACTTATTGGGAGCATATTATGGCTAAAATCGGTGTGTTTTTTGGTTCCAATACGGGAAATACCCGTAAAATTGCGAAAATGATTAAAAAGCAATTTGATGACGATTTAATGGCTAAACCCATCAATGTAAATCGTGTGAGTGCCGAAGAGTTTGCGGAATACAATTTTCTAATCGTGGGGACCCCCACCTTAGGGGAAGGGGATTTGCCAGGATTATCCGCCGACTGCGAAAGCGAAAGTTGGGAGGAATTTTTGCCAAAAATTGAAGATATGGATTTTGCTGGTAAAACCGTCGCCATTTATGGTCTCGGTGATCAAGTTGGATACCCCGATGAATTTGTCGATGCGATGAAAGAACTTTATGATTTTTTTATTGAGCGCAACGCCAAAGTTGTTGGTGCTTGGCCGAATGAAGGCTATGAATTTGAGCATTCCGAAGCCTTGGTGGACAACGAATTTGTTGGGCTCGTGATCGATCAAGACAACCAAAGCAGTATGACAGAAGAGCGTGTTAAGGTCTGGTTGGGCCAAATCGCCGGAGAGTTTGGCCTGCCTCTGTAAAGTGTTTGGCTGTCTTTGGAAAAATCAACGGAGGGCTCAATGTCCTTCGTAGATTCAGCGGACAATGGCTACGGATTTTATTTGCAGCCAAATGGCGCTGCCAATCTTAACTCCCAGTTGCTTGAGGGAAAATAGGGTAGTGCGGGACACTAAAATTTGGTCGCCTACTTTAATTCGGGACAGGCACATAGCCGGGTGTTGATCCTGAACCATTTCCAATAGGGTTCCGGGCAAAATATTAACAATGCTGCTATTGCGGTTGGCTTCATTGGCAAGGCTAATGTCTCTTGCCAATATTCGAATTCTGACTTGTGTTCCTATCGTTTCGCCATCATCTCTGACCCACAGGTGCCCGCCGTCAAATTCCGCTTTGAGTAAGTGCCACTCGGTTAATTTTTCAATGACAGTGGCAGTAACAACCACTCCAGTATCCTCGCCAAGTTTTATCGGTAGATGCAAATTGTTCAATACATCGTTGATGGGTCCTTGCGCAGTGACACTGCCTTGGTTCATATGGATTAAATAATCTGCAAGGCGGGCGACTTCATCCGGGGAGTGAGTAACGTAAAGAATTGGGGTTTGGTAATGTTGCTTTAGCTTTTCAAGATAGGGCAGTATTTCTTGTTTGCGCTCCAAGTCCAATGCTGACAAAGGCTCGTCGCAAAGAAGAATTTGGGGTTTGATTAAGAGTGCACGGGCGATCGCCAAGCGTTGGCGCTCGCCGCCGGACATTTGCTGAGGAAGACGTCTTAATATATTGCCGATGCCCATCAACTCGATGATGTCTTGTTGTTCCGTTTGACTGGCTTGGTTAAGGCTGCGTTTGAGAGCGTAAGCCAAGTTTTGCTGGCCGGTTAAATGAGGTAATAAGCCGTCTTCCTGGAAGACATAGCCTAATGAACGCTGATGTGTTGGCACAAATTCCGCGTCTTGTTGCCAAACCACTTTACCAATATGCACGTTACCATTTGCTCGCTGCAGACCGGCAATGCAGCGTAATAGCGTGGTTTTCCCTGAACCGGAATGTCCAAAAATTGCGGTGACGCCCTGGCCGGGTATGTTCAATTGCACATCCAAATTAAAAGGCTCTTCGTGCCGACCTGTTTGGTCGCTGCTATAGCGCAACTGGAGCCGTATATAAATTGAATCCGCGTTCATTTAAACGTTTCCTTGAGTTGCGGTGGCGGCTTTACGTTGATGCCAAGTCAGTGCCATCAAAACCACTAATGAGATTGCAATCATTAAACCACTAAGCCAATGGGCTCGGCTGTAATCCAAGCTCTCAACGTGCTCGTAAATTAACACCGAGATGACTTGAGTTTCGCCAGGGATATTGCCGCCTATCATGAGTACTACGCCAAATTCACCTAAAGTGTGTGCAAAACCTAAAATGGCCGCGGTGATAAACCCTGGTTTCGCCATGGGCAGGGTTACGCTAAAAAAACGATCCAGAGGTGACGCGCGCAAAGTTGCAGCCACTTCTAGAGGCCGAGGGCCGATAGCGCTAACGGCATTTTGAATGGGTTGAACAACAAAGGGTAGGGAATAAATACAGGAGGCAATCACTAAACCCCAAAAGCTAAATGCTAAGCCCGGCAACCCCAATGCGTTGGTGAGTTTTCCGAGAGGACCTTCAGGCCCCATCATAAGCAAAAGATAAAACCCCAATACGGAAGGCGGCAATACCAGTGGCAAGGTCACCATCGCATTGATCAGGCCCTTGCTCCAATGGCGGGTTCTGGCCAGCCAGACTGCTACTGGCGTGGCCAAAATTAACAGTAGGAAAGTGACCGTCGTGGCGAGTTTGAGAGTGAGTACAATTGCGGCGTAATCTGAGGATGAAATACCCATGATGCAGCTCAGTAGTTCCTATTGCAGAAATCGTTTACACCGCTTTCCGGCAGGCATGAATCTTTACTCTAATGGAATTTAATCGCTCCGTCACTTGTAAATTAGTGAATTGCGAATCACATGTTATAGTTAAATGAGTGAGTGGAGGAACAGATGGACGGCAAACAGTTCGACATTATTGGCGATATCCACGGCCAGTATCAAAAATTAAGTAATTTGTTACTGCACATGGGGTATCGTCAGCAGGGTGGTGTCTTTTCTCATAAAACCCGAAAAGTGATCTTTCTGGGGGATTTTATTGATCGCGGCCCCCAGCAGAGCGCAGTGTTAAAGTTGGTTATGGGCATGGTTCGTGAGGGCCATGCTCTGGCGGTAATGGGCAATCATGAATTCAACGCGCTGGCATTTTTTACCGAAGATCCGGACCATCCTGGAACTTGGTTACGTCCGCGAACCAACAAGAACATTGCTCAGCATTTGGCATTCTTGAATGAATTCGTCGGCGGCGCCCATTGCGCTGAACTGCCTGGCGTATTGGCTTTTTTCCGCTCTTTACCTCTTTGGTTAGATTTAGGCGACATTCGCATCATACACGCTTGTTGGGACTTGAACGCCATGGCGGATTTGGCGAATTTGTTGGATGCTAACAATTGTCTCACCGAGCAGGCTTTGGTGGCTTCCAGTCGCCAGGACAGTCGTGCATTTATTGCTTTAGAAAACCTGTTAAAAGGTCCAGAAGTGAATTTGCCCAATGGTGTTGTATTTGTGGATGGCACCGGTATTGAGCGCAAGAAAATGCGTTTGCGCTGGTGGTTTGAACAGGGTACCAGTGTTGGTCAACAAGTTCAGGACAAGGTCAAAGCTGAATCGCAACTCAAATCCATGCCTCCGGTTCCGGTAGTGGGGTATGGCGAATCGGAACCGCCACTGTTTATCGGCCACTATTGGTTTTCCGGTAAACCCAGGTTGTTGAAGGCCAATATGATGTGCTTGGATTACTCAGCCGCGCGCAATGGTCCACTGGTGGCCTACCGCTGGAGCGGTGAGCAAACTTTACTGGAAGAAAATATTTGTTATCAGGGGCTAGAGAATGAGCACCCAGCCGAGTCAAAGGCACGATAAATAAGTCGTCGACAAAGTCCGTTAGCAGCACGACTTGCGCTAGGTCTCTCAGCAACAAAAAAGCCCAGGTCAAATCCTGGGCTTTTTTGTTGCTGTCTGCTTTAGCGTGAGCTTGGTTGTTGAAACTCAGTGCTGCGTAACATTGCCTCCACTCAGTTTGGGGTCACCGGAGCTAAAGCCGGCATAGGCTCCATCGGTAACCGTCAAACTAAATTTATCGTCCGAATTGTTGTCGCTCACACAAACCTTGCACACATTGTCCGTGCTCACCTCGTGGTTCCAGCGATTGCGCACACTGCAAGGAGCGCTAAAGCTCAAGCCATCAGTATCGCTAGTGACTTCCAGGTCATCGGCATTGATTTTAATTTGCACGGGTGTGTGCTCATTATTGGCCGACTCACGGCTGTTGAAGTGCAGGTGAGCGGAATGGCCTCGATGATGTGGTTTGCTCAAAAGGTTGAAGCCAAAGTTGCTTTTACCTTCGTCTACCGTTCCACCACCAGTGACTTTAATGGCCTCAGGTTTCACTTCTTTGTTGTCACTCGCACATTCCAAATTAATGTTGGTTTGGAACATAAAGTGTGATTCCACGGTGTGACGTTCAGCGAAGAACAAATCGAAGCTATAGGTATTGCCGGGTTCAATACCCAGCTCGCTGGCCATGCTATCCAAATCAATAGTGACTTCGAGCACATCATGGACACCGCCGATATTGATTGCCAGTTTGCCGTTGATGTAAACAAACACATCGTCGTCACCTTTGAAGGTAAAGACTTCGCCACCTTCGTAAGCAAATTCCATATGGCCTTCCAAGGTGAAGTGATAGTTGTGCCTGTAACCCGGAGTATTACCAAAACCTTGCTTGTCCAACGGGAAGAATGATGAGTTCTTGTATTCCCAGTAGTGGTCACCCGATGCTCGGCTGATATCAAAATTCATTGGGATTTCGATGTTGACGCCGTCAACTGTGTTGTACCACTGGTCAAAGGTTTCCTTGCCGTGGGTAGATACAGTGCCATTGGATCCGCCGCCATAGACGGGTTTTTGATCCGCGCCGAGGTCGCCAGTGACGATCTTGCTGTCAGCCCTAATCACGTATTCGAAGTCAGGGTGACTGGACTTAAAGTCGCGCATTATGAAAGGCATGGAGCGGCTGGTGATATTGGAGGTATCACACAGGGTTGGTGCCGCACTGACGTCAATTGTCACAACATCCGCGTTGCTGTAATCGAAACCATCGGAAACGATCAATTGCGCTTGATACTGCCCGACCATATCCGCAGTGAAGGATGGGGATGCGGTCTGTTCTCCTTCCAAGAATGCCACTGAATTGTCTGGCGTCTGAATGAGTGTCCAAGCGTAACGGAGCTCTTGTCCTTCTGGGTCAGTACTGTTAGAACCATCTAACATCACGGCATCGCCTACTAAGGCTTCCGCGTCGTCACCAGCATTGGCTACAGGTGCACCGTTGACAACAGTAATGTTTACGTC
>JBNKFP010000159.1:0-7155 GCA_050289365.1 Cellvibrionaceae bacterium | reverse complement strand
CCAACCATTGCAAATAGGCATGAAACCGCATTTGCTCACTATAGCGCTCTTTCGCTTCAGCAATTTGTCTTTCATCAAGCGTATCTAACTGCTGATGGGTGATTTCGGCTAGCACCTGAAACAGACAAAAGTCCGTTAGGGCGTGGCCACCATCTTTTACAAATTGATTAAAACGCTGCTGGCGCGCATTGTTTTGGTCTTTTTCATTGGCACTAAAAACCGCATACATTTCGCGAAAAACCGCATACTTGGTACTGTTCACCGCTGCGTATGCGACCTTTTCTTGTGCACGCAAACGCACCAAAACAGGCAATACATCGTGAAGATCTTTATTGTAGTCGGGCTCCACTTCGGGATCTATGTAAAGCGGATTGAGAAATCGTCTATCGGACGGACTGTAGGGGCTGCAGTGGTGTTCTACCGGATGGCGCAGAGCGTGCAGTGGATTCAAGCCAATCATATCCACGCCAGCCGCTGCGGCTTCAGTAATCAATAACTTCAAATCAGAAAAATCACCTATCCCCCAATTGCGTGCCGAGCGTAAAGTGTACAGTTGAATGATGATTCCCCACGGCCTCTGGTCCTGTTCAACCCAATCTGGGGTATAGGCTTTGGCGGGCACAATAACAAACTCGGAACTGGATGGATTGTTGGGTTCACTGACACAGTGTACGGTCAATTTGTGATAACCAATGGGCAGATCTTGCACCAATATGGAACGCCGCGAATAGCGTATGCCCTGGTATAGGTAGTCCCCTATTTCGGGGAAATCACTGGGAACAAAAGTTCCCTCTCGAACAGCGCCAGATTCCAGAACGATGCGATAAGTAAATGATTTTTGAACATACGTCGGCGGTAAGTTAACGTCAAAGGCGCTGTTTTCGCCTACTTCAGTCAAAACAAAAGGAGCAAGCCAAGTTTTCCAAGGTGCTATATCAAATTCATAGGCCTGTTTCGCAATGACATCATCGGAGCTGGTGTTGACCCCCATAGACTGTAATAAACGCAGCCGATTCTCCAATGAAACTGTGACCAATTCCCCGCGAAAATTATAGTATTCAGCGGCCACGCCACGCCAGTACAACAGCTTATCTAGGTTGTCCATATATGCACACCACCAACCGGGTCAAAATAGTAAATTTGTAATAGTTATAGTGAGTTTTCATTTCAACTTTGCGCAAGGCTTCGAGCAAATTATTTTCACCTAAAAAGCGGGGCTATTGGGTTCATTTTTTTGCTTTATCCAGTGCAATAAAAGCTAGTCTAGCTTATCTCGTGCCAACTTGTATTAAATTGATTTGAACAAATATTTAGCCCGTGAAACTCGCGAAAGAGCAGCCGCAATGATCACCGTGAAACGCACTCTTTTCGATTATTTTGCGAACAATTTTGGGGTAATTTACGCCAGTAGCAACGGCTGCACAGGGAATGCTCGTGAGGGTGCAAACCTCGCGACTATTAGCATTTGGGATAACCCCCTATTAAGGGGTTAAGGTTTTTAAATAATCAGCCGCTAAATTGGCTGCAGATGAATCTGACTTTGCAACTTCTTGCAGCAAAACCTTAGCTTTGGTTACATCGCCCATTTTCTGGAGGACTCTTGCCAACTTGTATTTCGCCTCACCTATTTTCTGGTGTTGCGGATACTGTTGAATCATCTGAGTAAACCATTTTTGCGATTGCTGAAGGTCTTCCTTTTGGAAATAAATCTGCCCCAACCAATATTGAGCATTAGCCGTGTAATTGCCGCTGGGAAATTTATCTAAAAACCTGTGTAGCGCCGCTGCGCCGCCATCAAAATCTCGCTTTTTCAGGATCAAATCCATAGCTGCGCGATAGTCTGCCAACTCTTCCGATGGTGATGCCACTTGTTTGACTGGAGTCGCGATAGGGTTACTAGTGGTGCCATTAACTGCTGTTGCGGTCGAAGGCACTCCCCCACCCGCCTTTCCCAATTGACTTAAACGTCGGTCAAGATCGAGGTAGTCATCCAGGCGCTGCTGCTTCAAACGCTTCAATTCAAATGACTGCTCCTCTAACATTCCACGTAGCTCCTGTACCTCCTGCTGCAATGTTTGCAATTGGAAATACAGCTCATTCTGCAAATTGTTGTCAATTTGTACAGTTGAGTTAGGGCCAGGAGAAACGGGGGATGTGACAGAAGGCTGCTGCTGACCAAAAGGCTTGGAATCAACAATCTCTACTTCGGCGAGAACCGGGAAAGCCGCCACCATGAGGGTGACGGCAACAAGGGATTTCAACATTTTTTAATATCTAATCAGTGATATTGCAATTCTACACGACGGTTTTTGGACCAAGAGTATTCGCTGTTACCCATTTCAGCAGGACGCTCTTCACCGTAGCTTACGGTTTCAATGCTGCTGCGGCTTACACCTTGCAATACCAAGTAATCGCGTACCGCGTTAGCACGACGCTCGCCCAGTGCCATATTGTATTCACGGCTTCCGCGCTCATCAGCATGACCTTCTAAACGTATGGTGGAGGGAGTTGAGTTAAAGTATTCAGCGTAAGCAGTCAAAGCAGCTCGAGCTTCAGGCTTTAACACTGCAGAGTCAAATTCAAAGTAGAAAGTGGTAGCCAAATCAGCAACCGGATTTGAGTCTTCTTCCACTTGTACACCTTCACTTCCAACACCAACACCAGACTCGACAGTCTCTGTTGGCTCTGGTGGTGGTGAACTTTCTGTTGGTTTGTTGCTGGAACACCCAGTTGCCAAACCAAACACTACCGCTAAGACCACAACAGACTTCATTGTTTTTAACATTTTTTGCACTCCCAATTGAGCTATTTAAAATAAAAATCGTATTAATCAATTCGCGAACGGTGACCACGCCGGCTCACGAACATCCCCTTGCTTCGACGGTAAACGAAACTTAACGCCGGCATCCATCGATACCGCTGCCAAAACGCCCTTATTTCCGTGTTGAGTGGCGTATAATAGCATAGCTCCATTGGGAGCGATGCTTGGAGATTCATCCAAAAGCGTTTCTGTCAAAATTCTCATGTTATTGGTTTTGAGATCCTGAAGGGCTATGTGAAACACACCATCTTGTCGATTCACCACCACAAGACTTTTCCCATCGGGGGATACTCTCGGCCTAGCATTGTAATCCCCATCCCAGGTTAAGCGTTCCGCTTCCCCTCCCGGCAATCCAGCACGGGCTATATTGACCTGGTAGACCTGCGGACTGCCGCCACGATTGGATGTAAAGATAATCGATTTTCCGTCGATACTCCAGTTCGGTTCGGTATCAATTGCAAAATGATTGGTCACTCGCTTTAATTTTCCCGTTTCCAGATGCAGCACATATATTTCTGGATTGCCGTCTTTGGATAAAACCAAAGCCAAAGATTGACCATCTGGAGAAAACGAAGGCGCACCATTGAGCCCCTTGAAATTGGTAACACGTGTACGTTGACCGGAGGATAAATCTTGTACATACACAGCCGGTCGCGACGTTTCAAATGAAACATAGGCCACTTTCCGCAAATCGGGAGACCATGTCGGGGACAGCAACGGCTCTTTTGAGGAAAACAGAACACGCTCTCGGGCGCCATCTGCATCGGCGTACATTAAGCGGTAGCGTCCTGGACCATCCCTATTTAAATCCTCAATATAAATAATTTTTGTGGCAAAAACGCCGCGAATGCCGGTAATGCTTTCGTAGACCGTATCGCTGACCGCATGGGCCATATCGCGTAACTGAGAACCGCTGCCGGCGACTTGCCGCTGCAATAGCCTGCGCTGGGACAGTACATCGTAGAGTTCAAACTGCAATTGATAGCGCCCCTCAAGGGTTTGCATTTGGCCAATAACGAGATAAGACACACCGAGCGCACGCCAATCGCGATAAAACACCTCAGCTTGGTTTTTGGGTAAAGACAACATATCGGTTTTGGGGATGAGGCGAAATAAACCGCTGCGCTGCAAATCCGCGGCGATAATTTGTTGGACATCTTCCGACAGACCAAAGCTACCGGCAAAGGGGACTACAGCAATGGGAGTTGGGTTGTCAAAACCCGAGGTGATCTCAATGGTTAAGCCCGCATAGGCTCGGTGGCACCAAAAACTCAATATCACAACAAACAAACTGATGTATTTCACTGCCTCAAATCCTGTGGTCTAAAAATAAGTTTTAATTCTCGATAATATTGTTCAAAAACCGGCGGCTTCATTTTCTGCAATTCCGGAAATTGCTCCGCTTTTTTGACCGCCTGAATCGCTGAGCGATCAAACAGCTCATTGCCACTGCTGCGACTGATATCCACATTAATCACCCTACCAGTGGGCACCAATTTAATTAACAGCTCGCACTCCATGCCGTTGCGCGCCGAAGGTGGCCGACTCCAATTTTGCTCAATTCGCTGCGAGATAATAGTCATGTAACTCTGGGCTTCTTCCGCATAAGCCTGCTCTTGCATAAATTCTTGCTCTTCCGCTAGCGCCTGATTAAATGCCATTTGCTCTTGCTTGCGAATTTGCTCCTGTTTTTGCCGCTCAGCTTGTTCTTTTGCAAAACGCTCCTGTTCAAGCTTCTTTTTTTTTGCCTCAGCTCGTTTTTTAGCCTGCTCTTGACGCTTTTTCTCAACCGCCCGTTTGCGTTTTTGCTCTGCTTGCTTTTTCAGCCTCGCCTGCTCTGCCCGTTTTTTGGTTAAATCCACGACCTTAGGTTTGTTCTTATTTTTTTGGCTTTGCTTACTGACATCTTCTAACTTAACCAACTTAGCCTGTACATAATTTGGCCGCTTGATTTCATTTTTATTCGGCGCTGGCACCCAGTGTTTAAGCATAGCCGCTACAATCACGCCATGCAGAACAACACTCACGCACAGAGGTACAGCATATTTTTCCAGTATTACGCGCACCATCATTTGCTCATAACTCTGGAGGATCAGTCACCAGCCCCACAGACGGTGCCCCCGCTTTTTGCAATTCCGTCATCAGTGCCACGACAATCCCGTAATTGGTATTGGTATCACCCCAAACCAAAACCGGCGTTTTCGGTTTTTGTCGCAATATTTTTGCGACCGTGTCAGTGATCTCTGACAGTGGTTTAGCGCTCTTCTGCTGAGCGCCCAAATTTAAATAATAACTGCCGTCGGCTTTTACCGAGACAATCAACGGCTCATCATCTTGATTCTCTATAGGGGTCGATGGCGCCTGCGGTAAATCCACTTTAACCCCCTGCATCAACAGTGGTGCGGTCACCATAAATACCACCAGCAACACCAACATCACATCAATGTAGGGCACTACATTGATGTCCGCCATGGGTTTGCGTTTTGCTGATTTGGCCATAGGCTGATCTCCTATGCCGCGTGAATTTGACGGTGCAAAATGGAGGAGAATTCTTCCGCAAAAGTGTGATAATTCGCCGATAATTGTTCGGCTGTGGCAGAAAATCGATTGTAGGCGAGTACTGCAGGTATCGCCGCAAACAAGCCCATGGCAGTTGCCACAAGAGCTTCGGAGATACCGGGTGCAACCGTTGCCAATGTCGCTTGATGGACATTGGCCAAACCGCGGAACGAATTCATAATCCCCCAAACCGTGCCGAATAAACCAATATAAGGGCTCACGGATGCGACACTGGCTAAAAACGGTAAATTTGCCTCCAACTTTTCTTCTTCTCTGGCCAGGGCCACACGCATCGCGCGCTGCGTCCCCTCCATGACCGCGTCCTTATCGGTACTAGACTGCTGGCGCAATCGTGAAAATTCTTTAAATCCCGCGCGAAATATACTTTCCAAACCTTCAGCTGAACCCTTGCTGGATTTGCCATTGCCCTGTCGATAAAGTTGAGTTAAATCCACTCCGGACCAAAATTGCCGCTCAAATTGACGCATAGCGTGTTTGGCTTTGGCCTGATAAGTGCCGCGCTGCACAATCATGAACCAGGAAACCACGGAGGCCAAAAAAAGTAGGCCCATCACCAATTGCACTAATAAACTGGCATTGCCAATAAGATGCCAAATCGATAGAGGTTCCGCTTGCACCATGGGGGTTAAAATCCTTAGGAAATAATTGAGATGAATGGATATTCTGCGCTCATTGATTCATGAGAAAAAACATTATGTGCCAGCATAGTACCATTGGTATCGGCGGAGTTCACGAATGTAGCTGAAAAAACGCTACACTCTTCGTACTTCCGCCTTAGAAGCACTACAAGAGACATCATTAGGATCAGCGCAGAGAATGTTATTCAAACCGAAACGGAATTTGAATGGGCTTAGAGTCAAGGTAGCATGAAGAGTTCCACGCCAATATTTTGTTAAAATCTCAACCATTCTGCCACTCAGGTTCATTCGATACCCGGTAAATCCTGCTGCTGTATTTTATTGGGTACGGACAGACCGAAATGGTCATAGGCATGCTGGGTTGCCATGCGTCCTCGCGGTGTGCGCATCATATAGCCCTGCTGAATCAGATAGGGCTCTAAAACATCTTCGATGGTATCCCGCTCCTCGCTGATGGCCGCCGCTAAGCTGTCAACACCCACGGGACCGCCGCCGAATTTTTCCATCAGGGCGAGCAATAGCCGACGATCCATATGATCAAAGCCAAGGGCATCCACATTGAGCATATTTAAGGCTGCATCGGCTAAAGCGGAAGTAATGGTGCCATCGCTTTTCACTTCCGCATAATCTCGTACGCGACGCAACAAGCGATTGGCTATGCGCGGTGTGCCCCGCGAACGACGGGCGATTTCCTGGGCGCCATTAGCGTCCAGCGGCACGCCCAAAAGCGTTGCAGAGCGCATGACGATGTGGGTCAAATCGGCCACGTTATAAAATTCCAGGCGCTGCACTATGCCGAATCGATCGCGCAGTGGTGAGGTGAGCAAACCCGCGCGGGTGGTTGCCCCCACCAGAGTGAAGGGTGGCAAATCCAACTTAATCGACCGCGCCGCCGGCCCCTCGCCAATCATAATATCCAACTGATAGTCTTCCATGGCGGGGTATAAGATTTCTTCCACCACCGGACTGAGACGATGAATTTCGTCAATGAACAGCACATCGCGGGATTCCAGGTTTGTCAGGATCGCCGCCAGATCACCGGCCTTGGCCAGCACCGGCCCCGAGGTCATCCGGAAACCAACTCCCAGCTCCCGTGCCATGATCTGCGCCAGCGTG
>JBNKFP010000158.1:0-7160 GCA_050289365.1 Cellvibrionaceae bacterium | reverse complement strand
GGTTTGTATCTTATCTGGTATCCGGGTTTGGGGGCCTTCGCTGGTGTGGGCGGTTGGACTTCAACAAATCAGCTTGAGCATGAGCAGGAAAAAGCGCAGGAGCAACACGGTGAATTGTTTGAAGCCTATGCCTCCATGTCAATTGAAGATTTGGCAATGGAACCCAAAGCGATGAAAATGGGTTTGCGGCTGTTTTCAAACAACTGTGCTGTTTGTCATGGGGCCGATGCTGGCGGCGCTTACGGCTTTCCCAATTTAACCGACAAAGATTGGTTGCATGGCGGCAGTCCTGCGGCGATTGAACAGACCATCACCAACGGTCGTTCCGGCAATATGCCGGGATGGGGTGCGATCATTGGTGAACATAAAGTCGAAGCGGTTGCGGAATATGTTCTGAAGCTTTCCGGCCAGGAATTTGAAGATGAACTGGCGCAGGAGGGAGCAGCTGTATTTCGTCAAAATTGTACAGCATGTCATGGCGAAAACGGTAAGGGAAATACCGCCATGGGCGCACCCAACCTAACTGATGATATTTGGCTTTACAGCGGCGAACGCGAAGGCGTTGTGCAGTCCATTCGATCTGGGCGGGCGAACGTGATGCCGGCGCAAAAGGAAAAATTACGTGCGCAAAATATCCATATATTGTCGGCTTACATATACAGTTTGTCTCTGGATAACTAGTCTCGTGCTATTCCGTAGTGCTCTTGTCAGAACGGACATTGAATAGGGTATAAACATCAAATTAATGCGTCGATGTGTTCATCGGCGCTCATCAATGAGGGTTTGATTTTGTGATTGAAGACCCGCAATCCAAGGATTCCAAAGCCAACGAATCCGGTGCCATTCGCTACGTCAATTTATACGAAGCGGAAGCTAAGATATACACTCGCAAAATTTCCGGTTTTTATCAAAAGATCCGTCGCTACACCGGGTTGCCTTTGATACTGGGGTATCTGCTTATACCTTGGCTGATGCTGGATGGAAATCCCGCCGTTCTCTTCGATTTGCCCGAGCGCAAATTTCATATTTTTTGGCTGACCTTCTGGCCCCAAGATTTTATGTTGTTGGCGTGGGCTCTTATTATTTCAGCCTTCACTCTGTTTACTGTGACTGTGTTATTAGGCCGAGTTTGGTGCGGGTTTACCTGCCCACAAACGGTTTGGACTCTTATGTTTATGGCCGTAGAGCATTTTTGTGAAGGTGACCGTAACAGACGTATCAAGTTAGATAAGCAGCCTTGGAATACCGAAAAAGTACTTCGCAAGGGTGCCAAACACGCTATTTGGGTGCTGATCGCTTTTATTACAGGGGTGACTTTCATCGGCTATTTTATGCCGATTCGCGAATTGCTTTTGGGTTTTGTGCCTCACCGAGCCGAGAGTGGGTTGTTAGTCTTTGGCGCCCCACCTGTGGCGATTTTTTGGACTTTATTCTTTACCTTAATGACCTATCTTAATGCCGGTTGGTTGAGAGAGCAGGTGTGTAAATACATGTGTCCTTACGCGCGCTTTCAATCCGTTATGTACGATCGCGATACTCTCGCGGTGCACTACGATTACAATCGTGGCGAACAACGTGGCCCGCGCAAGCCGAAAGATGATTTTAAAAGCCAAGGCCTGGGTGAGTGTATTGACTGCTCTTGGTGTGTGCAGGTTTGTCCGGTGGATATTGATATTCGCGATGGTATGCAGTACGAGTGCATCAATTGTGGATTGTGTGTGGATGCATGTAACGCGGTCATGGATAAGATGTCCTATCCGAGAGGTTTGATTCGGTTTGCCTCAGAGGATGAGTTGCTTACAGGTAAAACTCATTTCTTGAGGCCGCGATTGTTTGGTTACGTTTTTGCGGTATTGGCTATGAGTTCTATTTTTGCTTACACCGTTTTTACCCGTACTCCCTTGAGTGTTGATGTCATTCGTGATCGTGGTGTGCGCCTTTATCGCATACGCAGTGGCGAAGTACAGAACGTATACACTGTAAAAATAAATAATATGGATAACGAGCCTCATATCTACGATGTTGAGGTGTTTGGCGATTATCCCTTTGAAGTGAAAAACTACAAACCACAGACCGTCGAAGCGGGAGAAGTGTATACAATCCCATTGCGGGTTGTGGTTGATAGAAAAGTCTTAAAAGGTGAAAAGAATACTCTGCAGTTTAGGGTTCAAGCTCGTGACAATGAGCAGCTCAACGCGGATGAAACTACTGTATTTATGGGGCCTGAATGAAATTAGGTGATGAATGTTGAGCCGTTCAATAAAGACCCCTGCGTATCGTGAACCCTGGTTCTGGGTCGTATTTTCACCGCTCGTAGTCGTTGCGGTGGTGTGTACCGGTTTGGTTACC
Source organism: Cellvibrionaceae bacterium (assembly GCA_050289365.1). GTDB lineage: Bacteria > Pseudomonadota > Gammaproteobacteria > Pseudomonadales > Cellvibrionaceae > JBNKFP01. The sequence goes on along the minus strand of JBNKFP010000158.1, from coordinate 4,811 downwards.
CTGGCTTTTACTGGTGCTGATGATCGTGTCTATGACGATTATTATAAGCAGGGGAGAATGATCAATAACCAGTTTCAAAATGAACACAATGCCCTGTCGTTGGCTGTGCGTGGTGTGCTGGGTATCGCGCGCGATGGGCAGAGCATATCTGTGACCCTTGCCGGCAAGGCAAACCCACCAGAATTGCTGCTGAATTTGTCCCACCCAGCAGATGCTGCGTTGGACGAGAGCATCTTGTTAACAAGTCATGGTGGAGGACACTACCTTGGCTTTGCGCGACGGCCTTTAACCGGACGCTGGTATGCCATCATTAGTGCGGAGGCGTCAGATAAGGATTTACCGTGGCGCGTGTCGACGGAATGGAATTTATCAACCGATCACAGCATTTCATTCAACGCCCATCAATAATCATTCGAGTGACCTTGTGCCGCATTGTTTTCACTGTCAGCTTGAGTGCGACCAGAGCATTGCGTCGGAATTCAACGGCTGTAATCATTATTTTTGTTGTCACGGTTGTCAGGCGGTTACCCATGCAATTTTTGATGGTGGGCTAGGGGACTTTTATCGTCATCGGGACCAACACAATCAAAAGGCAGATGCTGTTGCCGCCGATTTTACCTGCTACGATCTCGAAGAAATTCAAGCCGATTTTGTCATCACAACTGAACAGGGCTTGAAACAAGCCTATTTGTCCGTTGGCGGAATTACTTGTGCGGCTTGTGTTTGGTTGATGGAAAAGCATTTGGAAAAAATCGAAGGTATTGAGGATGTAAATATTAATGCCGCCAGTCACCGAGCTGTCATCACTTTTGATTCACAGCGAGTGCGCCTCAGTCGGGTGTTGGAGGCGCTCAATGATATAGGTTATCCGTGCCAACCGCTTTTGGAACACGAGCAAGAGGGGCGCTGGCGAGCGGATCAGCGCACCCAGTTGTTGCGCCTGGGAGTGGCGGGCATTGGTATGATGCAGTCGGGCATGGTTGCGGTAGCGCTGCACGCAGGCAGTATTCAAGGTATGGAGACGCAGTGGGTAGGCATCCTGCGCTGGGTGAATTTACTGTTCACTCTGCCCATACTTTTGTATAGCGCACAACCGTTTTTTGTTGCGGCTTGGCGATCCCTCAAGGTGCGTCATCTAGTGATGGACGTTTCTGTCAGTGCGGCCTTGCTGTTGGCATTTCTCGCCAGCTTTTACGCAACGGTAACGGTGACGGGTGAGGTCTATTATGACTCGGTAGCCATGTTTACATTTTTTCTTTTGCTTGCCCGCTATCTGGAAAATCGGGCTCGTTGGCAGAATCGTCAAGCCAGTGTTTTGCTGAGGCGCTTTATGCCGACGACCGTGGTCCTTATGGATGGCCGGCAAAAACGCTTTATTCCACTAAAACAACTGCGGGTCGGTGATCGTGTTTGGGTTGCCGCGGGACAGGTGTTCCCCTGCGACGGTGTCGTTTCCGCTGGCACCAGCGAGGCCGATGAGTCCCTATTGACCGGTGAACCCTTGCCACTTCCTAAGACGTGCGGTGATCGCGTGCTGGCCGGAAGTCACAATGGTAATGCGGGCTTGGAAATCGTTGCAGATGCCGTTGCCGGGCAAACCGAACTTGCAGCCATTGAACGCCTTATGACCCAGGCGGAACAGCAGCGTCCAAGGCAGGTGATTCTTGCGGATCGTTTTGCCGGACGATTTGTTGCGGCGGTACTGGTAACGGCCGCTGTGGCTGGTGTTGCATGGTGTTTTATCCAGCCCGACCGAGCCTTGTGGGTAGCCCTATCTGTGTTAGTCGTCACCTGTCCGTGTGCTTTGAGTTTGGCGACACCGGCAGTATTGACCGCTGCGGTAAATCGACTGAGACAAAATGGGGTTTTGGTGACTTCAGCGTTTGGTATTGAGGAATTGCAATCGGTCAATACTGTGGTTTTTGATAAAACCGGAACTTTGACGACAGGAGATATGAAGGTCGCCAAAATAATGCCCTTAGCGCAACAAAATCAGGAGCAAATTCTGGCCATTGTGAGTGCTTTGGAGGCGGGCAGCAGCCACCCTATTGCTCGTGCATTTGTTGATTTAACATCGACCGTCAAAGTGGAACAGCGGCAGGAAATGCTGGGCTTTGGTGTAAGCGGCGAGGTTGATGCAAATTGTTACAGATTTGGTCAACCCGAATTTGCATGGCCAAACGGGAAACTGGAGAATCCAGGTGAGGGCCTTTGGCTGTTGTTGGCGGACCTTCAGCGGCCCATCGCTTGGATTGAGTTGGACGATAAACTACGTGACAGCGCAGAGCCCTGCGTTGCCCAACTGAAGGCGTTGGCAATGCATCTCGTGCTGCTCAGCGGGGACCGCAAGTCGAATGTGGCAAGAGTCGCAGAACTATTGGGGTTTCAAACCTGGGCTGGTCAAATGTTGCCTGCGGACAAGCTGGATTACCTTAAGCAGCTGCAAACCCAAAATGCTCATATTCTCATGCTGGGTGATGGTTTAAATGATTTGCCGATACTCAGTGGCGCGAACGTGTCCTGTGCCATGGGGTCTGCGACCGATTTAGCGAGAACCAAAGCCGATTGCATCTTGCTTCAGGATGACCTCACCCAAATTCCTCGGGCCTTGCGGGTGGCCCACCATGCGCGCTCCATCATTCGCCAGAATGTAATCTGGGCGATACTGTATAATCTCGTGGCTTTGCCTTTGGCTGTTTGCGGTTTAGTACCACCCTGGTTGGCTGCACTGGGTATGTCTAGCAGCTCTCTGGTAGTGGTAATTAACGCCCTGCGCGTAGGTCGTTAATTGGACTGCCCGGTTGCCGCGGTCTTTCCCTATTGACAATTCGATTCAGGTTAACCAATGACCATTCTGCTTTTGCTCATTCCATTGGCGTTTATTTTTGCCGCAATTGCCATCAGATTATTGTTTTGGGCGGTGAGAAGCGGGCAATACGATGACCTCGATACAGAGTCAAAACGCATCTTGTTTGATGATGATCCAGCGCCATTGACCAAGAGCGGAGAGGACTCTGCAGCAAAAGATAAGGGGATTCAGTGACGGACCCATTTATCGCTTTTGGGGCGGCGTTTTTATTAGGGTTGGCAGGTGCTGGCCACTGCATCGGAATGTGTGGTGGGGTTGTGTCGGCCGCGGCCATGTCGGCGCCAGCATCAAGTTCGAGGAATATCCTTTATCTACTGTTTTACAACCTAGGTCGAATTCTAAGCTATGGTCTCATGGGCTTATTATTAGCCGTCGGTGCGGCGCTTACGCCGACCACCGATTGGCCCCTAGCGCGCAGTTTGGCAGCTCTGCTGTTGGTATTTATGGGCTTGTATTTTTGGGGGTGGCGCTCTGGTATCGCCCAAATTGAAGTTGTGGGCAGGTTAGTGTGGCCTAAAATTCAGCCCCTGGGGCGCCTAGTTTTGCCGGTGGATAAACCCTATAAGGCGCTGCTATTAGGCAGTATTTGGGGTTGGTTGCCCTGCGGCTTAGTCTATAGCGCTCTCGCCTTTGCAATCGCTCAGTCGTCCGTGTGGATTGCTGGTTTGACGATGTTGGCCTTTGGCCTGGGCACCTTTCCCGCGCTGTTGATAGGAGGACTCGCCGCGTCATCGTTGAAGCGGGTATTGCAGCTGAGCGCGGTAGGTCGCCTATTGGGTTCCTTTTATATAGCGATGGGGCTCTGGACCTTAACTGCAGCATGGGCTCACGTGTTTTTACACCCGCCGTCATCAACATCAGAACACACGCATCACCATCACCATTAGAGGACAAAAACTTATGCGTATATTGCATACCATGTTACGGGTTACCGACTTGGAGCGCTCGTTGACGTTTTATTGTGAGATATTGGGGATGACCTTACTGCGCAAAACGGATTTTCCTGAGGGACGATTCACCCTGGCCTTTGTCGGCTATGGTAATGAACAAGACTCAGCGGTAATCGAATTAACTCACAACTGGGATACCCACAGCTATACTTTGGGGGATGCCTACGGCCATATTGCATTAGGTGTGGATGATGTCTATGCCGCTTGTGATGCTATTGCGGCTTCGGGTGGGAAAATTGTGCGTCATCCCGGGCCGATGCTGCACGGCTCCACGGTTTTGGCTTTTGCTGAAGACCCCGATGGTTATAAGATTGAGCTTCTATCTAATTGAACTGTCAGTATGACCGCTATTGGATAGGAGTCATTTTCTTGAAAAAAACATTATCTAAATTCTGATAGAGTAAAACGCGATGTTTTTATTTATCCTGAATCTGCCTCGAAGTCACGGATTCAGGTTTATATCAGTCAGCAATCGTTTATCCTTGCAGTGGATATAACACGCTAAACGTTACTGTTGCTTGTGATATCACAAGTGTTGATCAGACCCCAATTTATTTTAACGAGCTAAATTCTGTTACGGAGTGCCTATGCAAGCAGCGCCAATTGAGATCACACCCACACATGCGGTGGCCGAACTGGCCAGCCAGTTGGAGGATGTGGAATTCAATGCGCGGGCGTTTGCTGAACTGTTCGTCACCTTGGAACCCGATGATATTGCCATTGCACTTGAAGCTTTACCCTTGGAGAAACGGGTGTTGGTGTGGCACCAAGTGCCCGAAGCCGATCAATTGGACACCTTGGTGGCCATGCGCGGGGAGTCGCGACTGTTGCTGTTGCGTCAGTTACCCGAGCCGGAGATAGCGGAATTATTTGATGGTGTCGAAGCGGAAGATTTGCTCGAACTGGCTGAAACTGTACCGGATTCTGTGGTGGATCTCGCCCTCAGTCGCATGGATGCGCAACAGCGAAGTTATTACGATTTGGCGCAACAA
>JBNKFP010000157.1:0-7230 GCA_050289365.1 Cellvibrionaceae bacterium | reverse complement strand
CTGCCCCTGCAACAATTCCATCGTCATGTAAATAACATCGCCATCGCGACCGAAATCATGCACCGTGACAATATTGGGGTGAGACAAAATATGTGATCGACTGGCTTCACGCTGCAGGGTAACAAACGCATCAGGGTGATTTTTAAAGCTATCGTTAAGAACCTTTACCGCCACGTACGGATTGGGGTCACGCGCTTCTACTTTGCGTAAATCTTTTGCTCGATACACAGTCCCCATGCCACCGGCTCCCAGCGTGGCTTCAAGCACAAAACGATTATTTAAAATAATTTTGTTCGAGGCCAAGGCTTTGTCGGCAGCTTGTTTTGCCTGCGCGAAACCGCGACTGCTATCCTGGTCCCGAATGGCTTGGCGAATGCGAGTTAGCTGTATTTCGGCCTGTGCAGGCTTGAGTGTTGCTGATTTAGGAGGTACTTTTTGAGGCCTAGCGGCACCCACCGACTTACTTTCGAGAACTGTGGCGGCTGTCCGGCTCGATTTCACCGGACGCTGAAATTGCGTGCGCTCGTCAGCGGAGGTTCTCTCTGCTGCTGGCTTTTTCGGTTTTTCGTCAACATCTTTCATACGTGCGAGTGCATCCAATTGCGGCACGGGGCCAACAGTCTTCGAAGCCCCAACAGACTCCGCGGCACGTATTTTAACCGGAAACAGGCGTCAAATGACAAGGTTGTTTGATTTCTCTGAACTCATCGAATTGGACACCTCATTGGCACAACCAACTCGAATATTGACACTCGCGACTTAGAGAACAGGACCTAATACATTCGCCCTACAACGGACGAATAACGAAACCTTAAAATCAGTCAATAGAGGTATTATTAGAGACGATATCTCATGACAAAGTGCTGCAACAGGGATTGTGCATCCGTGGTTTTACCAGTCGCCCGCCGAATAATTTCTTGAGATTCAATGAAACACGCCTGCTGCCAAATGTGTTGGGCCAGCCATTCAGCAATAGGGGTAATATCCCCTTTCGCTAAAATCTCATCGATCGGACCCAGCGACTGTTCCATTGCAAATCTCAGTTGTGCGGCGTTGACTGCACCTAGGGTGTAAGACGGGAAATACCCAAAAGCGCCCATGGTCCAGTGTATGTCCTGCATACAACCATTGCGATAATCGCCCTCCGTGCGCAAGCCTAAATAAGCTTGCATTTTTTCATCCCAGGCATCTGGAATATCATCCACTTCCATATCGCCATTGATCAATGCGGATTCAATTTCATAGCGCAATACGATATGCAGAGGGTAAGTGAGCTCGTCAGCATTGACGCGAATATAACCTGGCTCCACCCAACCGATCATGGCCGAAAATTGTTCTGCGGACAATGTCGTCGCCAACTGAAAAGCGTGGTTCGCCTGTGCCGCGAGCCATGAACAAAAAGCGGGACTCGCCCCAATATGTTTTTCGAAAAACAAACTTTGACTCTCGTGGATGCTCATATTGCGCGATGCCCCCACCGGCTGAGTCTGCCAATCTGGCGGCAGGCCCGCCTCGTAACGCGAATGTCCCGTTTCATGGATTGTCGCGTAGAGGGCTTCAACAAAATCTTCTTCACTGTAACGGGTGGTAATGCGCTGATCACCAAAATTACCCGTGCTAAACGGGTGCGTACTTTCATCGAGTCGGCCTCGCTCAAAATTAAAACCCAAAAAGGTCATAACATTTTCGCTGAGCTGGCGCTGCGCTTGCTTACTGAAATTCCCCCTGACCTGAACCCGCGTTTGACTTTTTTGGCGCTCAGTTAGCGTGTGAATCATTGGCGGTATATTGGCCTTCAGCTGGCTAAATACCTCGGTAATCAGTTCACTGCTATCGCCGTTGCTGTAAAGATTCAAAAGACCGTCATAGGGCGTCGCTGTGGCAAATGCATTCTGACGAATTTTCGCTTGCTGACGCGCCAATTCAACGACCACTTTTAGGTTTTTAGCAAAGCCGGTCCAATCGTTTGCGGGGCGCTGACTACGCCACTGATGCTGACATTGAGATTGCGCCACGGACTGTTCACGCACCAACTCCTCAGGAAGTAAATTGGCATCCAACCAAATGCGTCGCATTTCTCTTAAATTACTCTGCTGTTGTGGCGACAATTGTCCATTACTGGCAGCATCGTCTAGCCAATCCTTTAACTCCGAGCTCGATTGCAATTGGTGCACCAGCGAACTGAGCTCTGCAATCGCTTGAGCGCGAGCATCTGAACCGCCGTTCGGCATAATCACTTCCTGGTCCCAATGCAATATTGTCGAAGCATGATTGATGTGGGAAATTTTCGTAAAAGCCGCCTCGAGTTGCTGATAAGAATTCATTTCATTATTCCTCGGTCGTCACTGAATGGTCTTGTTGGGCAAATATTCACCCAACACTTATCCTATTTTGTTCGGCGATGCGACCACACCCTCCTTCACACTGCCGAAAATCAATTGTACCTGGGCTCCCGCCAAATCTGGATCATTATCCAAGATCAATTTTGCTCTGTGCCATTTGGCCAACCGCTCGACGATGGCCAAACCCATACCATGCCCGGCTTTTTTAGAATCATTGCCACGAACAAAGGGTTTGAGCAAATTTTCTCGATCGGCCTCAGCGATGCCGGGTCCATCATCTGCAATCACCAGACGGATGTCAGTACCAAACTGCTGGGTAGTCACACGAATGGTGGAACGGGCATAGCGAATCGCGTTACTCAATACATTATTAAGCATCATTTTTAAATAATGTACGTCCGCAGAAATCCACAGTTGACTTGGGCACAGCAATAATTCGAAATGCCGACAATCATCGATGAGCGGCTCGCACAAACGTTGCAGTAGACTGTTGATTTCCAGTGGCTGGAAATCCAGTTTTACCTGAGCCTCTTCCAGCTTTGCATATTCCAGTAGTCGCGCAATTAAGCTTTCCATTTCCATTAAATCCTGATCGATACGCTTTAAATATCGACTCGTCTGCTGTTTATCTTGCGACTCAGCCAGCATCTCAAAACCGAATCGCAAGCGCGCAATCGGTGTTTTCAAATCATGAGAAACGGCTCGGCTTAACAGGCGATTATCTGCGACCAAATTTTCAACTCGATCGGCCATTTGGTTAAAGGACTGCTCCAACCTTGGAATATAGGACCAACGACTCAGGGGAATTCGCTCATCTAACTTACCGGCACCAAACGAGGCAGCAGATCGCTGCATTAAGATCAACCGGCGTAGCAATGGATAAAACCAGGTTAAGAGTATAGCAATTAAGCCGCAATAAAAAACCAATGTCAGTGACAAACTGGTGGCAAAATCACCCTGTTCCAAATCGCTTTTGGCAAGAGTCAGAGTCAGAATCTGAGTTCGGCTCGGCAAATAGTAATTGATTAAAAGATTTGCACCATCTTCCAACAATATGGAATTACCATTTTTAAAGTTTTTTAACAGGTGCGATGGCAGAGGGAAATCATCTAGCTCGGCCAGAGAGAGGTTGAGCGGCCCCTGTGCTGACCAGTTTTGGACAAAAAAATCCACGACATCGTGTTGCGCATGATCACCTTTGACGTCCAATGACGATGCCAATTGCCGTCCCATCAACACATAAGGGGTTACCGCCGCCGACGATTGTGAGTTGGCCGGATCTAGCATGGAATAAAGCTGAGTCCCCAACCAACCCAAGCCAAATACGGCAATCAACACCGACATTATCAGCGAAAATACCAACGTACGCATAATCGGCTACCACGCGTCCGGCGCAAACAAATAACCGCGCCCCCAAACCGTTTTGATCTTGACCGGGGATTCGCCACTGTCATTCAGTTTTTTACGTAATCGAGAAATCCGGATGTCAATGGATCGATCAAAACCATCATAATCGATTCCGCGCAATTGACTCACCAGCTCGGTGCGACTCACCACCTCACCGGCCCGACTCGCCAACAGCCATAACACATCAAATTCATGCACTGAGATATCGATGGATTGACCGGCTAAAGTCACCGACTTTGAATTGCCATCTAAAACAAGACGGCCAAAGGTTCGGCTCGTGGCAACCTGAGCAACGGCGGGATCCCGCCGCAATAGAGCTTTGATGCGGGCTAAGAGCACACGCGGTTTCACTGGTTTGGTGATGTAATCATCAGCGCCCATTTCTAAGCCTAAAACTTCGTCAACTTCGTCGCCCGATGCGGTCATCATTAAAATGGGTTTCGCAAAAAATTGGCGAACTTCACGACACACTTCAAAACCATTTTTTTCCGGAAGCATCAAATCCAGCACAACCAAGTCAGGTCGGTCCGCAGCAATTAGTTCAACCGCCACGGTTCCCGTTGTCGCTAAAGTGACTTTATAATTGTGTTGGCTCAAGTAGTCACAAATCCACGCAGCTAAAGAGGCATCATCCTCAACCACCAAAATGTGTTCATTGACTTGCATGTAAGTTTCCCATTTAAAATAGCCGCCAGCCTGTGCTTTCTCGTCGCCCAGAATTGTAGACCCAGGCCACAACTACTTCGACCTCTCGCAAGACATCGCCGTTATGGTTGCGCAGGGAAAATCGACGAGTTTCCTGGCTGACAAATTCATAAACATAGACTTTTTCTGAATTGCCCTGCCAGCAGTGCAATGGTTTGTCGAGACCTTGAATCGTTAAGCAATACTCGCCCTGTTGCGGTGTACGCCAATGGAATTTCAGTGTTTGAAAACAATCTTGCCCTTTGCGCAACGCAATGCATTTGGCCGGCTTGACGCTCAGTGCAAAATTGAAATCTTCTTGTGCACGAAGATGATTGATGGGTAGCTCACCCACGGTAAATGCAAAACACAACAGCAACTGTGCGACAAGGCGATTAAAACGCATAACTGAGGGCCATCGCTGCAACCGAACCGTATTTTTCATCCACGAGCGGGCTGTCCGAAATAGTCGAAGACAATGGTGAGTAGCGCATATAGGCTCGCGCAACCCAGTGCTCTGTAACAGGATAGGCCAACCCTAATTCACCGCTGAAAAATACCGTGGAGCTGGCGCGATAAGTGGGAAAACGAGCTGTGGCTTCCGCGTCTGTAACACCCACCCAATAATTAACCATCTCGGAGGAAAACCAATCGGCGCTTAAAATCGAGTGAAAATTCCAGTTGCGATATTGCCAGCTATGCCCTAAGCGCAGGGAACTGACAAAACCATGACCACTGAATAAATCGGTAAGCAAACGAAATTGCGCAATACTGTTGTCAAAGTAACCGGTAACCCGTGTTCCTGTACCAAACGTGAGACGCGAACGATACAGCAAATCGTAATCTCTCTGGAACTCCGTATCGGCCTTTTTTTTATCCGGTTCCAAATGAATATCACCAAATACATTCAGACCAATAAAATCCACAGTCCAACGCGCATTTCCCCAAAGCGAATACCCTAAGTTCAAACCGTCTGCGGTAGTATCGGCGAGTTCAATAAAGGCGCCTCGATAATGATAGGAGCCTCCAATGAGCAACGTTGGGCACACAGTGTGGCTGCCACAATCCTCATCTTCCTGGATAAATGGATCGACAAAATAGGTCAGCCCAAAACCCAATTCAAAATACCCCCCATTTGAATTGTCCGGGCCGCTACCGGAATGACGCACATCACGAGCAATATCATCAGCATTCGCCAGTTGGTAACTGCACACGAGGGTCAAAAACCAAAGGATTATCTGTTTCATTATGCGTGCCAATTGTTGTAAAAAAATGCGGATTGCACAACGAACCCGCACGGTTGTAGGCGTTGACTTACAGTGTGACCGAAAAACCAATGGAAGGAAACATACCCATATCTTCCGATTTTTTAATGGCCAATTCACCGGTGCTATTGACCTTCTCAAAATCAAGGTCTTCACCGACGGTGTTGTGGGTATTCAAAGCATTGATTACGTCAATATAAACACTGCCCTCTCTTCCCCAAAACTGGGTTTGACGCTCAAATCGAATATCTAACCGCGCATAAACCGGTAAACGATCACCATAAGGCTCATCATAATCAGGAAGATAATGTCCTGGGAAATCTGGATTTTCTTTTATACCAATAATCTTGGTGGTCGCTTCACCACTTTTAGCAGTAAAGCGGAAACCTGCCGCCCAAATCGGACTAAAGCTGTAATTACCCACCACATTAAAAACCAACGGGGTGTCCAAGGTGTATTCACGAGTCTCCCCACTGCGCTGATCAGTGCGCTGACTCTCGGACCAACTCAACGACATCCAGCCATACCATTTATTGGCAAAATTGCGGTTAATTAATAAGTCTAAGCCATGCGCCTGTCCTTTAATATCATTGCTGTAGAGTAACTCGGCGTCCGCTTGAGTGTCGTCAAGCGCCAACGGTAGCTGAGTCAACTCTTTGTAGTAGCCTTCCAAACTCCAATTCCAGTTGTAGCCTATATCACCTTTTATGCCCAAGGTAAAATGGTCCGACCGAGGCGACTTCAAATCAGGATTGCCAACCAAAGGCAATACGGTTTCAATATCAGGGAAACGATTGTAACGCCCTGCCGAACTCGTCAAGGTTATAGCGGGAGAAACTTGCCAGCTCATCGCCACACGAGGATTCACAAAAGTCTCATCCGTGTAGTCATTAAACTGTTGCTGCAAACCCACTTCTACATCAAAGTTCCGCGCCACTTGCCAGCTGTCGGTGATGTATACCATCCCATCTTGGACCTTGAGTTCGCGCTGATCCTCAATCAAATCGCCGCGGCCATCCTGGCAATCGGGGTCGAACTCAGTGCAGACAAAATTCACCATGCGCGTCTGGTAATCGAATTTGCGATGATTAAGCTCTCCCCCCAGAGTCACATAGTGCTTGCCCAAGGGTATACCGAATTGCGCATGCACCAGGCGAGTGGCAAACAGCGTATCCAAAAAGTAGCCATCGCCCCACGACAGCGCTTCATTATCATCGTGGTTCGCAAGACTGATGTCTAGAGTGGATCGATTGTCGAAGGTCCTCTGCCAGCGAATTCCCTGGGTATCGTAACCTCTGTTCAGTCGCGCGCGCCCGGCGAAATCCGGATTGCGCAAAGCAAATTCGGACACATCACTTAAATCCACTTCGACCGAATCATCCGCCCCCGCTAAAGTCAGTGTAATCTGATTGTCCGCATTGGCATCCCACTGGTATTTCAGTAGGTAGTCTCCATCCTTCGGCGGATCCACCACGCGGAAGCCTTCGCTTTCAACTTCGTCACCTTCACTGATAAAAAAACGCAGCATCCCT
>JBNKFP010000156.1:0-7234 GCA_050289365.1 Cellvibrionaceae bacterium | reverse complement strand
CGACGCTGAGCTTGATAGGCATCCAACGGTTGGCTTTTCGCATAACCGGAATGGGAAATCGTAACCACACGATCTTCTTCGTTAATCAAATCTTCATGGGTCAGATCCATACGGGATGTCTGCACTTCCGTGCGGCGGTCATCGCCATATTCGCTTTCGACGTTTTCCAACTCTTCCCGGATCACCGCCATTAAACGGTTGGGATTGGCCAGAATCTCCAGGTACTCGGCGATTTGACGTACTTTATCTTCGTATTCACTGAGTAATTTATCGTGCTCCATACCGGTTAAGCGGTGGAGTTGTAAATCCAAAATGGCTTTGGCTTGCACAGGCGACAAGTAATAGAGGTTGTCACGCAGGCCAAATTCTTCAGGGAGATCATCAGGACGACAGGCATCAGCGCCAGCGCGCTCTAAAAACTGACTGACGACCGACAGTGTCCAACCTTTTTCAATCAAGGCATCACGCGCTTCGGCAGGCGTCGCTGATTGCTTAATCAGAGCGATGACTTCATCAATATTGGCAATGGCAATTGCCAAACCTTCCAACACATGACCGCGTTCGCGGGCTTTGCGCAGTAAGTAAACTGTTCGCCGTGTCACCACTTCGCGACGATGACGAATAAAGAGACTGAGCATATCCAACAAATTAAGCAGCTTGGGCTGGCTGTCCACCAAAGCCACCATGTTGATGCCGAACACGGTTTCCATTTGAGTTTGAGCGTAGAGGTTATTCAGCACCACTTCACCCATATCACCACGTTTGATCTCGATAACAACGCGCAGCCCGTCTTTGTCCGACTCATCGCGTATTTCGGAAATGCCTTCTATTTTCTTCTCTTTCACCAGCTCGGCAATTTTCTCGATCAAACGCGCTTTATTAACCTGGTAAGGAAGCTCGTGAATAATGATGGTCTCACGATGGGTTTTATCATCGGTGATCACTTCAGCGCGTGAGCGCACATAGATTCGGCCACGACCGGTGCGATAGGCCTCGAGTATGCCCGCACGACCGTTGATGATCCCCGCCGTCGGAAAATCTGGACCAGGGATGTATTCCATCACTTCGTCGACGCTTAAATCTGGATTGTCGATTAGCGCCAAACAGGCCTTGACCACTTCACGCAAGTTATGCGGTGGAATATTAGTCGCCATGCCCACGGCAATACCGGAGGACCCATTGACCAATAAATTGGGCACTCGAGTGGGCAAGACATCGGGGATCATTTCATTGCCGTCATAGTTCGGCACAAAATCCACGGTTTCTTTATCCAGATCCGCCAATAGCTCATGGGCGATTTTTTTCATGCGAATTTCGGTATAACGCATTGCCGCTGCGCTATCACCGTCGATCGAACCAAAGTTTCCTTGTCCGTCAACTAAGGTGTAACGCAGAGAAAACGGCTGCGCCATACGTACAATGGTGTCGTAAACCGCCGAGTCACCATGGGGATGGTATTTACCGATTACGTCACCCACCACACGTGCGGATTTTTTATAGGGTTTGTTCCAATCGTTGCTCAATTCGCTCATCGCGAAGAGCACACGCCGATGCACAGGTTTTAAACCATCGCGAACGTCAGGCAGAGCCCGGCCGACGATAACGCTCATGGCGTAGTCAAGGTAGGATTGTTTGAGTTCGTCTTCAATATTGACGGGAACTATTTCTTTTGCGATATCGCCCATAGGTTCAGGCATTCCTTATTGTTAGATTGCTCAGAGACCAAGCCCAACCAGTCGCTCTACAGCATCAGTTTACCCAACGGCAAAACCGATCACTGCGACAACGAATCTTGCGGACCACATTTGTGAACAAAATAAATACACTTTTGGCAGCTACCAAGAGCGCACTAATTAGCCAATGCTCACCCAATTCAAAAAAGAAGCGATAGTAACACAATTGCCTTATACAGCGCATAGTTGGGCGCACGAGATCACAAATGGTTATACTGCTGCCCATCCTTTTTTGCAGCAGTGGAATCTTTATGAGTTCACCTAAACAGGTTGATTGCTTAATCAGCGCGCGCTGGATACTGCCGGTGCGCCCCAGCGGTAAGGTTTTCGAGTTTTGCACCCTGGTTGTCAACCAGGGCCGTATTGTCGATATCACTCCGCAACAACATCTGGCCCAGCGCTACCAAAGCGAGCAGCATTTTCAGCTGGACAACCAACTGCTTATGCCAGGGCTGGTCAATGCCCACGGCCACGCGGCCATGAGTTTGCTGCGTGGCTTTGCCGACGATTTACCCTTAATGACTTGGCTGCAAGACCATATTTGGCCAGCGGAAGCACAATGGGTGGACGGCCAGTTTGTTGCCGATGGTACCGAACTCGCTATCGCGGAAATGTTGCTGTCCGGTACCACGTGTTTCAGCGATATGTATTTTTATCCAAATTGCGCGGCTGAGGTCAGTAAACAGAGCGGTATTCGAGCACAGATTACTTTCCCTGTACTCGACTTCCCTACATCGTGGGCGAAAGACGCCGAAGCCTACATTCACCAAGGACTGGAAGTTCACCAGCAGTATCGCTCAGACTCGCGCATCCAAATCGGTTTCGGGCCTCACGCTCCCTACACCGTTTCGGATCAACCCTTAGTGCAGATCGCTACCCTCGCAGAACAATTGCAAGCCAATATTCAAATCCACGCCCATGAGACGGCGTTTGAAGTCAGTCAATCAATGGATCAATTTGGCGTTAGACCGCTGCAACGTCTAGCGGATTTGGGCATTTTGGGACCGCGAACCCAGTGTGTGCATATGACCCAAGTAAACGACGCCGACATTGACATTCTGCAAGCCACAGGCGCGTCAGTGATCCATTGCCCAGAGTCCAACATGAAATTGGCCAGCGGCTTATGCCCCGTTGACCAATTTCTGCAAGCGGGCATTACCGTCGGCTTAGGCACCGATGGCGCAGCCAGCAACAATGATTTGAATATGCTGGGAGAAATGCAAACAGCTGCCCTTTTGGGCAAAATTACCGCACGCAACGCCAGTGCAGTTAACGCCCAACAAGCGATCGAGATGGCGACCATAGGTGGCGCACGGGCACTGGGAATAGATCATGTAACCGGTAGTTTAGAAATGGGGAAGGCGGCCGACGTTATTGCACTAAAACTCGACAACCCCAGTTTGCAGCCCCTTTATGATCTGCCGTCCAACCTGGTCTACAATAACCGTGGCATGAGCATCAGCCATGTTTGGGTGGATGGTCATCAGCTTGTTCACAACAGCCATCTTTTGACCCTAGACGCGGAAAAAATTCAGCACAACAGCAACCTATGGCGCGATAAAATCGCCTCCCCCAGCCACCCCGTTTCGATCTGAGAACCGCTATGGAATCCAGTGTTAATTCGCAGCAAGACAATGTCGATAGCAATGAAATCGCCAAATTTGAACGCATGGCCAACCAGTGGTGGGATACAGAAGGGCAATTTAAGCCGCTGCATAAAATGAACCCTGTGCGCGCCAACTATATTGACTCAATTACCCAAGTTGCCGAAAAAACCATTGTTGATGTGGGCTGCGGTGGTGGCCTGTTAAGCGAGGCCCTCGCCCATCGCGGAGCAAACGTCACCGGGTTGGATATGGGGGAAGCGCCATTGCAGGTTGCTCGTATGCACGCCCAACAAAGTCAATTGGCAATAAACTATGTGCAAACCACAGCAGAACAACATGCACAGCAGCATCCTGGAAAATATGACGTTGTAACCTGCTTGGAAATGTTAGAACACGTGCCGGATCCAGCCAGTGTAATTGATGCTTGCGGTCGGTTGGTTAAACCCGGCGGAGATCTATTTTTTTCAACCATTAACCGCAACCCAAAATCCTACGCTTTAACGGTGATTGGCGCAGAGTACATTTTAAAATGGCTCCCTAAAGGCACTCATGAATTCCAAAAATTCATTCGCCCTTCAGAGTTGGCTTTTTGGCTTCGGCAAAGCGGTCTCCGCTTAAACACCCTCGTAGGCATGGTGTTTAATCCATTTACGCAATCATTTTCCATAAATTCAAAAGACGTGGATTGCAATTACATTGTCCACTGTGTGCGCCCCAAGGATTAATGAATGACCTTAAAAGCTGTTTTTTTTGACCTCGATGGTACCTTGCTGGATACCAGCAAAGATTTGGGTGAAGCGCTCAATAAAGTTTTACAAAAACATGATTTAACGCCCCTACCTCACAGTCAATCTCGGGCCTACGTTTCGAACGGTGCCGCCGCTTTAATTCAATTAGGATTTGGTGAGGGATTAGAGCCGGAACGCATTAGCAAATTGCGCCTAGAGCTTTTGGATTTTTATATGGACGATATCGCCAGTCATACTTATGCATTTCCTGGAATCGAGCAACTTATTGATCGGTTAGGCAACGCAGGGTTAAGCTGGGGCATTGTCACCAACAAACCCAGCTTGTACACCAAAGCCCTTTTGCAACACATGCAATTTAACTACGCCCCCATCGCCGTGGTAAGCCCCGACGATGTCGGTGTCGGTAAACCCAACGCCAAACCTTTGCTGCACGCTTGCGAAATCGCCGGCTGCTCACCAAAGCAAGCAATTTATATCGGCGACCATTTAAGAGATGTGGAGTGTGGCCATAACGCCGGTATGGATACCATTGCTGTGGGCTATGGTTTTACCAATACCACCGATGAACATTTAAGCTGGCAGGCGACCCATTGTGTCGACCATGCTGATCATATTTGGCCCATTATTCAAACCTATATCGCGTAACGATTTCTATGCTCACTCAAAACGAATTTCTGCATTACACACCTTCGCCCAATTTATTGGGGAATCGAATTATCGTCATAACCGGCGCCAGCTCTGGCATAGGCCGCAGTGCCGCTTTAAGCTGTGCCAGACACGGCGCAACAGTGGTACTCTTAGGTCGCTCACTGCCGAAATTGGAAACGGTTTACGATGAAATCGAACAGCAGGGTTCTCCTCAACCCGCAATTTTTCCAATCAATTTTGAAAGCGCCGTTGACGAAGATTATCAGCAACTTAAAAATGTGCTGGAGGAAGAGTTTGGCCGCATCGACGGATTGTTAATCAATGCCAGCGAGCTCGGCAAATTGACCCCGCTTGGTCAGTATCCGTTGAGTGATTGGCAAAAAGTCATGCAGGTCAACATCAACGCTCCATTTATGTTATGCCGAACGCTTTTACCCCTATTGAAAATAGCGCCAAGTGGGCGCATTTTATTTACCAGCTCGAGTGTTGCAGAAAAGGGTAAGGCCTACTGGGGGGCCTATGCGGCCTCTAAAGCGGCACTGAGAAATTTAGCCGAAACGCTTGCCGATGAACTGGAAGAGAGCACCATCAAAGTCAACAGCATCAACCCGGGCCCTACTCGCACCGCAATGCGCGCTAGCGCCTACCCTGCTGAAAATCCGCTCACAGTGACACCCGCAGAAGATCTGATGAATCGCTATTTGTTTTTATTGGGGCCAGACAACAAAAATTGTAACAGATTACATTGGCACGCCCAATCGACCGAATAGCGTTCCGCAATTTTATAAAGAATGGCAAACGGAATTCGCCAGATTTCATTGGGCTCAATAGAGCTGTTTTTTTATGGAAGCCTAGTGCAACAATTTCGGAAAATTGGATCACCAGAAAATGGTCAAATAGCGGGAAAATCCTGGTCATATCAACACATCAAATTCATTTTTATTTTTAAATTCACAGCAAACCACTTAAATTTAAATTCGAATTAAATCCATTGAACTTAATTTTTTCCCACAAAAAATGGTGTTTCGCCACCCACCCGAAACAACCACTTTTTATTCTGTTCTATGCCAACAGTATTACCCATTCGCGGCTATGAGACCAGCTCTCCAAACACCATTATGAAACCGGTTTCAAGTCAAATCAACTTTAACAAGTGTGCGGCAGTATCATTTTTTCGCAAATAAAGCTGTTGCAGATCACATTTTACATTTACCAAGCTTGGCACGATCACCACCTATTGTAACTATAGGCCGGCCAATAAAAGTCGGTGTCATTCAAACCGAGTGTGCACCGAAATAACAATAGCTTTTAATCGGAGATAATTATGCTTTCAGACAATGTCTGGCGCACAAGCCAACGGACCATAAGCGGTTTGATGCTCAGTAGTACCCTGGTAATGCTTGCAGCATGCGGAACACCGACTCCAGATGGATCCAGCAGTTCTACCACTACTACGACTTCTTCAACGACAACTAGTACCTCTTCCACCGGTAGCTCCAGCAGCTCCGGCACTACCACCACGACAGGCGCATGGCCCGATGACAATGTACCGGGTCGTTATCGAGTCAACGCACAAGGTAAGATCACTGAAAACGGCAGTGTATTTCAAGCTCAGTGTGGTGCGTGGTTTGGTCTTGAAGGTCAAACCGAACCGTCAGATGCAGAAACCAATCCTGGCGGCGCACCAATGGAGCTTTACATAGGCAACATGTGGTGGGTTGACAGTGGTCGCTCGATCGACCAAACCATGGATGAGATCAAAGAGCTGGGCATCAACATGATACGCCTGCCAATTGTTCCTCAAACCCTGGATCCAGATGATCCGCAAGGTAAAGGCTTCATCTGGAACGGAAGTTCTAAAGACTCCAGCGGTGTATTGAAAAACACTCCATCTGAATACCCGTATGACACCGCTCGAGAAGCGATGGAAGGCTTCATCAAAAAAGCCAACCAAAAAGGTTTAAAGGTATTGGTAGACATTCACTCCTGCTCTAACTATGTAGGCTGGCGTGCCGGTAGACTGGATGCCAAACCACCTTATGTTGATGCCGACCGAGTCGACTACGATTTCACTCGCGAGAGCTACTCTTGTGGCGGTGGTGCACCAAACAATGATCCATACAATGAAACTTTATGGCTAGAGGATTTGAAAGAAGTTGCCGGCTTACCAGCTAAGTTAAATGTAAACAACATCATCGGTATCGATATTTTCAACGAGCCCTGGGATTACACCTGGGATCAGTGGGCAACCTTGGCTGAGAAAGCATTTAAAGCGATTGACAGCGTAAACCCAGACCTGTTGGTTTTTGTTGAGGGTGTGGGCTCGGCCTTACAAGATAAAACCAAGGTAGCACACGGTGATCTAGATTCTAACCCTAACTGGGGAGAGAACTTCTATGAGTTTGCTGCAAACCCACTCAACATTCCAAAAGAACGTCTAGTCATTTCACCTCATACATACGGCCCATCTGTGTTTGTGCAGCCTATGTTTATGGAC
>JBNKFP010000155.1:0-7247 GCA_050289365.1 Cellvibrionaceae bacterium | reverse complement strand
ACGTGAAACCGTTTATGGCTTGGCCCTATTCAGTGCACTGAAAAACATTCCCACCAAGGACATTACCCAACATTTAAAACCCCATTTAAAAAACGACTTTAAACTGGCGTTAAAACAAATTAAACATTCCAGTACAATAGGTTCGCCCCCATCTTTACCGCAGACACCTTAACGGTCGGCCAATTTCATTCAACTCACTGTAGAGCTGCAAATATGACCTCGTCCTCCGCCCAGCTATTTGGCAAAACCCTTCGCTCTCGCTATGCGACCCTACCGAACGATTTTTATGCGGCCGTAAAACCTACTCCGGTGCAGAATCCACAGTGGATTGTGATAAATAGAGAATTGGCGAATGACATGGGGTTCGATCTTAATCAACTGGACAGCGCTGAGGGCTTGGCCCTGCTCTCAGGCCAAGAAATCGCGCCCAACAGCACTCCGATTGCACAGGCCTATGCCGGCCATCAATTCGGCTATTTCAATCCTCAACTCGGAGATGGGCGCGCCATTTTATTGGGCGAAATCACCACCCCTACTGGCGCTGTTGTGGACATCCAACTGAAAGGATCCGGCCCCACTCCATTTTCTCGCAACGGCGATGGACGCTCTGCGATTGGACCCGTAGTACGCGAATTTTTAGTCAGTGAGGCTATGCATGCATTGGGCATACCCACTACTCGCAGCCTGGCTGCAGTCGCAAGCGGTGAGCAAGTCATGCGCCGCGGTGCTGTACCCGGGGCGATATTAACGCGCGTGGCCAGCAGTCACATCAGAATAGGTACCTTTGAATATTTCCGCGCACGAGGCAAACACCAGTCACTGAAAATATTGGCCAATTTTGTTATTGAGAGACATTATCCAGAGCTAAAAAATAGCCAGCAGCCTTATTCGGACTTACTCAAAAGCGTAGCCCAGCGCCAGGGAAAATTAGTTAGCCATTGGATGCTGGTGGGCTTCATTCACGGCGTGATGAACACGGACAACACCGCTCTCAGCGGCGAAACCCTTGATTTCGGCCCCTGTGCATTTTTAGATGAATACAATCCACACAAGGTGTTCAGCTCTATCGACCAGGAGGGGCGCTACGCCTACGGTAATCAGCCCGAAATTGCCATTTGGAATTTGACTCGACTTGGTGAAAGCCTCTCACCCCTAGCAAAAGTAGAGAACCAATCCCTTGACCAGACCATTAGCGAAGCAATACAGGCATTCCAAACGGAATTCAATCAAGCTTGGAGCCAAGGACTTGCCAAAAAAATCGGGCTAACGGACATCACCAGCGATCAGGATATTAAGCTGATTGAATCGCTACTCAAGATGATGCATCAAGACGAGGCCGATTTCACCTGGTGCTTCCGCCACTTAGCCGGTTGGCTAACGCCAAAGCAGGCAAGCCCCCACGCCCTCGCAGACGCTTTTGCTCAACAGTTTCCATCTCAATACCAAAATTTTTGCGAGTGGCTTGAACAGTGGCAAACAAGACTCAAATCCACCGGCACCCCACTTGCGAACATTCAAGCTTCCATGGATAAAGTGAATCCGCTTTATATTCCACGCAATCATCTTATCGAAGAAGTCATCTCTGCTGCCGAAGCGGGTAATTTCAAACCCGCAGAAGAGATGCTCCAGGTATTACAAACTCCATTTGAAGAGCGCCCCGAATGGCGACGCTACAGTGAAATCCCCGAAATTGACCAACGTGTTCAGCAAACATTCTGCGGCACCTAGCTAAACGTTCACCCAACCGCTTTCTTAACTCGCGACCGACGAGTTCGCCCCTCTTTTGACCGCCCCTTTTTCGCCGGCTTCGCAGCGAACCCCTCTAAGCTCACACCATTAAATTTTTGTTCCTTAACCGAACTCAGCAGCTCATCCAAATCAGCCAATAGCCCAGCCATAAACTCGCCATAGCTGTATCTTTGCTCTTGTATATCCGCCAGCCGTTTTTCCCACACAGCCGTGCGATCCGGCAAGGTAATTGATGGGGGGAGCCCTTCGATAAAGCGGCGCGCAAGATCGGTTGCACGAATGATTTTACCTTCCCGCTGCAGATACCCCCGCTGAAATAACAATTCGATAATACTGGCTCGCGTGGCTTCGGTACCCAAGCCATCGGTATCCCGTAAGATCTTGCGCAAATCCGGTTCTTGTACAAAACGACCGATCCCAGTTAAAGCGGCCATCAGACTGGCGTCGGTAAATGCCTTTGGCGGTGAGGTTAACTTATCTTTAATGTCACAAGCCGTGCACCGAACACCATCCCCGCGACGCAACGTTGGCAGCGGAGGAGCGCTCTCTTCATCCGAGAACTTGACATGTAAATCCGCCAAACGCCACCCCTCGACCAAGATCGTCTTACGTTTAGCGATAAATACGCCGCCACCAATGTTGACGTCAATCTGATGCTCTTGCACCTCTGATTTTGGTAAAAATTGCATCAGATAATATCGAGCAATCAGCCCGTATAGCTTTTTCTCTGACTCGGTCAATCCCGATACTGACGATTTTAAAGTAGGAATAATGGCGTGATGCGCCGAGACATTCTTATCATTCCAGGTTTTGCTGCGCAGGGCCGTATCAGCTTGATCAACCAGTGAACTCAGGCTCGGCACAGCATGGGTTACCGCAGCGAGTACCGCTGCGGCTTGAGAGTGGTGCGACTCAGGTAAATAGCGACAATCCGATCGCGGATAGGTAATCAGCTTATAACGCTCATACAGCGACTGACAAAGATCCAACACTTGCTTTGCACTCATACCAAAGAGCTTGGCCGCTTCAACTTGCAAGCAGGATAGATTAAACGGCAAAGGGGCTGCGATTTGCTTAACCTGCACATGATTTTTTTCAACTACGCCCGGTTGCCCTTGAATTCGCTTAGCAACATTTTCAACCAATTTGCGCGACAAGATGCGACCTTGCTCATCAGCATATTCGAGACAAGCCTGACTGGGAGACCACTTAGCCTGAAAACATTCACCCTTTTCCGTTTTGAGCAGTGCAAACAGCTCAAAAAAAGGCTTAGCGACAAATTGTTCGATATCTAAATCGCGTCGAACAATTAGCCCCAAAATGGGCGTCTGCACTCGACCAACCGAAAGCAATCCCCCGTACCCCGCCTGCCGCCCCAGCAAAGTACAGGCTCGGGTCAGATTGATGCCATAAATCCAGTCGGCTCGAAGTCGAGCCAGTGCCGCCGTTGACAGCGAACGAAATTCTTTATTTTGACGCAGATTCACAACGGCCTGCGCGACGGCAGAGGGGTTCAAGTCGTTCACTAAGCAGCGCTTAACAGAAGCCAAACGCGCTGCGGGTAATTTGCAATAACTTAAAACCTCATCGATTAAAAGTTGGCCTTCACGATCAGGGTCCCCGACATGAACAATGTCATCTGCCGATTTGACCAACGCCTGCACGATTCGAAGTTGGGCATGAGTCTTGGTTTTCGCCACCCACTTCCACGCCTGCGGGGAAATAGGTAGGTGGTGCAAAGTCCACTGTTTGTATGCTGCGTCATATTTTTCAGGCTCCGCCAATTCCAGCAAATGACCGACACACCAAGTCACGACATCACCATTGGCCAGATGTATACACCCATCGCCCTTTTTATGAGGCCTGGGTAGAACGTCAGCCAACGCGCGAGCGAGGCTGGGCTTCTCTGCAAGATATAAACGCATAGAGCGCAGATTACTGTATTTACATACAGCCTGTCTAGCCGCATAACAGAGATTCTTTCACCGAGCGCCCACCTGAATGTCCAGGTGGCGCAACCTATAGATATGACCATTGCCTGATTTACAAAAATTCCCCCCTATTCGATTTGAGGTTATTTGTATTTATGCTACGCAGGGGTTTGATATTACTAAGACAATGCCACATTTGCGCTAATCGACTCATAAGCACAACAGTTGAAATAAGTCCTTATAAAAACATCTAATAGTCTGGCCTAATCCTAGCGAGAAAGTATTTCTCAAGCGCATTAGAATAGGATTAAATTAACTGCGATCGACATACCGCAGATGGATCTTAAGGTAATCAGAAAAAACATCGTCCGACCATTAGCATTGAAACAGAAGTTGCTTATATAAAATAAGACTTGCCGAATTTGCAGCCAGTCATAGGAATTGAACGCAACAAGCCCAAACTGGAACGCGAATTGCTGTGTACTAGGTGTTGTTGGTATTCGCCAAGCAAACATGAGAATAGACTGATTTAAAAACGTTTGAGTTTGTGCCAAATAAAAGAGTTTGACTACCAACTGAGTTTATTTGAACCCGAATCAAACCAAAGTGTCAGACATTCACTGCAATAAACTTGCTACTTTTTAATGCATAGGAGACGATTATGGAACACGCCAATGAAAATCTTGAATACTCCGTCCGGTTCGGATTGAAACACTCTTTTGATAACATCGATAAAGCCGCAAAAATTGCCTTAGCAAAATACAGATCAATTGTGAAACGCCAAGTCCGCCCTCACGAGACCATGGAATTAAAATCTCTAATGCATGAATTGCACCTGTTCCAGCTGGAAAGTCAATTCAAACGCAGCTTGGTTAGCGTTGGATAGAGGTTTAAGCCGGCAGTGGCTTGATCGTCGGATATTTGTCGAAGAATTGAATGCAGTTAAATAAAGAAAACAGGTTTTACCGTAGAACTTTGACCTGAAAACGCTTAGCGGTCAGGTCTTAAAAAAATAAACGCGGCTTAAGAGCCGCGTTTATTTTTTGATTCACTTAAATCGCCGGCATCGAGTCTACTATGCCGCTTGTATTTTTCCCTCAGGCTGGTGCTCAAGATCTGCCGCTGGAGCCGAGTCGGCAATTAAAATTTTACGGGGCTTCATGGCTTCTGGAATTTCCCGCTTTAAGCTGATGGTTAACATGCCATTTTTCAACTCTGCACCGGCAACCTCAACATGATCAGCCAAATTAAATTTACGTTCAAACGCACGATTGGCGATACCCTGATGTAAGTATGTGCGCTGCTCCGCAGATGCGCGCTTGCCTTTCACGCTTAGCACACCTTGATCCACGACTATGTCGAGCTCTTCACGATCAAAGCCGGCCACAGCGAGGGTTATAGAATAGGTATTCTCACCTAATACCTCAATATTGTAGGGGGGGTAACCACCGGACACGGTTTCAGAACGTAAAGCGGAATCGAGCAGTGATGCCATACGATCAAAACCAATACTGTTGCGGTACAAAGGGCTTAAATCAATTGATGTCATAATATATTCTCCTAAATGAAGCAATATGCAATCGGTCACCGCTCAAACTGCAGACACAGCAACCTGTCGTTTCAGATGCAATCTAAGCAAGCCTCTTTACAAGACGACTTTCCCAAATCACATAACCTAATGTGCGATCAACAATTGATATTTCAAGGGAGAAGTGAAAATGATTTACGATTCAGAATTCATTCAAATGAACTCAGCACTGGCTGAGTAGCCGCTCCCAGCTGGAGAAGGCGGCCTATTTGCCCTGAGACTTTTTCCAATACAGAATCAAAGTTGCCCTCTGACCCAAGCACAGCACTCCGGAAGACATTGCCATTGCTAACTCACAATGCCTATCACTTGCCTTACAGTATGGATCGATCGTACGAGAAAGCCACGCCAAATGATTCGTTCGAACCGAGAGCCGCAAACTCAATGCAACCCGCAGCTAACTTCCCTTGCATGACGGGCAATGGCTGTCGCGCTTGACATTGAAGGTTCGCCAACAGCTATTAAGCCCCGAATAAATATGCAATTTGCCATGGTTCGGCTCCCCGCAACAAGCCAATAACTTCAGTGTTTCCATTGCCTGCATGCTACCGATGATGCCGACCAAAGGGGCAAATACACCGCTTTGTGAGCAGCTTAACTGCTGATCATCCAGCTCTGGGAAAAGGCATTGATAGCAGGGGCTATCCGATTTTTTAGGATTAAAAACACAGACCTGCCCTTCAAAACCAATTGCAGCACCAGAAACCAAGGGCACTCGCTGCCTTACACAAGCAAGATTGATGGCTTTGCGGCTGAGAAAGTTATCGGTGCAGTCCACCACGATGTCCATTTGCGCAACAAGGTCCATTAAATTTTCTTCGCTCAGCGCCTCAGAAACAACATCGACTTGTATAAATTCGTTTAAAGCCCTAACTGACTGAGCTGCCGAAACCGCTTTGTTTTGACCCAAGCGCTGGCCACTGTGAATGACCTGTCGCTGCAAATTACTGCTATCCACCTCATCAAAATCGGCGAAAGTTAAATGCCCCACGCCACTCGCAGCAAGATATTGAGCAACCGGAGATCCAAGACCACCAAGTCCGGCCACCAAGACACGGCCGTTGGCAAGCGCCAATTGTCCCGTGATATCCACCTGTGGCAATAAGATATGCCGGCTGTAGCGCAATAATTCGTCGTCAGAAAATTCGGTTTTTGCCATTGTTAAGGATTCACCCATTGACCGCCTGTGGCTCTCGGATTACCGCCATAATCAACACGGGTATAGATCTCCGTATAGCCAAATTCACGGAGTAAACTTTGCACTGCCTCGTGCTGCTGCCAGCCGTGCTCTAGCAATAGTTGCCCACCCACTCGTAAATATTTTGGTGCAGTTTGCACAATATGGGCAATGTCAGCCAGCCCCTGTTGAGCAGAAACCAAAGCACTGCGCGGCTCGAAACGCAGATCTCCCTGAGCCAAATGCGGATCGCCGGCATCAATGTAGGGAGGGTTACTGATAATCCAATCAAAACGTCCTTGAACCTGTGCGAACCAGTCGCTGCAGATACACTGCACATTGTGCAGCTGATTGCGGACCCGATTGCGCTCTGCCAAGGCCACAACGCTAGCAGGCAAGTCTGTAGCCAGCACATCGGAGCGGGGTAATTCTTTTGCGAGCGCCAAAGCGATTGCCCCGGTCCCTGTGCCTAAATCGAGCAGCTTGAGCTGAGCCTCATTGGGCTCAGCAATATAATCGAGTACAGCTTCAACAAGAACTTCTGTGTCGGGCCTTGGAATGAGTGTACAGGGGCCCACCTCTAGGGTAAGCGACCAAAATTCCCGCAACCCTAAAATATGGGCAATAGGCTCTCCCTGAGAGCGCCGCTCAACCCAAGTCAACCACTGTATATTTTGGTTAGGCTCCAGCTCACGTTCGGGCCAAGTGTATAGAAAGGCTCGGTCACGATTCAGTGCCGCAGCCAGCAACACTTCCGCATCCAACTTTGGCGTATCCGATTGAAACTGGGTCACAGCCCAAT
>JBNKFP010000154.1:0-7304 GCA_050289365.1 Cellvibrionaceae bacterium | reverse complement strand
GTAATGCCATCAGGAAGGAGCATAGTAATGTGCTCTTTCTTGTCGGTATACTGAAAAACCCTTACTTTGGTGAACCCAAAGATTCGCTCGCTTTCAATTCAAATTCCCTTTAAATCCTAAAGGGGGTTCCCAAGCAAACCTCTCACTTCACTGCAACACCTAACTGTCCCGTTTCTGCAACGCAAACTTGGCATTTATTGTCTCCTGGCCCCCATTTCACCTTGTTCTCCTCAGTACCAGAGCCTACGACACTGTAAAGCGAAAGACATTAGTTCTTGGATGGTTAATCTGGCCTGCCTTTTGCTGAATTGATATCGCACTGAAAAATTCTTTATTTATCAAAAGTTATATACGAAAACGTATCGAAATGGTGCCTTAATGTTGAATTGCGCACCAAAATGGATTGAAAAATATTTTATACAGATTTAATTGTGGTGCGCAAATCTTCTTTGTGCACCACTAAGTATCGCAGTGAGGCTGTTTTGAAGCAATCATTGGTTATTATTGGGAACGGTATGGCAACGGGAAGGTTGCTTGATGACCTATTGCAGCGCGGGGTTGAGCACCTGTCCATCACTGTGGTGGGGGACGAGCCGGTGGGCGGTTATAACCGCATTATGCTCTCTCCGGTTTTGGCGGGCGAAATAGATCAGCAGTCGATCATAGCCAAACCCATGGAGTGGTACCTGCAACAGGGGATTCATTATCGCGCTGCTGAACGTGTCATCGGGTTGGACCCGGAACGAAAACGCATATTGACGCAAAACCAAAACACCATTGGCTATGACCAATTGGTGCTTGCGGTTGGCTCACGGCCGGCAAAAATTGGCGCTGGCAATCAACATTTAGACGGTATTTTTTCCTTTCGTAGTTTGGCCGATGTTGATCGTATTCAGCGGAGGGTAGATGAACTAAGGCGCGTACCCGATCACGCACGGGCGGTTGTTGTCGGAGGTGGTTTTTTGGGTTTAGAGGCTGCTTACGGTATCGCCCAGCAGGGGATTCCAGTAACCCTTATTCATCGTTCCGGCTGGCTGCTAAACCGCCAACTGGACGTTTCAGCGGCAGCTTACCTGCAAAAAATAATGGAACAAAAAAATATACAATTTTGTCTCCAGGACGAAGTGGAATCCTTTATGGGGGAAACCGAACTCACCGGCATGCAATTGAAATCAGGTGAAATGATTGATTGTAAGTTGTGTGTGATCGCCACAGGAATTGTACCCAATAAGGAGTTGGGCGAGGTGTCAAAATTAGCTGGAGCAAGGGGGATTAGCGTAGATGCTTATATGCAAACTCGGGATGCTTCAGTCAGTGCACTAGGGGAATGCGTAGAGTTTGAAGGCCAAACCTTCGGGTTGGTGGAGCCCATTTGGCAGCAGAGCGCTGTTCTGGCAAACCGGCTTTGCAATTTACCGACATCTCCGTTCAGCAATAAACCGGTCGCGACCAAACTGAAAGTGTCGGGTGTGCAGTTATTTTCTGCGGGTGAAAATTTAACCCGGCCTGAACACAGGGAGTTGATTTATGAGGATCCCAGTAGGGGGATCTATCGCAAGTGCTTACTGTTGGATGGCAAGTTGGTGGGGGTTGTTTTGTTTGGTGATACCCAAAGTGGTCAGGATTACTTTGACTTGATGGTGAGCGCTACAGATGTCTCAGATTTCGCTGAATCTTTGGTGCTCGGTAAGCAATTTTACGATGATGTTGCTTAATAATTTTCTGTTTAAATCTATTTGAGAGCTTTTGCGAAATTCATGTTAGATACGTCTCCCCAAAATATCATTGCGAAAGAGGCCGTCAATACCACCTGTTGTTACTGTGGTGTGGGTTGTGGCGTTGTCGCCGAGATTGAAAATAATCGAGTCGTCGGCGTTCATGGCGACGTAAACCATCCGGCAAATCACGGAAAATTATGCGTTAAAGGATCGTCGTTACATGAAACTCAAAATGCTGCAGATCGTTTGCTGACGCCAAAGCTGTTCGGCGAAGATGTGAGTTGGGATGAGGCCCTCGACTATAGTGCTGCCAAGTTTAAAAAAATCATTTCAGAATACGGTCCTGACGCTGTGGCTTTTTATATTTCCGGTCAACTGCTGACCGAGGACTATTACGTTGCCAATAAATTAATGAAAGGTTTTATCGGAACAGCGAATGTGGATACCAATTCTCGTTTGTGCATGGCTTCAGCTGTTGTCGCTCATAAACGGGCTTTTGGTGCAGATACCGTTCCCGGTTGTTACGAAGATTTGGAGCTGGCGGATCTGATTATTTTAGTCGGCTCCAATATGGCCTACGCTCACCCCATTGTTTATCAACGTATTGTCAAGGCGAAGGAGCATCGTCCCGAATTAAAAATTGTTGTTCTCGATCCGCGTCGTACTGCAACGTGTGAAATAGCGGATGTGCATTTACCGATTCGAGCAGGCAGTGACGGCTATTTTTTTAATGGTTTGCTCGGTTATTTAGCGGATCAAAATAAGCTGGATAATGCTTTTATTGACCGACACTGCGAGCACTTTGATCATGCGTTGTCTGTCGCTAAAAATCAAGTGCCAGACGTTTCCGCAGCCGCACATCATTGCCAAGTAAATGAGGAGGCACTGCTCAGGGTTTACCGATGGTTTGCCAATACCGAAAAGGCGGTGAGTGTTTTTTCTCAGGGGATTAACCAATCTTCATCGGGTGTGGATAAAGGCAATGCCTTGATCAATTGCCACTTGGCGACGGGGAAAATCGGCAAAGTCGGTGCTACACCTTTTTCCATTACCGGACAGCCCAATGCGATGGGGGGGCGAGAGGTTGGCGGCTTGGCCAATCAATTGGCCTCCCACATGAGTTTTCAGAACCCAGAAGACGTTGCTAGAGTGGCCAGTTTTTGGCAGGCGACTAATATGGCAAAAAAAGAAGGATTGAAAGCAGTCGACATGTTTAAGGCCGTTGACGCCGGTAAAGTGAAAGCCATTTGGATTATGGCAACCAACCCGGTGGTCAGCATGCCAGACGCAGATGCGGTCAAGCGGGCCTTGGAAAAATGCGAATTGGTAATTGTCAGTGAATGTATCGCCAATACGGATACGGCCAAGATGGCCCATGTGTTATTGCCGGCGACCACTTGGAGCGAAAAACACGGTACCGTGACCAATTCAGAACGACGCATATCATTGCAGAAAGGATTTTTGCCTGCTCCGGGGCTGGCACGTCACGACTGGCAAATCATCTGTGATTTTGCTCAAAAAATGGGTTTTCATCAGGGTTTTCATTATCAACATCCCAGTGAAATATTCTGTGAGCACGCCGCCTTATCGGGTTTGGAAAACAAGGGCACGCGGGGGTTTGATATCAGCGCGCTTGCCCAGTTAAGCCCGCAGCAATACGATTGTTTTCAGCCCATCCAATGGCCGGTCAATCAGCAGTTTCCACACGGACGCACACGGTTGTTTGACGATGGCGCATTTTTTACCAAAAATCAGAAAGCGCAATTTGTTCCGATTGTGGCGCAGTTGCCAAAAGTTGTGCCCAGCGACCAACAAGTGATTATGAATACGGGGCGTATCCGAGATCACTGGCACACCATGTCCCGTACGGGTTTGGCAACCAAATTATGGGGCCACACAGATGAACCTTTTATTGAAGTGCACCCTGATGATGTACAACGTTTTCAATTGCAAGAAGGCGGGTTAGCGGTTTTAGAAAATCGTGGATCACAATATATTGGTCGCGTTCGTACTGGCAGTAACCAGCAGCGAGGAAATATTTTTGTGCCCATGCATTGGAATGCTAAGTTCGCATCTCACGGTCGCGCCGATGCTTTGGTAAATGACATTACGGATCCCAATTGTGGGCAACCGGAATTTAAACACAGTCCCGTTTTAATCTCACCTTTTGTCCAAATGTGGCAAGGGTATCTGCTCTGCCAAAAAGATGTGGTTCCAAATTCGGAGTATTGGACCAAAATTCCGATTGCCAATGGATTTAAATTTCGGCTCGCTCATCGAGAATCGAAAACGGATTGGCGGCAATGGCTTCATAATGAATTTGGTGTGGCTCTCGATTGGATCGAAATGCGCGATTCTGCGGGTAAGACCTATCGTGCGGCGGGTTTTGTAGACGGCGTTTTACAGGTCATTTTGATCCTGTCTTCAGTGACGCAAAATCAGCAGGAGTCGCGTTGGGTCGAAAATCAACTGGGGCAGAAGGTCTCTGGAAATCACCATATGGCGTTGCTCGCAGGGCGTGCTCCGGGAGAGCAAGTCGATGAAGGTAATGTTGTTTGTTCGTGTTTCCAGATTGGCGAGAAGACCATAGATCGAGCCATTGCCGCGGGTTGCAAATCTGTTAGTGCCCTGGGTGAGGCATTGCGTTGTGGTACCAATTGTGGTTCCTGCATCCCAGAGCTTAAAGCGCGGCTGCGCCTGTTGGAAACATCGGTGGTGGTGTCAAGTTAGATACGTCTTAATGATTTATTGGCGAAGATTAAAGACCTTGGATTCGCTCAATTCCTGCAAGATATTGTTGATGGTGTGGTTATCTTCGCGGGTAATTTTTGTAGTAGTGACATCAATATCAGCACCATCATTGTTGGATCGTAACAAGCAGTATTCGATTTTTGCTTTCACTCGAATGCGAATTGGTTGCTCACGATATTTGAGCGCCATTTCCAAATTAATTTCCGCTCCAACGGGTAAGGCGTGAGGGAAGATAAACGAAAAACCTGATTTAAATACGGAATTAATGACGGTTGTTTGAATGATTTTATCATCTAGAAAAAAGCGTGCACGCCAGTGTACCAAGTATCTTGGACCGCCTTTGCGCACTACTTGTTTGCCTTCAATCCCCGAAAATCCGGTCATGCATCGTCTCAAATGAATTAAACGAAATGAATAGTCTAAGTCCTTTTCGAGTCGTTCGTCAGTACTCGAATAGCGCTTTCTCAGTTTAGTCGAAAATTAATCGATGTTGACTCAAATATAGTTGCAAGTGTGCATTGACGTGCTTATGGAATGAGATTTTTTGTTAATTCCCTATCGATAATCGCTTTTGGTTATAAAAGGTTTTGATGTGCTTAATAGGGGCTATTAACGCGGCGATCCAGGGCTGTTTATTTTAGATATCACCTGGATTGTAATCACAATCTTTTGTTTAAAAGCGGAATCCTTAGAGTTTTAGGTAGCCTTAGCTATACTTGAATCATCTTTCGATTCCAAAATGTAGCGGTGTGTGCAGATAAAAAGTAGTTCGGCGCTATTACGCGCTTACCAATTCATATTCTCCATCATGACCTTTCTATTTCTCGGGAGCTCCGCTGAGGTATGGGGGTTAACGTCGTGCTCGGCCATTTTCCCTGATGGTGCATCCAATTTTTCAGCAACGGGAGAGATAAAATTCAATTGGGACGCCAAGATAGTAAACAGCCCAGATGCCATCTTAAGCACATTGAATCTGAATGATGGTGGTCGGCCAGGTACCAGTTGCGATACCAGTGCGTGTAGTCAGTCCAATTCGACATCAACTCAGGGACCCAGCTTTAACAGTTTTGTGAGCGGAGCGCCACAGGTTAGTCTCGGCTATCGACAAACTCAGGTCCTTAACCCCGGTGACTACGGTTCTCTCTCGCTGGGAACCGAAGCCGAAATTTACTTTGATTCAGGGACATATACTTTTAACGGCTCATTTACATTGGGTTATTTAGCGAAAGCGCATTTTGCCGCAAATTCCGTCGTGACCTTTTACGTAAAAACGGACATAGATATCCATGAAGCAGAGTTCAACGTTCCAGACGGAGCACAGGTACTGTTGGTTGCCAATGACGATATCAACTTGCACTATGCTGCCAATGTAAATGCAGTACTCTACGCTGTGGATGATATTACGGTTGAAAACAGTGCTGTGTTAACCGGTGCAGCCTCGGCCGGAGGAAGAATCACGTTGGAAAGCGGTGCTCTAATCGATTTTGACAGCACTTCAATGGATGCAACCTTCGCCAGTTTTTGTGAAGGCGGCGCATTTCCTGTACCGATTGGTTACTGGCCACTGGACGAGACCACTTGGGTTGGTTCTTCCAGTGAAATCCTTGACCTGTCCGGCAACAATCTCCATGGAAGGGCGATTAACTTGAACGGTGTTCCAACAACACAGGTCGCGGCTCCCGCTATTGCGGGTGACCCAGGTACCTGCCGCAGCGGGAATTTTCATGGAACTTCCGACGGCTATGCCCAAATTGACGACCCTGGCAGTAATTCCATTATGGATCAACCTGAGTTTACCGTCGCGTTTTGGTTTTATACGCGAACCTACCCTGGAAGCGATTTAAAAACCATCATTTCCAAAAACGAACAATTTGAAGTCAACATCAAAACAACCGGACAGTTGGAGTGGTGGTGGGGCGGAGGCGCCCAAATGCTAACCTCATCCGGTTCCGTTTCGCTATCGACATGGCACCACCTAGCCATAACCTATAAGTCGGGAGAGCAGCGGATGTACTTGGACGGAGCCTTATTCGCTTCACATTCCACTACCCAAGCACTGACCTACAATAATTTGCCAATCTACATAGGGACAGATTATAACTTTCACTCTCGCCGTCTCGACGGCTATGTCGATGAGCTCCAATACTACGATTCCGTATTGACCAGCACTCAAGTCAATAGCGTAATGAATCAAACACATGTCTGTCCTGTGGAGCCCAGCACAGCCGATTTCTCGATCAATTTGCCCAATACTGCAAGTACCTGCACCGAAGCCAGTGTGTTGATTAGCGTCTTAAATGGTTCAGGGCAGACTTTGACAAACTATACCGGCAGTATTGACATCAGCACCTCGACGGGCAATGGCGATTGGGCGATGACCGGGACAGCCTCTGATGGCTACGGTACTTTAACGACTGGCAGCGCCGACAGTGGCAGCGCAACCTATCAGTTTGCTGTTGATGGCTCCGATCAGGGGACAGTGCGTTTGAATCTCGCGAATGTTCATCGAGAAACCTTGACGGTAGCCGTCAACGGTGACGGTGTGACCAGCGTTTCCAGCCCAACTACCTTTAGCGATAACGTTTTTGTGGTGGAATCAGTGGATAGCCTTGGCGAAGATATTGTCGCCGGTCGTCCCCACCAATTACGCCTGCAGATGTTGAAAAATGATGCGGCAACAGGAGAATGCGGGCCCGCCGCCGGCTATAACGTGAACCAGATTAAGGTGTGGCTCACACCTACAGCCAATGATCCCGGCGGGCAAGCCCCGACTTTGGTGAATGCTGCTCAGAGTCAAAGTTTAGTGTTGCCCAATGGTCAGCCCGGTAAGGTCAA
>JBNKFP010000153.1:0-7327 GCA_050289365.1 Cellvibrionaceae bacterium | reverse complement strand
GCCGCCATCACTCATTCTGGCAAAAGAATGGTGCTCACTGGGTAATTCATCAAGAAAATACTGAATAAAGGTAATTGGGTATATTCCCATATCCAAAGTGACACCCCCGGCCAAATTAGGGTCTATGAGTCGCGGCAAATAGTGTTCCGGCGCGATGCCGCCAAACGATACATTGAAGGCTTTGATTTCACCGATCATGCCGCTCTGCAGGTGCGCTTTTAACGATTGCATAGTGGGTAAAAATCGCACCCAAATTGCCTCCATCATAAAAACATTGTTTTGTTTGGCCAGTTCAATTAACGCCTGAGCTTCGCGAGCGTTTACGGTAAAAGGTTTTTCAACCAGGAGATGTTTGCCGTGCTGTAACGCGAGAAGCGCATTTTCATAATGGAAATTATGGGTGGTGGCAACATAAATAACATCTATGTCTGGGCGACAAACCAGGGCTTCGTAGTTAGGTTCTGCGCTGATCTGATGTTCGTCGGCAAAAGCCTGAGCACGCTCCAATGTTTTCGAGGCCACGGCCACCAACGCATTGCCGTCAACGATATTTACCGCATTTGCCAGTTTATGGGCAATGATTCCTGCGCCAATTATCCCCCAGTTAAGTGTGTTCGCCATGTATGACAACCTTTGTATATTGCACGTTCTTTGAGCACGGGTTGACGAAAAACGCCTCGTTATGTCCAAGGTAATCTCTCGTCAGTGCCGAACTTTCCTCGGCAAGGGCCGCGGTTGCGCTAATTGTAGATCATTTGGGGGGGCGATTCTCAACTAACTTTTTCGTTTTGGTGGGTATCAGGGGTTGAAATTTTGGGAAAATGAGAGCGAATTAAAGGAATGACGCATAGGCCAAAGCCCACCACTTGCGCCAATACCTGAATGAAGTAGGGCTGGGCTTTGTAGCCAAATAGTGCACTGCAAATATGACCTAAAATACTTTGTTCTGATAACAAAGCGGAACTGTCCCACAATGGCGGGCTCTGAGGCAGCACCCCGATTTGACACAGTTGAGTAGCCGAATTCATCAGCGTGATACCCGCTATCCACGCGAGCCAATAACGCACAAGATTCCAACCGACTCGTCCGGTAATTCTTATCAACATAAAATAAAGCACTGTGGCTAAACTACTGCCAATGGATATGCCCATTACAGAACCCAATAGCAGTGAAGTCCAATGAAGTTGATCACTGTTATGCGAGTAGAAATACACGATGATTTCACCTAACTCACGGACCAGCGCCAATGCAATCAGAATCGAGATCAGGGCGTTGACTGAATGTTTGTTCCGGGTCGGGGCACTTGCAGATGAACTCGGAAATGGCAATCGTAATTGTGTTACGAACAGAATAACCAGCGAAATATAGAGCGCAAAATAGATTCCAGCGACACTCAATTCTTGACCGCGATAATCCCATAAAGCGGTAAGGTGAATTAAATTAAATGCCCAAAGTAGGGCTCCAACCACGCCCAAACCGGAACCTATCCAGATTCCCCAAAGTGAGTTTTTGTTTAAATAGCAATAGCTCAATAATAGACTGATGAGCATCGCGGCTTCAAACACTTCTCGGGAAACGATCAAAACGGTGTTTAAAAGCATTCCTATTGGTACTCCAAGGGTAGGTTGGTCAGCATCATTACTCCGCGACAATCGTTCCTACTGCTGTTGTGGGATTAAATTCCCCAAAAAACGAATAGTGACCAGGGGATAAAGGTCCAATCAATATGATGGTTTTACTCCGACCGGGAATAATTTTTTCTCGGCTCAGGGAAGAGCTTTCAAATTCTTCAGCGGTAGCATCGTGATTAATGACAACCAAACGAACCCGCTGTTGGGCTGGAATGTGAACTGTCTCAGGAAAAAATAAATGGTTTTTAATTTCCAGGGTGAATTCTGTTTGGGCAGACACGGGTAGCGTAACGCTACCAAAGAGACCGAAAATGGATTGTATCAATCGTCGACGTAATCTGTTCATACTGTTGGCCCAACTGAGAAACTTTTATTTCCGGTGATTTCAATCTCAAAACTCAAACCGCCAAGATCTGACCGATGTAAATGAGTATCAGCATCAATGACTTTGGCTGCTTCAGCGACAATGGCCAAGCCCAGTCCGGAGCCTTCGACTTCACTCGCTTTTTGTTCGTTAAGACGCTCAAATCGCTGGAAGGCTTTCTGCTGCTGTTCAGGTGGTATCCCCGGTCCTGAATCTTCGATTTTTATGAAGACATCCTTCCCATTGCAATGTGCCGTAACGCGTATTTTTCCGCTGTCTGGAGTGTATTTGATCGCGTTCGACAATATGTTGTGAATCATGGATGAGAGTGCAAATCGATTGCTTCGAAATACACAAGGTGAGCAAATAAGCTCGATGTCGTGCTGATGATGTTCAATGAGTTGATAGTGCTGCGCAATGATGCCTTGAAGCAGGGTTTGTAAATCGATTTCTTCTACTTGGTCTGCAAGCAAGTCAGATGAGCTGCGATACAGCACTAATAGTTGGGCCACAAGGTGCTCTAAATGATCGACCGCTTGATTGATATGGTTATATTTCGATGCTTCGGATGCGTCTTCCACCAAATTGTGTAAATGAATTTTCAGATTACTGACCGGCGTTCGCAGCTCATGGGCTGCGTCGGCGACGAAGGCTTTTTCCCGTTGAAACGCAACCCGCAAACGTTGCAATAATTGATTGACGGATTCGGTGACAGAGTGAAGCTCTTTTGGCTGGGTTCCCAGGTCTATGGGTTCAAGATTGTGCGCTTGACGGTAATACAGCTGTGAGCTCAGCTGCTTAAGAGGTTGCAAACCGTAACCGATAATAAACCAAATGGCTACAGCGGCAATCGGGATACCAAAAAGCAGAGGTTGTAAGGTACTTAGTACAATGTTTTCAATGATTTTTAGACGTTGATTTTCGGGTTCCGCGACAGTAATCCAAACTTTTTTATCGGCCAAGAAAAAGCGATAGGCTCGCCAACGCAATTGATCAAAGTTACTGTAGAAAAAGCCATAGCTTTGAGTATCCAAAAGCTCACTTTGCAAATTCTTTGAGGCTTCGACAATTTTGTTATCTGCGGTGATTTGGTAAGCATAATGCGGAGAGGAATAGCTTGCTCCCGTGCTATTGGGTTTGTAGTAGTGGGCGAGTAAGTGGGCTGTTTTTTTTAACTCTTCATCCAGTACGGTACTGGTTGTTTGTGATCCCTGCTCATATCCCTTAAGCAAGACCAGAAAGCTGACCAAAATCCATCCAGCAACAATAACGCCCATTAAAAAATTGCGAATGGATATCACTTTTTGGGTACCATGTAGCCCACGCCTCTGACGGTTTTGATGAAGTCGCTGCCGATTTTTTTGCGCAAATTGTGTATGTGAACTTCAATCGCATTGCTGACGACCTCGTCTCCCCAACTGTAGAGACGAGACTCTAGCGTTGAGCGCGTGATAACCCGTCCTGCAGACTCCATTAAGCTTTTCAACAACGCATACTCTCTACGAGAGAGCTCTAAGGGCGCCCCCTTTAACATCACTTGATGATGGGCTGTCGACAAGACCACATCGCCAATTTCAACACATTGCTCTTGTGTGCCAAATAGGCGCCGTTCAATTACACGCAATCGTGCGATCAGCTCTTTAATGTCAAATGGTTTGGTCAAAAAATCGTCGGCACCCAGTTCCAGGCCAGTAACCTTGTCGTCTGTACTGTCGCGTGCGGAGAGAATCAAAATGGGTAAGTTTGGACACGATTTTTTGGCCTTTTTGATCACCTGTAAACCGTCTAAGTCCGGCAAACCTAAATCCAATATCACGGCGTCTGGAGGTTCACTGTTGATGATATCCACTGCGAATTGACCACTGGCAACGTTATTGACCACAAAGCCTGCTTTGCTCAGAGCGACCTTTAATCCCAGTGCGAGGGAGTTGTTGTCTTCGACCAATAATATGTGCATTTTTTATGTGCTCGAACGTTGAATCCAGTGGGGAAATGATTGGCCGTCTAAAAAAGCTTCCGCCGACGCGCCCTGAAGCATTGCAAAAGTGGCCATCATTCCGGCGAGAGTGCAGGTGGGAGCAAATACGGTGACAGTTTGTGGTGCCCCTGCAACGGGCCAGCCCGTTTTCGGGCTCAATATGTGGCTGAAGCGCTGTCCCTTTATCGTTAAGAAGCGATGGGTATCGCCACTGGTCGCAATGGCACCTTGGGTGAGATCAAATACTCTCTGACTGTTTTCGTTCACAGAGTCGATTTTTTCCAGTCCAATTTTCCAAGCCGATCCATCGAGCCGCGGGCCAGAGCAGACGATATCACCACCGAAATTCACTAGCACACGCACTGAACGCTTGGCAATCTGCTGGATCAGCTGACAAACCCGGTCTACAGCGTACTCTTTGCCTATGCCACCAAAATCAATTTCGCCATCGTGTGGCAGGCTGAAGTAAGGTGGTTGCCATCGGCATTGGTTCCAGCCGACGCTGTTTAATGTCTTTGCAATCAATTTTGGTTCTGGGCTTCCTTCCTCGCCAGTAAATTTCCAGATTCGTCGTAAGGGGCCAGAAGTAATGTCAAACATGCCATCAGATAAGCTGTAGCACTGAGCTGCATAGTCCAACAAATTTGCTGTTTCCGCGTCCACTTGAACGGGTTTTCCCTGAGCATTGTTGATTTGATGGATTATATTGCCTTCCCGATAACGACTGAATTTCGCTTCAATACGCCAAGTTTCAATAATGGCTTGGCGCCCCAATTCAATCAGCTCATCCGTCTTTAGTTCGGAGGACTCGAAATGCAATTCACAGGTGCTGGCCATCGCTTCAAAGCAAATTAAAAAGCGATGTTCACTCAATTGTTTAAACGTAACGGGTTTGTGAAGTAGAGGATTTTCAGCTGCGCTGAACGTCAAATTTACGTGTTTGGGGGGGGAGTTCATGGGATCCAAAACGCTAATATTCCGCAATGTTTGCAAAGAATCCCAGCACCCGCAAAGCGTGGTGCTGGGATTGCAAACTAGAGGGAATAGCCGAGAGTGAACATAAGGGCATTGGTATCCAAATACAAATCTTGTTGCGCGAGAGCACCAATTCCGTTTTCGCCACTACTGGACTGCATATAGTACTCGGCGCGAACTGTAAGCTCCTTGTCGTTGTGCAGGGTGCGACCGTATTTAAAGCCAACTGTGATCGTGTCCAGGTCACCGAGACGATAATCGGCACTGGCCGCGTCCAACTGGTCAAATTGAGCATCAAACTGACTGGCTGTTAAGTAGCGATAATAAAAATCCGCTTCCCCTTGCATGTAGTACCTTAGGTGCGGCTCTAAATAGCTCTTGGCAAACTGCCAGCGGTATTTGAAGTCGAAAGTGTGGGACTGGATACCCCAGTCGTCGGTCATAAATCGGTAGGAAGCATCGACCACGTTGTCTTCGCCGACCATGGTCTTTGTCTGCCAATACAAGGCTTGTTTGGTGCGTTTGTCTGGCCGCTCCTCGTAAACATACTCGCTGAGTCCGTTTGCATCTACCGCATTGCGCCCATAGTCCACATCTTGGTCATCATCATTAATGACGCTGAGAATTTTGTATGGGTCGGTCAAATACCCGCTGGAATTGCTTATCGAGTAATTGAATTGCATGATTGTACGTTTGTTGATCACTTGAGAAAAGCCGATCAATACATCCACGATGGTTTTACTGTCACTGTCGCCATTGCGGGAAGCTGCATACTGAGCATCGAAATCCCCCATCGCCTGCAATGCGTGGCGAGAAAACCCGACGGGCAAACCACCTTCTGGTTTGACGGTGTCTGCGGAAAAGGACAACCCCAAATTAAGCTGAGTATTTTTTTGATTGAAGTAACGCGACACAGAGCTGCTTAACCCCAGGGAGCTGTAGTCATGCTCGGCGGACCCATACAACGCCGCGCTGTAACTCCACTCGCGATTTAACGTTGAGTTCCAACTCGCTGAAAGCGCCGTACGCCCGTCATGGAAGGTATCATCCAGGGCTACAGTACCGGGTTGAATCGTATATTCCCCTTTACCCGAGGGGCGGGTGTAGGTTTGTACACCATCACTGGGGGTCGCTCCACTGGGCGATGCACCTGTCAAACTGTCCAAAACCACCTTTAAATTTAAGGTTTTGTCGGTGTCAAAATAGCGAGTGGCGCTCAATACCGGCTCGGCCGCTTGCACACGACTGTTATCTTCACTGTAGTAGAGGAATGCGGCATCAAAAGACCAGGTTCCGGGATCGCCCTTTTCAGCTTGCGCCACCCCACCAAGAAGGGTACAGGTCGCTGCAGCCAGTGCTAAGCCAACGTCTTTAGCCGGTTTGTTTTTCGATTTTAGTTGCATCCGCAGCCACCTCCGCCAAATCCACGACCACCACTGGTAGCCTCTTTACTGAAATATATATGGTCATCAAGACCAACCTCTATGGGATCACTCACCAATTGCATGCTCTCCTTTGCCAAGGTGCCACGCTGATGTGGTTTGACGCCCAGGTTGGAGCAGGAGGGTAAAAGGCAAAGGCAAAATATGAGGAGTAGGGGACGTCGGATCATTTTTATTGGCGTTTCAGGCATAACCATTCCAAATTTAGGGACAATTGTTATAACAGGTGATGTAACTCTTGATGTAACTCTAGCAAAGCTATCTTCAGAGTCTAGCCAATGAGTCTTAAGTGATACTTAAGATGTTCTCTCAATAACAGGGCCAAACGCTCGGACTGTAGCAAAAAACCATTTTCTAATACTAGATACTAATCAAATAAATGCGCCAATTTTTTCTCGAACGCTAACCGCTCGCTAGACAAGGCAATTTTGGACTGTTTTAATGCTGCAAAATAATGAACGTGTTTGGTTTGGCACTTTTCTATTGAGCCCGACAATTCTATTCATTTTAATGCGACAAAAGGAGTAGTTCATATGATAAACACCAAGCTCATATTCGGTCTCGCTTTGAGTATGCTAGTGAGTCAATCGGCTTTGGCATCCTGGCAATTGACTCCTGAACAATCTCATCTTAATTTTGTTTCTATCAAAAAAGATACCGTTGCGGAAGTCCACAGTTTTAACGCCCTATCGGGTGATTTGGCGGAATCGGGGATGTTCACCTTTAAAGTCGATTTGACCAGCGTGAATACTCAGATTGATATTCGTAATCAGCGTATGCAAGAGCATCTTTTTGAAGTTAAAACATTTCCATTCGCCACCGCGACCGGCCACGTGGACCCAAAGTGGTTAAGGAAGTTAGACAAAGGCGTCCCCACTGCTTTAAGTACCACTTTAACAATCGACTTGCATGGCAAAAAAGTGGACAAGCCAGTTAA